>NZ_JBHVGZ010000071.1:0-17858 GCF_042800355.1 Streptomyces sp. NPDC057623
CACGTTCTTCGAACCTCAAGCCGTCCCCCAAGCCGCCTGAAACATCACCAATCAACCGACCCGCCCCTTGACGAAAGAGATAGGGGCACCCCCCGGCGGTCCTTCGGCCAGGGTGTCTGCGTGGCCGGTCACCGCAGCAGGGGCGCGAAGACCGTCCGCTCGTGGTCGCGTTCGCCCAGGGTCTCCGGACAGTGCACCACGTTGCGCCGCTCGCCACAGCCGAGGCCCGCCCGCAGCCGCCGCTTGACGGACAGCGTCCGCCTGATGGCGTCCTCGCCCCGGACCGCCAGCAGCAGTACGGGCCCCTCGCACAGGTAGGCCAGGGTCAGCCTGCCGTCCGGCTCGTCGGTCTTCTCCGGCAGCCAGCGTTCCGCGTCCGAAGGGCGCAGCAGCAGCTCACCGACCGTCTCCACGTCCAGGCCCGCATCCCGCAGCCCGTCCACGACGGTCCCGGACAGACCACGCGCCACCCCGTCCGGCTTGACCAGGGCATGGGTGTCCCGCGCGACGTCACAGCGCACGGGCAGCGCGATACGTGCCCGCACCGCGGACACCCGACGAAACTCCCAACGGATCCGCATCCGACCGCTCCTCCGGTCTCGCCGTCCCTGCCATCGCCTGCGATCGTGCCGGGGAGGCGACGGACCGCAGAAGCCTTCGTTCCGCGCGGTGAAATGTGCCGGTCACGACGGCGGCGGCGCTGGCTAGGGTCGGAAGCCAGGAACACGAGGCGTCTGCGACACCCACCGGCTGAGAGGGGACCATCCAATGACAAGGGACCGGGGCCTGGCCCACGCCCGGAAGTATCTCGGTGACTTCGAAGCGGCGGTAGCCGCCCGGATCGAGCAGCAGGGCAGGGTACGGCTGCTGGAGGCGGGCTGCGGCTACGGCGTGGCCATGATGGAACTCGTCCGCACCTTCGGCGACGCCGTCGAGGTGTGCGGCTTCAACTACTCGCCGATCGACGGCGACGAACAGCGGATGCGCGCCGAGGCACTGGAGCGCGGCATCTTCATTGCACAGGACCTGGAACGGACCGCGCTGCCGCACATCACCTACTGCGACGCCTCCCGGCCGCTGCCGTTCCCCGACGCATCCTTCGACTTCGTCTACAGCCAGGCGTCGCTGTACCTGTACGACGACAAGGCCGCCTTCCTCAAGGAGTGCAACCGGCTCCTCGCACCCGGCGGACTGGCCCGGATCAACCCCTCCCTGCACTTCGACGAGAAGGACGCGCCGGAGAAGTACCAGGGGTACTGGGAGATCTGGGACCGGGGCCGGGAGGTGGAACTCGGTGACCATCTCCGGAGTGTCGACGGCATCGAACTGGTCTGGCCCGCGGGCCGGGAGCACCCCGACCTCGCCTACCTCGAACTGCGTCGGCAGGACCATCTGGACCTGGGTCTGCGGCTGGTGGCCTCCGTCGACCTCAACTTCCTGTGGCACGAGTGGGGCGGCGTCCGGAGCGTCTACTCGACCCAGGTGGACTTCACCCCCCGCTACAAGCGCGAACAGGCCCGCCCCGCGACGGCCGGGCTCACGCCATGACCGAAGCAGTAGCCGACGGCCCGGCGGGCACGCCGGGCCGCAGGGTCGAGATCGTTCCCTACGACCCCCGGTGGCCCGCGGAGTTCACCGCCCTCGGCGCACTGCTGCGGGCCGCGCTGACGGACGTCCCGAGGATCGACCACGTGGGCTCCACCGCGGTACCCGGCCTGCCCGCCAAGCCCATCATCGACGTGCAGATCTCCGTCACCGAGCTGACACCGGACGACACCTTCCGCCGGCCGCTGGAGGAACTGGGCTTCCGTTACCGCCACGACAATCCCGACCTGTCCAAACGGTATTTCCGCGAGGCACCGGGCTCCCGCCGCATCCACATCCACGTACGCCGCGCCGGCAGTCTCGACGAACAGCTGAACCTGGTCTTCCGCGACTTTCTCCGCACCCACCCCGACACCGCCCGGCGGTACGCCCACACCAAACGGGAACTGGCCGCCCGGCACCGCCACGACGCCCAGACCTACACCGAGCGCAAGAGCCCCTTCATCTGGGACGTCTTGCGCGAGGCAGCCTCCTGGTCCCAGGAAACCGGCTGGCAACCGGGCCGCAGCGACGCCTGAACCCGGCGCGCTCGCGGCCGGGCCGCGCCTGCGGGCCGCCTCAGTCCCAGATCAGACCGTCGTCCGTGCCCTCCACCCGGACGACGGTCGAGACGTGCTGGGCGGTCGACTGCACGGCGAGGCCGGTCAGGGCGATGGCGGCGGCGACGAGAATCCCGTAGAAACGCAGGCTTCGAGACATGGTTCTACCTCCAGAAGAATTGCGATGCATAAGCTGCGGCAGATTCGTTTGTGTGCCAAATCCTTGGCGCACATTTCTTTTGACGCGTTTGGTCGTGCCTTTGCGATGGAAATGAGAGGCGTTGCTCGACCTTTGTCGGTGTTCGCGTCGCCGCGTCCCTCGCTTCGTTTTCGATTCTGGAGATCTGAACCGGCCGGGAGAAGCGGGAAAAGCGGCCCGGCCGCTTCAGGCCAGCCGTGACGGGCGGGGACCCGGAGGGGGAGGCGGAGTGCCCTCGTGCGGGTGCGGGGCCGCATCGTCAAGAATCTGTAATGGAAGTAGAAGGATTGGCTTGAGGTGACGCTCCGTGGCGGAGCCCGCGTGAGCCCTGGCCGGTAGGTAGATCCGGGATTCGGTCGGTTTCTCCGATTCTTCCCGTGCGTCGGGCAGGCGGACTTGGAAACGCCCGATAGGGAAGTGATAGCGGACTGAAAGTCCAGCCCCTTTGTGTGAAGGTAGGCGAGGTGATTCCTCGGTCCTGAAGGAGTGGCGGTGCGACGAGATACCGCCACAATCGGAAGACGGAGGTCTTTTTCGATGACATCTTTCCCGCTCGGCGCGCGGCGCCGTGGTGAACTCTCGGTAATCGCTGGTGTGCCGTCGCCCGGGGTGAATGTGTTGTTAGGCAGGGTTTTGGTCCCGGCGGGGAAGCGATTGCTCTCTTGGCGGGCGGAGGTGGGGTAGAAATGAAGGTTGTTCTCGGGCTGGCCGGGCTTGATCACGTGCAGGAGATCGTCTACAGGGCTGCGCTGGAGGCGCCGGCGCTGGATGCGCCGGGACTGGCGGAGCGGCTTCAGCTCGACGTCGCCGAGGTCCGCGACGCGTTGGAGGCCCTGCTCCAGTTGCGGATGATGCGGCGGTCCCGCGACGAGCCGGGACGGCTGGTTCCGGTGGACCCCGTGGTAGGGCTTCAGGAGTTGCTGGCTCGCGAGCACGAGCAGTTGCTGGCGCGCCAGCAACAGATCTCGGCCAGCCAGTCCATGGTGCTGCGGATGCTCGCGGACCGGAACACGAGTGTCCCCTCCGCCGTCACCGAGGGTGTGCAGCGGCTGGAGGGAATCGACGCGGTGCAGCAGCGGCTGGAGAGATTCTCACAGGAGGCCCGGTGGTCCGTGGCGACGTTCATGCCGGGCGGGGCCCAGTCCGCCGAAGCCCTGGAGGCCGCGCGCGAAAACGATGCCCGGGTAATGGCCCGTGGGGCAGCCGTGCGGACGGTCGGTCTGGATTCCGTTCGCGGGCACGAGGAAACTCTGGCATATGCCCGGTGGCTGACCGACCAAGGCAGTGAATTCCGTACGGTGTCGACGCTGCCTCCCAGGATGGTGGTGGTGGACCGGAGCGCCGCTCTGGTGCCGATCGATCCGAAGGACAGCCGCAAAGGGGCGATGTTTCTCACGGAACCGGGGATGGTCGCCTCTCTGATGGCCCTTTTCGAGCAGGTCTGGGACGTGGCCACGCCACTCGGCAGCGACCGCCGGCCCGACGGCGATGGTCTGTCCTCGCAGGAGAAGGCGCTGTTGGTGCTCATCGCGCAGGGGCACACGGATGAGTCGGCCGCCGCCAAGCTGTTCATCTCGGCGCGTACGGCGCGCCGGACCATGGCCTCCATCATGGAGCGCCTGGGGGCGCGCAGTCGTTTCGAGGCGGGGGTGAAGGCCGCTCAGCTGGGCTGGCTGTAGCGGGGAATGCATCTGCGATTTGCTTTAGGGTATTCAACACTTCAAGTAAGTCTGCGGGTGTGGGTAGACTTCGGCCAGGGCGAGTGAGGTCAGCACCTTGACGGATCTGCCGTCAGACAGAGGCGGAGCGTTGGAACCTGTCTTTCGTATTCTCGGGCCGCTCCGGCTGACCGGCCCGGCGGGACAGATCAGTCTCCCCGCCGGACGTGAGCGTGTCGTCGTGTCGCAGCTCATCCTCAACGCCAACAAGGTGGTTTCGGTGGAGCGGTTGGCCGACGGGGTGTGGAACTACCACACCCCGTCCACCGTCCGGACCCAGATCCAGATCTGTATCTCACGGCTGCGCCGGGCGTTCGACGAGGCAGGGCTGTCCGGCCGTATCGTCACCTCCCGCCCCGGTTATCAACTCGTCGCCGATCAGGACGAGGTGGACCTGCTCGTCTTCGAGCGGGAGGTATCCGCGGCCCTGCGCGTGATCAAGCAGCGTTCCAGTCCCGAGGCGACCGCTGAGGGTGTCGCCATCGCCCGCCGGGCGCTAGGGCTGTTCACCGGCGAGCCGCTGGCTGACGTGGGCAGCGAGGTGGTGCAGTCCGTGGCACGCCAGCTCGCTCAGCGCAGACTTCATGTCCTTGAGGTGTGTCTGGACGCGCAACTCGACCTCGGTCAGGCAGCCGACATCATCGACGAGTTGGCCGGGCTGGTCGCCGAACATCCCCTGCACGGGAGGCTCCGGGCGCTCAACATGAAGGCCCTGCAACAGCTGGGACGGCGGGCGGACGCGCTCACCGTCTATCGCGAGGCGCTCCGGGAGTACCGGGACCGTCTCGGGCTGGAGCCGGATCCTGAGCTACGACAGCTGCATGAAACGATTCTGCACGACATGAGCTTCCGCGGCGGGAAGGCCAGGGACCACGAGGAAACGCGAGTCCGCCACGCCTCGGCTGCGCCGCACGGGGCGCTGCGCCGGCCTAAGCTCGGCCGCGAACTCCTGCCCGTGCTGGGGTCGTTTCACCTCGATGGCCGTTCGGAGGAGCTCTGTGCCCTGCGGGAAGCGTTGCGTCCCTCGGGCGCGGCGGGCCCGGGCGCGCGGCGCGGGCTCGTCTCCGTCTCCGGCCCGCCGGGGGTGGGCAAGACCGCCTTCGCGGTCGAGGCTGCCACTCGACTGGCCCCCGACTATCCGGACGGTCAGCTCTACCACGACATGCGCCGCGTGGACCGCACCCCGGTCGGCCCCCATGCCGTCCTGGCGACGTTCCTGCGCGCCCTGGGGGTCCCGTCCTCCCAGGTGCCGCCGACGCTGGAGGAGCGCTCGGCGCAGTACCGGGAGCTGCTGCGTGGGCGCCGGGTACTGGTGGTTCTCGACAACGCGCAGGACCGGCAGATCCTCCCGTTCCTGACCGACGGCACCGACCGGGCGGTCATCCTGGTCACCAGGGTGCCGTGGGGTACGCAGCCGATGGCGCACCGCATCCGCCTCGGCCACCTCGGCACGGACGCCTCCGTCAGCTTCCTGGCCCGGCTCATCGGCGCCTCCCGGGTGTCCGCCGAGTCCGAGGAGGCGCGACGGCTCGCGGATCGTTGCGCCGGCCTTCCCCTCGCGCTGACGGCCTTGGCATCCCGGCTCAACCGGCGTCCGCAGTGGCCGCTGGCCCGGTATGTCAAGGACCTGAAGGACGATTCCGTGCTGCTCGACCAGCTTTCCTGCGGGGGGTTCGACGTACGCGGTGCCCTGCTCGCCGACTACGAGGATCTGCGCTGCGCCGCGCGGCTGCTGCTGCGGCGGCTGACGCTGTGGGGGGAACGGAGCTTCTCGTCGGCGGTCGTCGACGAGTTGCTGGGCTGCGCGCCGGGCGTCGGGATGGGACTCCTCGACGACCTCGTTGAGAGAGGACTCGTCGACGTACGTCCCGACGGAGACGCGACCGAATCGTACCGACTGGTCGGCCTGATGCGGCTGCTCGCGCGGGAACGGATGCTGGCGCAGCGGGATCCGACGGACGAGGCGGCGCACATGGAGTGCTTGCGGGAGGCCCTCAGGACGGCCATGCCCGGGCGCGCCCCGTCCACTCCTGGCCTCCCGGACCGGCAGGGGTGGGGAACTCGGTCGGCCGGGCCGATCCGGTAGCCGACACCTGACGGGAGCAGGCCCCCAACACCCTAGTGCCGCGACAGGCAACGTCCGCCCCGTCGCGAGACCCGGCACGCTCCTCCACTGCCTCAAGGGCGTGGGAGGTGCCCCCACTCGCCGCACCGGCCGGAAACCCAAGTACGCCCAGTACGAGGGCTTCCGGCCGGCACGCCGAGACCACGCACCGGACGCCGCTCCTTCACGGGCAGACGTTGCCTGCCGCGGCACTGGAACCGGGCCACTCCGTCCCCAGGGCGGCTGTCGCCCGTGCGGTGGCCGCGGCCAGGACCTGACCATGGCGCCCGTCCATCACCTGGCGTGCGGTCCGCGCCGCGGAGCCCTGTCCCGGTAGGCCGGCCACATCACGCAGTCCGCGCCGAGGCTGCGGGCCACGGCGGCGGACTTCCGGCGTGGGTCGTCGGGCGATGACCGCCGCCCGGCCCGTCGCGGGTCGACACCCGACTGCTGTGCCCACCGCCGCACGAAGGCCACCGCAGCCTCTGGCCCGTCGGGCGCCACCGCGCCGTCAGCGCCGCAGAGCCTGTGTCACATCCCCGGCCCGGCGCCGCGCCGGGCCGGGGACCGTTCCCCCATTGGTGGCGACGCGGAGGCGCCCTGGTGCTGCTGGGCCTCGCGGACGGTACATGTTCGGTGACCCACCCGCACCGGGCCGCCGGGACCTCACTCCCGCCTCCCGGCGGACGGTTCCCGCGGCCCCGGCGGGACGTCCGACAGTTCTGTGCGAACGGTGTCCAGGGCTGCCTGCGACACACCCCGACGGCTCAGGAACGGGACCAGACCGCCGTGCCGTTCCCGCACCTCCGACAGCCATGTGCGCATCGTCTCGTCGCGTACCTGCATCCGGTGGAGATAGTCGTCACGGGTGTGGCCCCGCCGTACCCACTTGTCCTGGAAGCGGTCCACCTGGGCGACCAGGTCGCGCGCGCTCTCCCCGTAGTCGCGCGCGATGTCCTCGGCGGGACAGCCCAGCAGGTCGAGGACCGCGGCGACGGCCAGGCCGGTGCGGTCCTTGCCGAAGTGGCAGCAGACCAGGAACGGTTCCGCCGCCACGATGGCCAAGGCGGTGAACAGGCCCGGCCAGCAGGGGTCGTACGCGTCGGTGAGGATGCCGTGGTAGTAGCGCACCACGTCCTCGGAGGCGGGGCGCTGCCCGGCTACGGCGGCGCCGGAGTAACCGGTCAGCGGGGCCTGGATCCAGCGCAGCCCGGCGTCGGTCAGGGCCTGCGGGGCGCCGTACTTGGCGGTCTCGCGCGGGCTGCGCAGGTCGATGACGGTACGGATCCCGTACCGGTCGCGCAGCACGGCCGCCTCCCGTGGAGTGCAGGCCGAGATGTAACCGCAGCGGAACAGCCGTCCGGGCCGCAGCCCCCTTGCCCGGACCTCCCGGAAGTTGACCCCGACGGCCGCGGATTCCACGTTCCAGATCAGCACGGCCGCGCCTCCCCCAGGCCCAGTGCGTCGGTCACCTCGGACCAGAAACGCGGGAAGTCGGCGTTCACGTCCGGGCCGTAGCGCACCCGGACGCGGGGCAGCCGCCGCATTCCGTCGAGGACCCTGGCGCGGCCCTCGGCGTCGAAGGGGCGCGGCGTGAGGATGCCGAGGTAGTCCACGAAGTACCGCAGGTTGCGCCCGCTGGTCGGCTTCAGCTCGGGCAGCTCGCCGGCCGCCGTCTGCGCCTCCACCCTCCATCCCGTCAGGTGCGGGTCGGCGACGGGCAGGACGATTCCGGCCGGGGTGGCGTGCTGTGCGCACCGGGTACCCGTGATGGCGGTGAGCTCGTCGATGTCGCAGTACAGGCGCACGCGCCCCGCACCGGACCACGAGTTCGCCGAGGGCGTGGGCAAAGGGCCCACCGGGCTGTCGCCGTACCGGCGCAGCGGGTACGTCTCGAAGCGGGGCCGCGCCGGGTGTGCGGTCAGGCTGCCCACCCCGATGCCCAGCCGGCGCGGGCTGCCGCTCACCGACAGCGGCCCGTTCGGCCCCTCGTCCCAGGCCAGCAGGGTGTCGTCCGAGACGAAGTCCCAGCCGGCCAGGGTGGAGGCGAGGAAGGCAAGGGTGGACTTGCCGGAACTGCTGGGACCGAGAATGGCGACGGCTTTGCCGTCCCGGGCCACCGCGGAGCCGTGCAGCACCGGGACGCCGCCCGAGTGCAGCTGAGCGCCGAGCAGGAACGCCACCAGCCGCGCGACGGCGCGCCGTGCCCTGGGTGTGTCCGCCGCGATGTCCAGCCGGATGGCCTTCTCCGGCCGGTTCACGCTGATCAGTACGGGGTCGCTGTCCTCCTCCATGTCCCGCAGCGTCACCATGGTGTCGCTCAGATGCTCCAGGACGACCATGCGGGGCCCGTCCTCGTCGAGCCACAGCTGCGGGCTGCGCGGTACGGCGTCCAGGTCGTCGTGGGCGACGGGCAGCGTCGGCGAGCAGCGCACCGACACGGTCACCGCGCCGGGAGCGGCGCCCGTGGCCAGGACGCAGTACGGGCCGAGCAGCGCGGTGAGGAACGCGTTCAGCTCCGGCAGCGCGCTCTGTACGGACAGCCGGGCGAACCACCGGGACAAGGTGAAGACGTCACCCGGCGGGGACGCGGTCGGATCGAGCAGGGTCGTGCGCGGGTTTCCCGTCACAGGTGCCTTCCTTTCGCGGTTCATTCGCGGGCGGGCACCGCACGACAGGGCTGAAGGCCGGGGGTGCTCCACTCCTGGCCGGACGCGGCCACGTTCCATCCTGGAGCGCCGGGGCCGCCGCACCCATGGCGCGTTCCGTGGCCCGGAACGTGATCTCGCCGGGCTGCCCGGGTGCGGCACGACCGGGGCAGCGCATCGAACCCCTTCAACGCGCTTTCGGCAGTCACTCCCGGATTCCGGCGCCGAACAACCGCAGCTTGTCGGGCAGGTTGTCGTAGCCGCGTGCCAGGTGTCGGACGCCATGCACCACATGGCGTCCCCCGGCCGTCAGCGCGCCGATCACCAGGGACATCACGGCGCGCAGATCGCCGGCGCGCAGATCGCCGGCCGCCGGGCTCAGCACGCTGGGCCGTACGGTCATCCGGGAACCCGAGACGGCCAGGTCCGCGCCCAGTGCCCGCAGCCCCTCGGCGTAGCCGAAGCGGGAGCCCCACACCAGGTCGGTCACCACCGAGGGCCCCGACGCGCGCAGCAGCATCGGTACCAGCAGGGCCAGGGCGTCGCTGTAGACCAGGTGGGAGGCGGCGACCATGTCCACGGCGGCGATCCGTTCGACGCGCCCGGTCCGCAGGATGTCGCCCTCCCAGGCCAGGGGTATCCCCATGGCCTCCAGACACGCCAGCTCGGGGGCGAGGCCCGCGCGTACCGCGTCGGGCCGGTCCAGCCCAAGCCGTGACTCGGTGTCCAGGCAGACGGACAGGGCGATCATCGTGACCACCTCCATCAGGTCGGACGGCAGGGCCAGCTCGGTGCCGCCGACCGGACCGCCCCGCCCCTCGATGACGATCTCGTCCGGGCCGATCCGCAGCGGTACCCCGGCCGTACCCAGTGCCCGCGCGAGCTCCAGCACATCGGCCTTGGGGTACGGCTCGCGCAGCACGGTGGTGCCCCGCGCGACGGCGCCCAGCAGCAGCGCCGTCTTCGTCGCCCCGGAGTAGTGCGGTCCGGTGAGGGTGCCGGTGACCGGTTCCCGTACCGCGAAGTCGGCCAGGTCGACGACGGCGCCGCGCAGCCCGGACGCGGTTGTGGTGGCGCTGAAGGAGCCCTCCGTCGTCTCGCAACGGGCGCCGAACCGCTCCATCACCGCGGCGACATGGGCCAGCGGGCGCTCACCCGACCCGCCGGAGCCGATCCGGCAGCCGCCGTGGCGTCCTGACACGACCCGTCCGGTCGACGCCAGCAGAGCGGGCAGCAGATAGACGGCGCCGTGCACCTGGCCGGACAGGTCGTCAGGGATGCGGTGCTGCCTCAGCTCCCCGGCAAGGACCCGCACAGTGCCCTCCTGCCGATCGTGCGTGACCGCGGCTCCTGCCCTGCCGAGCAGCGCGGTCAGGACGCGGGTGTCGGCGATGTCCGGCACGTTGCTGATCAGCCAGGGCCGGTCGGCCAGGCACGCCGCGGCGAGGGCCGGGACGAGGAGGTGCTTGAACCCGGAGACGCGCACGCGCACCGACGACGGCGTCGGTTCCCGGGAGAGTTCCCAGCTGTCGGGCGCGGGCCGGGCCGGGGCCGGGGCCGTGATCACAGGCGCTCCACTGCGCATGAGGGGTCCTTTCCTGCTGTAGAAAATGACAGAGCCGTGGGCACCCTAGGGTGAATTGACAATTCCGTCCGGAAAGGGTTCCGTGTGGCGGAACGCCCTTCTCGGTCTCCCGGCGAAAGGCGTTCCGCCGGGAGAAACCCCGGATTCTCTTCACTCCGGATTCCTCCCAGCATGCTGGGAAAGATACAAGGCAGGAGTGAATCCATGAAGGTACTCGTCATCTGGCCGCCGCATGTTCCCAGCTACTTCAACGCCGGTCATCACACGCCCGCGTTCATGACCGCCGGCCATCTCCGGCGAGACCCCCGGGTGACCCGAGTGGACGTACGTGACGCCGGGGTGCTGAACATGAACTGGAAGGCCGTCGGCGATCTGCTCTTCCAGGGTGACTACGACGTCGTCGCCGTGATGAACGACTTCGACGCGGTGGACGGTCTCGAACGGTTCATCGCCTATACCAGGGAACTGTCCCCGCGCAGCCGCCTGGTCACGTTCGGCCGCCTGAGCAGCATGAATCCCGGCTACTTCAAGCGGTACGACCTGGACGCCATCGTCCAGTCCGGCGACTACGAGTGCGGGGTGGCTCACGTCGTGGACGCTGTCGCCGGCGGCTGGCCCGCCGGGCCGCTGCCGGGCGTCGCCGTGCGGGCGGCGGGTCAGTGGCACGATCCCCGGCAGCCGGGCGGGTCACTGCCGGCCGAGGACTGGACCCTGCCGGACGTGGACGAGATCCCGTACGCCGCGTACGACCGGCTCTACGCCCGCGACGACCACAAGTTCTGCGGAATCCCGTTCCGCCGCGAACTCGTCGTGCCGGCCGCGCGCGGCTGCCCGATCGGCTGCGACTTCTGCGAAGTTCCCTCGATATTCGGCCTCAAGGAACGGCGTCTTTCGGTGGACCGGGTCATCGAGTACATCGAGACCGCGTTCGCCCGGCACCCCTTCGAATACGTCGCTTTCTACGCGCCCACCTTCACCCTGGACCGCCGCTGGGTGAAGGAACTGTGTGAACGGTTCCAGCAGGGTTCGCTGCGGCCGCGCTGGAAATGCGCCACCACCATTCACCACCTCAGCGAGGAACTCGTCACGCTGATGGGGGCGTCGGGCTGTGTGCGCATCTCCGTGGGGCTTGAGACCCTCGAACCCGACAGCCAGGGGAACCTTCCCAGGGCCAAGCAGATCGAGGACGAGAAGTTCCGCACCCTGGCCGGCTGGTGCGAACATGCCGGCATCGAACTCAACGCCTTCGTGATCGTCGGCCTCCCGGGCACCACGCCCGCCGGAGTGGCCCGGACGATCGAGGTGGCCCGCCGCACCGGGGCACGCGTCCGGCCCACCATGTACACCCCGTACCACGGTATGCCCGCCACCCTGAGCCCCCTGGAGATCAGCAGGTACAACCGTCAACTCGTCGCCGAGCCCGGGGACCCCGGGACGATGCGGGAGTGGTACGAGTTCCTGTTCGGCGCCGAGGACCGGTTGACGAAGGTGTACGAGGCCATTCCGCGGTACACCGACCGTGACGCCGCGTGACCCCGTGACGGCCACGCCTGTCACTCCCAAGGCCGCTCTGGTTCGCCGTTTCCCGGTCCGTGCCGCTGCCTTGACTGTCAGCCATCCGTCCCGGCAGCGCTTTGGCGGGGTCAACCTGAAGAGCTGCGAACTCCAGCACCCGCTGGCCGACCGGCTGGTCTCCGAGGCGCTCGGGACGCTGGTCCCGGGCGACACTCGCTCCTACCCCGTCCTGACGGAGGTGCGGGCCCAACTGGGCGCCCGCCACGGCGTACCGGTCGAGCGTGTCGTGCTCACGGCGGGCTCCGACACCGCGATCGGCCTGCTGGTGGACGCCTTCGCCGTGCCCGCGGGCCGGCTGATCCTGCCGGAGCCCTCGTTCGAGGCGTGGCGCTACTACGCCCGGCTGCGCGGCGTCCCGGTGACTGGCGTGCGCCAGATCCGCGGACGGCCGCCCGGGCTGGACAACGCCGACCTGTTCGATGCCGTACGCAGTCACCCGCCCTCGGTCGTCGCGCTGACCAACCCCGCCGGCCTCTCGGGGCTGCCGGTACCGCCCGAGGAGGTCGGGCTCCTCGCCGACGCGTGCGAGCGGCACGGTCACCTGCTGGTGATCGACGAGTGCTACGGCGTCTACGCCGGCGTGACGCACGTGCCCCTGCTCGCCGACCACCCCCGGCTCGTCGTCGTGCGGTCCCACTCCAAGTCCCACGCCCTGGCCGGAGCCCGGATCGCCGCCGTCTTCGCGGGCGAGGACATCGCCGGACATCTCGCCGTCCACCGGCCGGACAGCACGGTGTCCGGGCCCGCGCTCGCGCTGCTGTCCGCGCTGCTGGAGCGCACGGCGGAGTTCACCGAGGTGTGGGACGACGTACGCGCCATCCGGGCGGAGTTCGCGGATGCCGTCGAACGGGTCCGCCCCGGTTGGCGGCGGCTCGAACCGGGCGGGAACTTCGTCACGTTCCACACCGGCTCCACCTCGGAGCCCGCGCTCGTCGAACGGGCTCTGCTGGAAGAGGGGTTCAGAATCCGGGCACTGACCGGGGTGCCAGGGCTGGCGGAGTGCCTGCGGATCTCCCTGGCGGACCGGCCCGTCATGCGACGGGTCGTCGGTCTGCTCGCCGCGTCGGTCTCCGCGAAGACGGCGCCGCCACCCGGGCGAGGTGAGCGATGACGCCTTCCGGCATCCCGCTCGCCGGCCGGGTGGCCGTACTGGGGAGCCCGGGAAGCGGCAAGTCCACGTTCTGCCACGCTCTGGCCGGCACCGGAATCCCCCTCTTCCATCTCGACGACCTCTACTGGCGCCCAGGCTGGCGACGCACCCCGCCGGACGAGTGGCGGCGGCTGGTGCGGGACCTGGTGAGCGGCGAGCGGTGGATCGTGGACGGCAACCATCTGGACACCGTCCCCGAACGCCTGGCCAGGGCCGAGATCGTGGTCCTGCTCGACCTGCCGGTCGTGGTCTGCGCCTGGCAGGTCGTGCGGCGCAGCGTCCGGCTGCGCAGGCACCGCGGCGCCGACGGCGAGTATCTGCCCCGAGGGCTGCGCCCGGCCGACCCGCCCGTGCGCGATCTGCCCGCGCTGCTGCGCAAGGTGCTCGGCTTCCGGCGCCGTGAACTCGTTCAGATGCGCCGACTGCTGGCCGGATACGACGGACGGGTCGTCGTCTGCCGTTCGCGGCGCGCGGCGCGTACGGCACGACGCGAACTGACCGCTCTGCTCCGCGCGCGGCCGACGGCCACCGGTCCGCCGCCGACCGCCGCGGACCCGACCCCGTGCACCTGCGGCGGCCCGGACCGGGCCGCCGTCTCCCTTCCCCTGGAGGACCGATGACGGACGATCCGGTACTGCTGGGCCTGGCCCAGGCCGAGCACACCCCGTTCCCCTATCACCACCTGCCCGAGACCTTCCCCGAGGACACCGCCGCTCGGCTGCGCGCAACGTTCCCCGACACCGGCTTCACCAAGGTCAGCGGCCACGACCCGGACAAGACGTACACCATGTGGACCCGTCCGCTGCACCCCGCGCCCGAGGCGCCCGGCGAGGAACTGCCCGCGCCCTGGCGGGCCTTCGTGCGGGAGGTGACCGGCCCGGGGTACCGCGCCGGACTGGCCGCGCTGACCGGGCTGCCCGTGGAGTCCTGCCCGGTCGAGGTCAACCTCTGGAGGTATCCGCCCGACTGCTGGCTCGATCCCCACGTGGACAAGCCGGGCAAGCTCGTCACCCACGTCTTCTACTTCAACGAACCCTGGCCCGAGACCTGGGGCGGCAATCTGCTGCTCCTCGGTTCGCAGGACCCGCGGGACGTGGTCCGGCGGATCCCGCCGCTGCACAACTCCAGCGTCGTCCTGGTGCGCGGCGACTCGTCCTGGCACGCCGTGGAGAGCGCGCTGCCCGGTAACCCGGGCGCCGTACGGCTGTCGGCCCAGGTGATTTTCCACAGGCCCGAGTGATCTCCGTTTCGCCTCACGGAACCGCCGGTACCGGGCACTCGGCAGCGGCGGTAATGTCAAGGACACCGGCGAGATCGGAAAGCCGCCTGGAATCGGCGTGAACACCCCCTTTAATCCCAGCCCTCACTGTGAGCGCGGGAACGCTGCGCGCCCAGATTCTGCGACTTACCGGTCTCGCCGGTTCGCTTTTCTCTCCGGTCGACTTTCCGCCCCGAACCCCTGGAATCGTCATGGGAAACCCTGTTGTGAAAGCAGTGCCCGAGGATTTCGTCGTACGGGAGGTCATGGCCCTTCCGGAACGGACTTCGGAAGACCCCCGCCACACCTATCTGAACCTTCGAAAGAAGGGCTACACCACCTTCGAGGCCATGGACCTGGTGGCCCGGCACCTGGAACTCCCGGCCGACGCGGTGTCCGCGGCCGGGCTGAAGGACGAGGACGGCGTCACCGAGCAGACCCTGTCCGTGGCGGCCGACGTGCCGTCCGTGATCCTCGACGCCTTCAACCGGAGGTGGACCCCCGGCACCGGGCGCTGGCTGTCCCTGGGCCGCGCCGGACGCGGTGCGCGCCGCGTGGGCATCGGCGAACTGCTGGGCAACGCCTTCCTGCTGACACTGCGGGGCATGGAAGCCGACGACGCCGCCCGGCTGCGGGCGGTGCCACGGGGCGAGGCGCCCGTCCTGTTCGCCAACTACTACGACACCCAGCGCTTCGGTGTCGCGGGCGGCCCCAAGGTGACCCACCTGATCGGCCAGGCACTGCTCGACGGCGACCTCGACCTGGCCTTCGCTCTGCTGCGCACTTCCGGATCCCACGAGGGCGACCTGGCGCTGCGGCACACCGGGGGCGCCGAGGAGTTCTTCGCCGGCCTCGACCAGCGGGTGACCGCCTTCTACCGGACGGCCCACTCGTCCTACCTGTGGAACCACCGGCTGGCCCGGCGCCTCGAACGGCACGGGCCCGAGGTCGAGCAGACCGAACGTGAAGGGCTCGGCTACACCTTCCCAACGGCCCCGCGGCCCCTGCTGGGCCTGCTGGCCGAACTGCCCGAGATGGAGTACGACAAGTGGCGGTGGTCCGACGGCGCGGCGCGCCGCACGGTCTCGCGCCGGCCGACGGTCCTGCAGACGGTGGTCACCGTGCGGGACGTCGAACCCGACGACATGTTCGGCGGGCTGTGGAAGTGCGAGGTCTCCTTCATGCTCCCGTCGGGCGCCTACGCCACCAACGTCGTCTCCCAGTTCCTGCTCCAGCTCGCCCACGCCGACCGGTCCCGTGCCGCGCTCACCACGGCCGTGGCCCGCGCCGACGCGGCATGAGCTGACGAGACGGCCCTGCCGCGCCGCGGCCCCTTCTCCCCGCACACGGGGGGACGGGGCCGTCGCTGTTTTCTGGCCGGAAACTGCCAGGACGGTTTCGCCGTTCCGGCGGCCTTCCGGGCGGGCCTCGGCCGACGGCAGACTCGTGAGGGAACGAGACGCCCCCGGCGAAACGGGCGTCCCACTCACCGCCCGCACCGGTGCCCGCGTTCCCTCCCCTCAACTCCTCCGAATTCCAGGAGTCCCCCCATGCCGAAAAACGCCATCTCAATGTCCGCATATTTCTGTCTTTCCGTCTCTCCGTCACCTGCTCCGGTGCGGCGAAGGGGCGGCGCGCGGTGACCGTCTCCGAACCCGAACGGACCGTACGGCTCGACCGGGCGCACGAGCTGCACGGCCGCCGGAAACGCGACTCCATGCTGACGCGGGGCCTGGCGATCCTCAGCGCGTTCAGGACGGACGACGTGGAACTCACGCTGGCCGAACTCGCCCGCCGCGCCGGCCTGCCCAAGCCCACCGCCCACCGGCTCGTCGCGGAACTGCTGGACTCCGGGTTCCTCGAACGCGGCCAGCGCGGGCTCGTCCTGGGCCGGCAGGTGTTCGTACTGGGCGGCCGCCTCCAACGCGACCAGAAGATCCGGGTGCTGGCCCAGCCCCATCTGCAGAACCTGCGCCGCAGTACCGGGACATCCCTGGTCTGTCTGTCCGTCGCCCGGGGCCGCGAGGTGGTCCATCTGCTACGGGTGGGCATGTCCACGGTGCCCGACGGGCGGGAGAAGATCGTCGATCTCGGTGCCCGCCGGGTGCTGGCGCCGGTACCCGCCCCCGGCCCGGAGAACCCGGCGCTGCGAGCGCTCGGCCCGAAGCTTCCGGTGACCGGCCCCGTGGTGCGACTGGAGGACGCCGTTCACGCCTGCGCGGTCCTGGCCTGCCCTCTACGGCTGCCCGGTACGGGTGTGGTGCTGGCGCTGTCCGCGTTGAGCGCCGCCGACAAGGAGAACCGCGCCGTCCTGGCCAGGGAACTGCACCGCGTCGCACAGGAGTTGGCGACCCGCATCGCGGCCCTGCCGGACTTCGGCGCCGCGCCGGCCGCGGGCGTCAGCGGGGCCGCGTAGCCCGTCCGCGGCCCGACACAACAGATGCCACAGCAGAAAGGAAACCCGTATGAACAGCCTGACCTCCCCCGTCGATCTGGACGCCCTGAGCTGCACCACCCTGAACTCCTCGCCCTTCGTCTGGGGCACCGTCCGCGGGATGTTGCGCGAACCCGCGCTCGACCGGCTCGTCCGGGAGTTCCCGGACAGCGGGTTCACCCGCACCGAACGGCCGAGCGGACGACCGGGGGAGAAGGGGTACCGCACGGACAACCTCGCCCTCGTGGGCGACGACGGGGCGGTCGAGGAGGGGTTCTGGGAGCTCACCCCCCTGTGGCAGGACCTGGTGAGGACCCTGATGTCGGCCGAGTACCGGGAGGCGGTCGGAAAGCTGATCTCCCGGGACGTCTCCAGGGCCCGGCTGGAGATCAGGGCGGTCCGCTACTCGGCGGGCGCCTGGATCGACCCGCACACCGACCGCACCGACAAACTCGTGACCCAGACCTGGTACTTCAACTCCCACTGGCCGGCCGCGAACCAGGGACAGTTCCAGGTACTGGGCTCGCCCGCCGCCGACGACGTGGTTCAGCAGGTCCTGCCGCTCGCCGGCGAGTCCATCGTGCTGTGCCCCTCGGAGCGTTCCTGGCACTCCGTGGCCCCCGTGTCCGGCGCCGCGCAGGAGGACCGGAAGGTCCTGCTGCTGCATCTGACGGCCGTCTGAGGCCTTGCGGAGCCCCGAAAAAAGGAATTCGTTCCGCGCCGTGGAATGTTCGGGACTTCTCCCTTGAGGGTGCTTGTCTGACGCTGATAGAAATTACTTGTCGCCGCAACGGGGCGGAGGAAAAAACCGAAAGCCCCGGCGACGAAAACACCATCTAAGAAAGGAAAAGAAAATGACTCGCAACAAGGTCTCCCTCGTCTCCCCCCGCCTGGAGAAGGTCGTCACCAAGAAGGCCTGAACCAAAGCTTGAAAGCTCCTAGGAGCTAGCGGTGGCGCCACAGAGTGACCCCTGCCGTACCACTTTGTTTTTTTTGTCTTCTAAACCCCCCAGTTCCTGGGACTCCTCCACAGAAAAGACCCG
>NZ_JBHVGZ010000071.1:17868-51090 GCF_042800355.1 Streptomyces sp. NPDC057623
AAGGGTGGGAACGAGGAAGACGGAAAAAAAGGCTGAAAGACCCTGGGGCGCGAGGGGGCCCGCCAGGGGGCAACGGGGGCGCCACCGCTTGGTTTTTGTGCTCTCCGAAATCTCCGATCTCCGAAGATCTTCGAAAGGAAGGAATCCGGATGCCCACCGCCGGACAAACGCCGTCGACCGTCGCGGAACGCATCCGCCCGCCGGTCGTCAGTGTGTTGGACCCGAGCCTGGAGACCACCAGCATCTGCCTGTCCGTCGGGTACGGTGCCCGGCTCGACCCCCGGGGCCGCTGCGGCGTCGCCCATCTCCTGGAGCACCTGCTCTTCTCGCTGCCGAAGGCGGGCCGGCCCTCGTTCGCGGAGTGGGTCGAACGCAGGGGAGGCACCACCAACGCCGAGACCGGCCTGGAGACCATGCTCTTCCACGCCCAGGTCGCCGCCGAGGACGCGCCGGAGACCCTGGCGATGATGCTGGACTGCGTGCTGGAGCCCGCCTTCGACGCGCAGGTCTTCGAGACGGAACGCGAGGTCGTCGTCAAGGAGATGGTCACCGCCGCGGCCGACCCCTCCGACCTCGTCCAGGATGTCGTCTTCGAGAAGCTGTTCCCCGGCCACCCGATCGGTCGGCCGATCGGCGGGCGGATCGAGGAGTTGCAGGAGCTGACCGCCGCCGCCGTCGAGGAGGAGCACCGGACACGGTTCCTGAACGGGCCCAAGGCCCTCGTGGTGGTGGGACCGCGCCCCGTCGACGGGCTCGACGACCTCCTGGACACGTTCGCGCCCCATGACGCCGCCGCCGCGATCGTGCCGTCCCTGCCGCTGCCCGCCCCCGACCTGACCCCGCCGGGCCCGTCCGGTCCCGACTTCGCCTGGACCTGCTTCGCGGGACGCTCCACGTCGCTGGAGGCCGCCGACAAGGAGGCGTACACGGTCCTGGCGACGCTCCTCGGCTCCAGCCCGTCGTCGCTGCTCTACCGCAAGCTGCGCGTCGAGGAAGCCCTGTCGTACGCCTTCGAGGCGTGGAACCGCTCCTACACCGAATGCGGGGTCTGGCGGCTGCTCGTCGGAGTGGAACCGCAGGCCGTGGGGCGGCTGGTGGACATCGTCGAAGGGCTGCTGGCGGACCTGGCCGAGGGCCGACTGCCCGAGGAGGAGCTCGCCGTCGCCCGGCGGAAGGCCGAGATGCGTCTGGTGACCCAGGCGGAGATGCCGCTCGAACGCGCCCGGCTCACCGCGCTGGGCATCCGGGGCGGCAGCGCCGACTGGTCGCTGGAACAGGCGCGGGCGGCGCTGCGCGCGGTGACGCCCGAGCAGATCGCGCGGGCCGCCGGCAGCCTGCGCGGAAACCTGGCCGTCGCGGTCCGGCCGGAGGCGGCGTGAGCGGCATGCCCGACCCCGACGACCTGCTCGCCGACGTCACGGCGGGCCCGTACACCGACGCCGTCACCGGCGAGAGCCACGTCCTGGTCCAGGACGCCGGCGAGCGCGCGCTCAAGGACCCCGCCGTGCTGGAGGCGGTGCGCGCCGCCCTGCACCGCGAGCATCCCGGCGCCGAGAGCACCTTGCTGCGGACCCCGCCGGACGTGTCGCTGCCCGCCCCCTGGCGCCGCCATCTGACCTATGTGCGCTGCGAAGGCGAACTGCCCCCGGTGCCGGACGGGCCCGCCGTGACCCTCGCGGACCGGCCCGCCGTGACCCTCGCGGACCGGCCCGCGGACGAGGAACTGGTCCGGGTCTGGCTGACACAGGCCTTCGTCGCCGCCGGTGTGGACGTGCGGCGTCCGGTGTCCGAGGCCGCGGCTCGGGCCGCGGCCGACGACCTGTGCGCGCTGCCCGGCCGGGTGTCCCTCATGGCCCGGCACGGCGGCCGGACCGTGGGTCACGCGACGCTCCTGACCGAGTGCGACGACGAGACGACGGGAGAGGCCGTCGTCGAACTCGTCGACATCCTCGTCGACGGCGCCCCCGACACCGGACTCGCCACGGCCGAACTGAGCCGCGCCGCCGCCGTCCACGCCCACGCTCTCGGCCGCCCGCTGATCGGCAACGTCGTGCACACCGCCGCGTCCGACCCCGAGGAGGCCGGCAAGGACACCTGGCGGATCGTCACCAGACTGCTGGAAAACGGCTGGAGCCTCGACCACGCCTACTGGTGGGCCCCGGCACCCCGACCGGAGGCGCGGCCGTGACCGGCTCCCGCGCGAGCGCCCCGCCCGAGGTCACCCTGGAGATGCTGTACCGGCTGCTCGGCGTGCCGGAGCACCAGAGCCGCCGGGAACTGATCCGCCGCGGCAGGACCGTCTCCCCCCGGCTGCCCCAGTTGCTCATCTCGGCGGCGGCCAGGGAGAACGTGCCCCTGGGCCCCGGAACCCGTGACGAACTGCGCAGGGCACGGGCGAGGGCCGCACAGTACGCGGACCTGTGCGACGCCGTCCGGTCGGCCGTACCCGCCGTCCGCCTCGCCAAGGGGCCCTCGCTCGCCCGCTGGTACCCGGCGGACCTGCTGCGCCCCGTCGGTGATCTCGACCTCGACTTCGAGACGGAGGAACAGCTGTGGCAGGCGGCCCGGATCCTGTGCGACCGGGTTCCGGTCGAGGGCATCGACCTGGCCCTGACCGGGCACGAGGGACGCACCGATGTCACCCTCGCGCTGAAATGGCCGTCCGAGGACGAACTCTTCGACCAGCCCTGCGCCGTCGAACTGACCACCGTGTCGTTCCCGGGCGACCTCGGCGGCACCGTGCCGCCGCGCTACACCCTGCCGGACGACCAGACCCTCGCGGACCTCCTGTCGGTGGCCGAGGAACGGTTCCAGCGGCCCTTCAACGCGAAGGACGCGGTGGACGTCCTCATGCTCCTGACGCACAGCCCGCCGGAGCCCGGTCCCCTCGCCGAGGCGGCCACGGCCCACCGGCTCGCCCCCGAACTCCTGGAACTGCTCACCTACACCGGCGACGGGACCGGCGCGGCCCTGGACGACCTGTGCGACCTCCTGCGCGAACCCGCCGCGGACGAACTGTCCCACCGCGAGGCCGCGGCGCACGCAAAGCGCGCGTCCGAGGCCCCCGACACCGCGACCGTCGACGGCCGGCTGCGCGCCGGACTGCCCGTACCGGGCCTGCTGCTGAACTGGCGCCAGGACCCGGCCGCAGGCCCCCGCGCCACCCGCTACGACAGCGACGGCGTCACGCTGCTGCGCACCCCCGTCGCCGACTTCCTGCTGGTCTGCGACGAGGTCGTCAGCCGCGACGCCTACGACACGGCACTCGCCGTCCTCGAACGTCTGGAGGCCGTCCGGTGACCACCACCACCCTGCCACCCGCCGTCGAAGTCATCGACCTGCGCCGGGAGTTCACCGTTGGACGCGGCGGGAGCGCCCGCACCCTGACAGCCCTGGACGGACTCTCCCTGTCGGTCACCCCGGGCACGGTGCACGGGCTGCTCGGCCCCAACGGAGCCGGCAAGAGCACCTTGTGCAAGATCCTCTCCACCACCCTGCTGCCCACCTCCGGCACCGCCCGCGTCCTCGGCCACGGCGTCACCGACCGGCCCCGTGAGATACGCCGCTCCATCGGCCTGGTCCTCGGCGGCGACCGCGGACTGTACAGCCGCCTCTCGGCCCGGCAGAACCTCGAACTGTGGGGTGCCCTGCACGGACTGCACGGCCGGGAACTGCGTACCCGCATCACGGACCTGCTGGCCCGGGTCGGGCTGACCGAGCGCGCCGGCGAACGGGTGGGCGGCTTCTCCCGCGGCATGAAGCAGCGGCTGCACCTGGCCCGCGGCCTGATCGGCGACGCCCGAGTGCTGCTGCTCGACGAACCGACCACCGGGATGGACCCGGTCGCGGCCGACGACTTCCGCGACTTCGTCCGCGCCCTGCGGGCCGAGGGCCGGACCGTCCTGATCACCACCCACGACATGGCCCAGGCCGAGGCGATCTGCGACGAGGTCACCCTCATCGACCGCGGCCGCGTCCTCACCTCCGGCGACCCGCGCGACCTGGCCCGGCGGCTCTCGGGCGGTCAGCGCATCGAGGCCCGGTCCGTACCTTCGCGGCTGGCCGCGGAGATCGCGGACCTGCCGGAGGTGACCGTGGTCCGCCGCCCGGGGGACGGACAACTGTGCGTCGACACAGCGAGTGCCGAGGCCACCCGCGTGGTCCTCGCCCTGCTGGTCGACTGGGGCATGAGCACCGTACGCACCGGGCCGCCCAGCCTGGAGGAGCTGTACCTCAGGGTCGTCGGCGGCCGGAAGATGCGGGTGTCCGCGTGATCACCACCTTGTGGGGAGCGGTCCGCTTCCAGCTGGCCATCGCCCGCACCAGCCCCGACGTGCTGCTCATCCTCGTACGGGCCCCGCTCATGACGATGGTCCTGCTGTCCATCAGCGAGTACTCCGGACGGCGGGACCTGGCCGCCGGCATCGTCCTGGCGCCGGTCCTCATGGCCCTGTGGGACATGACCCTGCTGATCGCCGGCGAGGTGATCAACAGGGAGCGGTCCTGGGGCACACTGGAGGCCCTCGTGGCCACGCCCGCCCGGTTCTTCCCGGTCGTCCTCGGCCGCATCGGCGCCGTGACCACGATCAGCATGGTGAGCTTCGTGGAGGCCTGGCTGGTGGCCCGGGCCGGCTTCGGGATCAGCCTGACCGTCGTGCACGGCACGGTCTTCGTCCTGTGCGTGCTCGCCTCCGCGCTCGCCATGGCGGGCACCGCGACCCTCATGTCGGCGCTGTTCGTCCTGGCACCGACCGCGCGCCTCATGCAGAACACCCTGACCTACCCCTTCTATCTGCTGGCCGGCGTGCTGGTGCCGGTCTCCGTGCTGCCGGAGTGGCTGCGGCCGCTGTCCTCGGTCGTCTTCCTGTCCTGGAGCGCCGAGTTGCTGCGGCAGTCCCTGTCCACCGCCCCCGTGCCGGACGCCGGGCTCAGCCTGGCCGTCATCACCGGCCTGGGCCTGGCCGGCACCCTCGCCGGACTTCTCGCCGTCAACCGGGCGCTGCGGCAGGCCCGCGCCGCCGGAACACTCTCCGAGGTGTGATGAGTACCCTGACCGGATCCCTGGTGGGACAGCTGCGGGTGGTGCGCTACGCGGCGGCCACGTCGGCGGCCGAGTTCCGCCAGACGTACACCTGGCGCTCGTGGGCCATCGGCTGGCTGGGCCGGATGCTGTCGCAGGTGACGTTCTTCGCCCTCATCGGCGTCATGCTCGGATCGCCCGAGCGCACCCGGTATCTCGTCGTCGGGAACGCGGTCATGGCGTGCGTCATCGAGACGATGACCGTCGTGACCAACGGCGTGCGCGAACGGCAGGAGGGCACGTTCCCGCTGCTCGCGGCGTCACCCGCGACGCTGGGCACGGTGCTGTTCGGCAGGGGCCTGTACCAGCCCGTCAGCGGTGCGGTCACCGCGCTCGTCACCCTCTTCGTCCTCGCGCCCGCCTTCGGCGTCCGCCCGAGGGCCGCTCAGGTCCCCGCGCTGGCGCTGCTGATCGTCGTCACCGCCCTCAGCACCTACGGCGTCGGGCTGGTCCTGTCGGCCGTCGTCATCGGGCTGCCCGGTGCGCGCAACGTCGTCTCCAACACCGCCTATCTGCTGATGATGGCGATCTGCGGCGTCCAGGTCCCGGTGGACTTCTGGCCGCCCTGGGTCCAGGCGGTCAGCGAGGTCCTGCCCCTGACCCATGCCCTGGCCGCCATCCGTGAGCTGATGGCCGGGCACGCCACCACGGACGTGGCGCGCTCCCTCGGCCTCGCGCTGCTGACCGGCGTCCTGTGGCTGCTCCTCGCCTCGGTGGCGGTCCGCCTGGTGCGGGAGCGGGGGCGCCGCACGGGCTCCTTCGACTACGGGGCATGACGGCCCCGACCAAGGAGAGAAAGTGAACGATCCCGCTCCGCCAGCCCCGCCCGTGAAGCTCTTCTGCCTCGCCGACGAAGGGGACCCGGCCAGTCTCTTCCCGACTCCGCTGACCCGGCTGCGGCCTGAGCTCATCCCCGTACCCGTCGAACCGGCCGGCCGGGACGGCCGGCACCGCGCCCCGTCGCGCCGGATGTTCGAGGAGACCGTCGACGCCGTCGTGGCCCGCATCGCACATGAAGCGGACGGCGGACCGTACGCCGTGTACGGCCACGGCCCGGGCGGCCTGCTGGGATACGAGGCCGCGCACCGACTCGTGGGCGACGGGCACCGGCAGCCCGAGCACCTGTTCCTGTCGGCCGACGGGCCGCCTCAGCGCCGCGGCGACCGCGCCGGCGGGGCGCCCGCGCGCATCCGCCACTCAGGCCCGTCACCGCGGCTCACCTGCCCGGTCACGATCGTGACGAGACCCGAGGACACAGCCGTCCCCTACCCGGACCCCGACCCGTGGGCCGACCTCACCACCGGCCCGGTCACGCGTCTGGAACTCGCCGATGCGGACCGGTGGGGGCTGGCCGCGCGGATCCACGACACCCTGCTCGGCGAACCCGGCGCGGTGCCGCCCGGACCGTTGACCGTGGAGGCGTTCCGCGACGCCATGGCCTGCCTCGCCGCTCCCGTCACCGTGGTCTCCACCTGGGACGAACAGGGCCGGGCGCGGGCGTTCACCGCCAGCGCGGTGTGCAGCCTGTCCGCCGCGCCGCCGCTGCTCCTCGTCTGCGTCAGCCGCTCTGGCCGCGCCCACGAGGTGTTCCGTACATCCGGCCGCTACCTCGTCAACGTCCTGGGACACGAACAGGCCGCCGTCGCCCGGGACTTCGCCCGACCGGACCGCACCGAGGCCGAGGCCGCGCTGGTCCCCCTGGAACTCGGTCTGCCCGGCCTGGCCAACGCGGCCGCCAGGTTTGCCTGCACGAGCCACCAGGTTCTGCCGGGCGGCGACCACAGCATCCTCACCGGTCGGCTGGAGGCCGCGACGCTCTCCGACACACCACCACTGATCCACTTCCGCCGCGACTGGCACCGGCCCACCGCGATACCGGCCGTCCTGCCACGGTGATCAGCACTCGTTGACACTCACGGGGGCGGGCGAGGCCAGTGCGGTGGCGGCTGCGATCGCGTCGAGGGCGTACTTGTGGCCGTGCAGCCCTGCCGCAGCGAGGAGCTTGCTCGCGTTGCGGGCGATGGCTTCGGTGGGCGGGACGATGATGACGCGGGAGACGGCCTAGTCGAAGCGGGCCTGGCCGGTCTTGGGGTCGCGGGCTTCGACGAGGGTGACGGAGCTGGTGATGACGCGGATGTCCTCGGCCTCGGCTGCGGCGAGCCATTCGGTGAGTTCGGGTGTGCGTCGTACGAGCGGGAGCGGGGCGGACGCGGGGACGAGGCGCGGGCGCGGCGGCTGATCGACTCCACCGAGCGGGCCCAGGATCTGCTCGGGGGCGGCCAGACCGTCGGCGGGCGGGCGCTTCCCGAGCGGTCCGGGGTCGTGTCGGCCAGCAGCCCGCTCGACACCGGGTTCGGCTTCGGGTACTACCCGTACCGCCACCTGGGGGCGACGGCCTGGCATCTGATGGCGGCCGTGCGCTCCAACCCGCTGCGGGTCTGAACCGAAGCGGGGATGGCCACCCCGACCGGCCCGCCCGGCCGGATCCGCGCGCCGGGGAGGTCACCGCGAGGACCCCCGGACGGCCGTCAGCCCGCCCACGACGAACCGCTGGAAGAGGGCGAACACGCAGACCACCGGGACGCTGATGAGGGTGGCCGTCGCCATCAGCGCACCCCACGCCGTCCCGTGCTGGCCGACGAAGGCGTTCAGCAGGACGGTGACCGGCTGGACGTCCGGACCCTCGGCCAGGGTGAGGCCGAACAGGAACTCGCCCCAGCCGATCAGGAAGCACAGCCCGGCCGTGGCGACCAGGCTCGGCGCCATGACGGGCAGGACGACGCGCAGCAGGACGCCGGGCAGCCCGCAGCCGTCGACCAGCGCGGCCTCCTCCAGCTCCGGGGGGAAGGACCGCAGTACCGGGCGCAGCACGATCACCGCGAAGGGCAGGGTGAGGGTCGTGTCGGCGGCGATCAGGCCGAGGTAGGAGTCGGTGAGGCCGGCCCGGCGTTCCAGGATGAACAGAGGTGCCGCCAGCACGATGGCGGGCGGCAGTTGGGCGACCAGCAGCGCGAGCACCATCGCGCCCGAGCCGCGCACACGGACGCGGGCGAGCGCGTAGGCGAGCGGGACGCCGAGCAGGAGCGTGAGGGCCACGACTCCGCTGGAGATCACCACGCTGTTGAGGAGGGCCCGGGTCAGCCCTTCGTAGTCCAGCGCCGCCCGGTAGTTCTCGACGCTGAACGGGGCCGGCAGCCACTGCGGGGTCGGGGTGAGGATCCGGTCCGGTCGGGTGAGGCTGGTCTTGGCCATCCAGTACACCGGCAGCAGGAAGACCGCGGTGATCAGCGTGGCGACCGCCGTGAGCAGCCACGGACGGCGGGGAGGTTTCACGTGGAACCTCCCGTCGCGTCCTCGCGCCGCAGTCGTCGTACGTAGAGGGCGCCCGTGAGCAGCGGTACGACGAGCAGCAGCAGGCCCGCGGCGGCGCCCTCGCCGAATCGGAAGAACCGGAAGAAGACCTCGTAGACGTAGAGGGACAGCACGCGTGTGGCGTCGACCGGGCCGCCGCCCGTCATCACGAAGACCAGGTCGAAGACCTTGAAGGTGTAGAGGAGGCCGAGCAGGAGAACGCTCACGGAGACCGGGCGCATCAGGGGCAGGGTGATGCGGCAGAAGCGCTGCCAGGCGTTGGCTCCGTCGAGGGCGGCGGCCTCGTGCAGCTCGGCGTCGATGGTGTGCAGGCCGACCAGGAGCAGGAGCATGTTGAAGGGCACGCCGACCCAGATGTTGGCGAGGATCACGCCCGCCAGGGAGGTGGACGGGTCGGTGAGCCAGTCGTGGGCGAGAGGGCCCAGGCCGACCGCCTTCAGCAGGGCGTTGTACGCGCCGGACTCAGCGTCCAGCAGCCATCGGAAGAGGGTGCCGCTGACGATGGGAGGCAGCAGCCAGGCCACCAGGAGCAGGGAGCGCAGGAGGCCGTTCAGCGGGAACGGGCGGGCGAAGAGCAGGGCCAGGGCGAAGCCGAGGGTGAACTGGCACACCAGCGAGCTCAGGGTGAAGACCAGCGACAGGCGCACCGAGTGCCAGAACGCCGGGTCGTCCAGGACCGCCCGGTAGTTGGCGAGGCCGTTGAAGCGCTCGGCACCGCCGAGCAGGCCGCTCAGCCGCACGTCGTGGACGGAGGTCCAGACGTTGTAGAAGAGCGGGTAGGCCAGGAACAGGGCGAGGAAGGCCAGGCCCGGGAGGCAGAAGAGGTAGCCGGTACGTCGGCGGCGCGCGGAGGGCCCTCGAACCGGACCGGGTCCGGCCTGCGTGAGGCCGGCCCTTCGGCGGCGGATCTCCAGCGCGAGGGCCTGGCGCCCTCTCACCGCTCGCCCAACGCCTTGTCGATCTTGACGGCCGCCGTCCTCGCCGCGGCCGAAGGGGCCGCCGAGCCGGTCAGTACGGCCTGCTCCGCCTCCGCGACGGCCTGCGAGGCGTCGGCGTAGTGCGCGCCGTACTGACGTGGCCGGGCCACGGGCAGCTGGCTCAGGAAGAGCCGCAGGGCCGGGTCGGAGGCCCAGGCGCCCCGGTCGGCGAGGTCCTTGCGGGCGGGCAGGTTGCCGAAGGAGACGAGGTACGGCGTCAGCACCGACGGGCGCTGGGTGTACTCCAGCACCTCCCACGCCTTGTCCAGATGGTCGCTGCTCGCCATCAGCACCCAGTTCTCGCCGCCCAGACAGGTGGCCGCCTCCTTGTCCCGGGGCAGGGCGACGACGGCCCAGTCGAAGTCGGCCTCCTTCAGCGTGGGGATCTGCCAGGGGCCGTTGATCTGGAGGGCGGCCCGCTGGTTGAGGAAGCGGGTGTTGACGTCCTGCTGGGTCCAGCCGACGCACTGCTCGGACAGGGAGCCCTTGGCGACCAGGCCGTCGAGGAAGGACAGGGCGGTGGCGCCGTCCGTGGCGAAGGTGTCCAGGTCGCCGCCCGCCTGCCACAGGAACGGCAGGAACTGGAAGACGCCCTCCTCGGTCCTGATCGCGCTCAGCGCGAGCCCGTACCGGTCCCCGCTGGTCAGCCGCTCTGCGGCGGAGGCCAACTCGGCCCAGGTGGTGGGCGGTTCCACGGCGGCGTCCTGGAGCATCCGCGTGTTGTAGTAGAGGGCGAGGCAGTTGCTCTGGTTGGGGATGCCGAGCGTGCGGCCGCCGACCTGGCAGCCGTCCCAGGGGCCCTTGTAGTACTGGTCGGCCTGGCCCCACTCCTCGACCCGGCCGGTGAGGTCGGCGAGCAGGTCGCTGCCGCCGAGCGTGTTCATGGAGACGTTGTCGACGATCGCGATGTCGGGCAGGTCGCCGGAGATCGCGCCCAGGGTGATCTGCCGTTCCAGCTCCGCGAACGGGAAGGTCCGCCGTTCGATCCGCACGTTCGGCACCCCGGCCTCGATGTCCTTGATCAGACGGGTCATGCCGGGCTGGAAGTTGTCCAGCGTGAAGTAGTCCCACCAGGTGAGGGTGGTCGTGCTCGGCGCGTCGGAGCCGCCGCAGGAGGCCAGCGCCCCGCCGAGGCCGAGGGCGGCGGCTCCCGCACCGGTGCTGCGCAGGAAGCCGCGGCGGTCGACCGGGTACGACATGGTGCCCTCCAAGGGGTGTGCTGATACAGCGGGTGTGCGGATACAACGGGTGTGCGGATACAGCGGGTGTGCGGATAGAACGGGTGTGCTGCTCCAAGGGGCGTGCGGAGCAGCTCGGGCGGCTCGATGGCCCGGCATGTCCCGACGTATCAGAAATCCATGTCGAAATCGGGGAATTCGGGCTCGGGTTCCGAACCGGGCAGGGGATGACAACGCCCGGTGCTGGCGCGCAGCGTGATCAGGGGTTTCAGCAGGACGTGCCGGGGTGTCGAGCCGGGGGAGCGCAGGCGTTCCACCATCAGCTCGACGGCGACCCGGCTCATCTCCTTGGCGGGGATCTCGGCGGCGGTGAGCTGCGGGATCACCTGCTCGGCCCAGGGGCTCGCCGCCACACCGACGACCGAGAAGTCGCGCGGCACGCTGCGGCCGTGCCGGGTCAGCCCGCGGTAGACCCCCTCCAGGGCCGCCTCGTTCAGGGTGACCAGCGAGGTGGTGGCCGGGTCGTCGGCCAGGATCCGCGCCACGACCTCCTCGCCCGAGGCGAGGTCGTCACCGCACAGGTAGGCGCGCGGCTCGTGGCCCAGGTCCGTCATCGCGGTGGTGTAGCCCTCGTGGCCGAGCCGGGCGAAGCCGTAGCCGACGTTGAACAACTGCTCCGACCGGTTGACGAAGGCGATCCGGTGGTGGCCCAGGTCGGCGAGGTGCCGTACACAGCCGCTCGCCAGTCCGGCGAAGTCCAGGTCGACCCAGCCCGCCCCGTCACAACGGTGGTTGCGGCCGATGGCCACGAACGGGAAGTCCGCCCCGGCCAGATACTCGACCCGGCCGTCCTCGCGGCGGATCTCCATCACGATCACGCCGTCCACGCGCGGCTCGCCGTCCGCCGGCCGCTGTCCGACCATCCGCCGGAACGAGTCGTCGTCGAGCGTGTCGGCGGGGGAGAGCAGCATGTCGTAGCCGTAGGCGGCGGCGGCCTCGGCGACGCCGCCGATGAAGGCCAGCTGCATGGTGGTGTAGTCCCGCTTGCGGCCGGACGGAGGGTAGAGCAGACCGAGGGTGTGCGTGGCGTGGTCCGCCCCGGCCGGTGGTGTCGTGCGGTCGCGGGTGTGCTCGGTCATGGTCAGCCGACCGGGAGGGGCTGCTCGGCCCAGATCGTCTTGCCGGTGGGGGTCTGGCGGGTGCCCCAGCCCTGGGTGAGCTGGGCGACCATGTGCAGCCCGCGGCCGCCCTCGTCGTAGGTGCGGGCGCGGCGCAGATGCGGGGCGGTGCTGCTGGCGTCGGACACCTCGCAGATCAGGGTGCGGTCCCGGATCAGGCGCAGTCCGATCGGTACGCCGCCGTAGCGGATGGCGTTGGTGACCAGCTCGCTCACCACCAGCTCGGTGACGAACGCCGCCTCCTGAAGGCCCCACGCCGCGAGCTGCCGGGTGGCCTGCGCACGGGCGTCGGCCACGATCGCGGGGTCGGACGGCAGGGCCCAGGCGGCGACCTGGTCGGCGTGCAGGGCACGGGTGCGGGCCAGCAGGAGGGCCACGTCGTCGGCGGGGCTGTCGGGGAGCATGTCCCTGAGGACGGCGTCGCAGGTGGCCTCCAGAGAGGGCACCGGGGAGGACATGGCCTCGCAGAGCCGTTCGAGACCGACGCTCATGTCGCGGTCGCGGGCGATGAGGCCGTCCGTGTAGAAGGCGAGCAGGCTGCCCTCGGGCAGCTCCAGCTCGGTCGCCTCGAAGGGCAGCCCGCCGACCCCCAGCAGCGGACCCGGGGTGAGACGGACGACGCTGACCGTGCCGTCGGGCAGCAGCAGGACGGGCGGGACATGGCCGGCGCTGGCGAGGGTGCAGATCCGGGAGACCGGGTCGTAGACGGCGTACAGACAGGTCGCGCCGATCCCGCCGGTGTACGGCAGGTCACGGACGGCGCTGTCGTCGTCCGAGGTGAGATGGGTGACCAGGTCGTCGAGGTGGGTGAGCAGCTCGTCCGGGGGCAGATCCACGTCGGCGAGGGTGCGTACGGCGGTGCGCAGCCGCCCCATGGTGGCGGAGGCGTGGATGCCGTGCCCGACGACATCGCCGACGACCAGGGCGACCCGGGTGCCCGACAGCGGGACGACGTCGAACCAGTCGCCCCCGACGCCCGCGCCCGTACCGGCGGGCAGATAGCGGTACGCCACCTCGACGGCCGCCTGTTTCGGCAGGTCACGGGGGAGCAGGCTGCGCTGGAGGGTGAGCGCGTTGGTGCGCTCGCGGGTGTAGCGGCGGGCGTTGTCCACGCCGACGGCGGCCCGGCCCGCGAGTTCCTCGGCGAGGATCAGGTCGTCGTGCTGGAAGGGCGGGGAGCCCTTGCCGCGGACGAAGACCGCGACACCGAGGGTGATGCCCCGGGCCCGCAGCGGGGTCGCCATGACCGAGTGGAAGCCGTGCTCGCGGACGACGGCGGCCCGTGCCTCGTGCGCGCCGACCCAGCGGGCGAAGTCGGGGTCGTCAGCGCCGCTCAGTACCGGCCGCCCGCCGGTCAGGGAGCGGGCCGGCGGCGAGAACGGGGGATAGGTGTCGATCCCGCCCAGCGCGATGGCGGCCTCGGGCACGCCCCCGCCCTCGGCGGCCGACTGGTGGGCGACCCGGCGCAGCACCACGGCGGCGTCGACCGGGCCCGGCACCGGTTCCTCCCCGCGCATCACGGAGTCGAGCAGGTCCACGCTGGTGAAGTCGGCCAGCCGCGGGACGGCCAGATCGGCGAGCTCCTGGGCGGTACGGGCGACGTCCAGCGTGGTGCCGATGCGGGACCCCGCCTCGTTCAGCAGGGCCAGCCGCTGCCGGGCGGCGTACTGCTCGCTGCTGTCGAAGGCGGCGGTGCCGACCCCGGCCACCTCGCCCGAGACGGGGTCCTTGACGGGCCACAGCTCGACGATCCAGGAGCGCTGCCGGGTGGCGGCGGGCGGTGCCGGGGCGAACCCCTCGTACCGCATCGGCATGGCCTCCTCGGCGACTCGCCGCACACACCTGAGGAAGCCCTCGTCGGAGCGCGCCTCACCCAGCGGGTCGGTCTCCGCGCCCGAGTTGAGCCGCCACGCGCCCGACGTGGCGTTGTAGGTGGACAGGGCGATCGAGGACTGGGCGAAGGCCCACTCCACCATCCGCCGGTCGCGGTCGGAGGACGCGGTTCCGGTGGTGGCGGTGACGACGAACGCCTGGGTCGCGCCGTCGCCGTCCAGGGAGGGATGGGCGTGCAGGGTCAGTTCGACACGGTGACCGTCGCGGTGCCGGAGGGCCGCCGTGCCGCTCCATTCCTGGGAGCCGACCGGGGAGAAGCCCGTCGCCTCCCGATCCACGAGCAGGTCGGCCGCGCCCCGCCCCACGACTTCGGCGGCGCGGTACCCCAGCAGCAGCCGAGCACCCTCGCTCCACCCCGTGACGATGCCCTGAAGGCTGATGGTGGCTGTCGCGGCATCTGGTGACCACACGGTTCCAGCGTGCGCGTCACGGATGAATCGGACAAGTCGGATTCCTGTGCATGAAACGGGGGTGGAGGATGGGGGGAAGACGGTGACGGCGGGGGTGGCTGGAGTGTGAGGAGGGGTCCGCGGTGGCTGACTCCGGTACGGGTGCCTCGGATACGGGCGCTTCAGGTACGCCGCTCGCCCGGAAGATCGGCATCAAGCCGGGTCACCGGATCCGGCTCCGTCACGCGCCCGCCGGCTGGGACATCCCCGGGCTGCCGGACGGCTGCGAGGTGGCCGCGGGGGGCCCGCGGGGCGCCGACGTGGCCGTCGCGTTCTACCGGTCGTACCTCGATCTCGTCGCCGAAGGCCCCGGGCTGGCCGGCGACCTCGCCGATGACGCCATGCTCTGGATCGCCTGGCCCCGGCGGGCGGCCGGCCACGTCAGCGACATCACGGAGAACGGGCTGCGGGACCTCTTCCTCCCGCTCGGCGTGGTCGATGTGAAGGTCGCGACGCTCGGGGCGCACTGGTCGGGACTGAAGTTCGTACGGCGCAGGGAGAACCGCCGTACGCGGCCCCGTGCGTAGCCCCGGCGGTCCCTGTGCAAAACGGCGAACGCGAGAAGTCCCCACCGTGAACCACTAGCATCGCGCCGGTAATCGCAGCCGGTACGAGGTGAGGGCAGGGCATGACGGAATTGAGGATCGCTGTCGCCGTCGTGACCATGGGCAACCGCCCCGCCGAGGTCGACGCGCTGCTCGAGTCCGTGGCCAAGCAGGATCTCGCCCCCGCCAGGATCGTCGTCGTCGGCAACGGCTGCCCACTGCCCGAGTTCGCCGCCCGGCTGGGGCTGCCCGGCGAATTCACCCCGATCGAACTCGACGAGAACCTGGGCTGTCCGGGTGGCCGGAACGTGGCCCTCGCGCGGCTGCGCGACTTCGGGGACGTCGACGTCGTGGTCGAGCTGGACGACGACGGACTCCTCGTCGACGCCGACGTGCTGCGCCGCGTACGCGACCTGTACACCGCCGACGACCGGCTCGGCATCGTCGGCTTCCGCATCGCCGACGAACAGGGCGAGACCCAGCAGCGGCACGTGCCCAGGGTCGGCAGGTCCGACCCCCTCCGGGGCGGGTACGTCACCGGCTTCCTCGGCGGCGGACACGCGCTGCGCATGGCGATGCTCGCCGAGACCGGGGACTGGCCCGCCGAGTTCTTCTTCGCCCATGAGGAGACCGACCTGGCCTGGCGGGCCGCTGACGCGGGCTGGCGCATCCTCTACGCGCCCGAACTCCTGCTCCAGCACCCGAAGACCTCACCCGCCCGGCACGCCATCTACTACCGCGTGAACGCCCGCAACCGGGTCTGGCTGACCCGCCGTCGACTGCCGCTCGCGCTGATCCCCGTGCACCTCGGCGTGTGGGTGCTGCTCACCCTCGTACGCAACCGGTCGTCGCCGGCGGGACTGCGCGCCTGGTTCGGCGGCTTCCTGGAGGGCCTGCGGGAGCCGGCCGGCGAGCGGCGGCCCATGCGGTGGCGCACGGTGTGGGGCCTGTGCCGGCTGGGCCGGCCGCCCGTGATCTGAGGAAGAGGGACGTGGGTCCCGGTCGTTCACCTCTGCCGACCGGGACCCACCTATGTCCCCGGATCCGGCCGCGGCGGCGACACTCCCCCGAGCTGCGCGTACTACGCGCGCGCCGACGGGCCAGATCCGATGAAGTGATCACATCAGGCCGCACCAACGGATCGCTAACATATGGCCAACGACGTTCCGTTTCTGCGTCGTGCAGTCGCCGCAAGGCCGACGGAGGCCACCGGGGCCCGGCCCCGGGCGGGCACGGCTTGCGGCGTCGGGAAGCGCGTGGCGGGAAACCGTCGTACAACGGTCGGATCTCCGCGGAAAGGCAGTGGCGGCGTGGAGCGGTGCGAGCTGCGGTTCGGACTGCTGGGACCGCCGGTTCTGTACGAGGCCGGCCACGCCGTACGGACCATCAGCAGCCCCAAGGTACGGGCCCTGCTCGCCGCCCTTCTGCTCGAAGGCGGCCGGGTCGTCTCCGTGGACTCGCTGACGGACGCGCTGTGGGGCGGGGCACCGCCCGCGTCCGCGCGTGCCTCACTGCACAACCACGTGACCCGGCTGCGGCGGCTGCTCGACGATCCCGAACGGCTGCGGGCCGTACCGCCCGGCTATGTGCTGCGCGTGGGCGAGGGCGAGCTGGACGTCGACGTCTTCGTGAGCCGGGTCGCCGCGGCCCGCTCCGCGCACACCGGACGGGACTGGGAGCGCACGGTGCGCGAGTGCGCGGCGGCGCTCGCGCTGTGGCGGGGCACCCCCCTGGCCGGACTGCCCGCCGAGGTGGGTGGCTACGCACTCGTCCAGCGCCTGGCGGAGGCGCGGCTGCTGCTCCTGGAGTTGCGTTACGACGCCGGGCTGGCCGTCGCCGGAGCACGCCTGGACGCCCTCGTCCCGGAACTGACGGCCCTGACCGCCGAACATCCGCTGCGCGAGTCCTTCCACCGCCACCTGATGCTCGCCCTGCACCGCACCGGCCGTCGCGCCGAGGCCCTCGCCGTCCACCGCGACCTGCGCACACGCCTGATCGAGGAACTCGGTGTGGAGCCGGGGGCGGGGGTGCGGGAGGCGCATGTGGAGGTGTTGCGGGGGCCGGGCGGCGGTGGTGCCGGGAGCGGGCCGCGAGGGGCGTCGGAGGGTTCCGCCGGCCGCGGCGAGGACGCACCACGAGGTGCCGCGGGCGCGGCCGCCTCCCACACCGACGACGTGCTCGCCGACGAGCCCCTGCGGGAAACGGGCACCCCCGCCACCCCGTCCCAGGACCCGCCCTCTCGGCCACCCCGCCCCGCCCAACTCCCCCCGCCCCCGGCCTACTTCACCGGCCGCACCGCCGCCCTGACCGAGCTGCGCCGCACCCTCACCCCGCTGGGGCAGCCCGCGGTCCCGGTCGCCGTGATCAGCGGCATGGCCGGCGTCGGCAAGAGCGCGCTCGCGCTCCAGGCCGCAGCCGGGCTGACGAACCACTTCCCCGACGGCCAGCTCTACGTCAACCTGCACGGTGCCACCCCCGGCATGACCCCGCTCACCACCGGCCAGGCGCTCACCGCACTCCTGCGCGACCTCGGCGCCGACCCCCGCTCCATCCCCGAACACCCGGACGCCGCCACCGCGCTGCTGCGCTCACTGCTCGCGCCGACCCGCACCCTGATGGTGCTGGACGACGCCGCGAACGCCGCCCAGGTACGTCCGCTCCTCCCGGCCGGCTCCGGCTGTGCGGTGATCGTCACCAGCCGCTCCCCGCTGACGGCCCTGGACGGCGTCCGCCGCTTCCCGCTCGCGCCCCTGACCGCGGAGGACAGCGCGGCGCTGCTGCGTGCGGCTTCGGGGCGTGACGGGTCCGTCGGGCGCTTGCCGCAGGACCCGGGCGACCGTGCCGCCGGCCCCGCGACCGGTGGCGGCATCGACGCCGTCCACCCGCTCGTCGCCCTCACCGGCGGCCTCCCCCTCGCCCTGCGCGTGGTCGCCGCCCGGCTGGCCGCCCGCCGCGCCCTCACCCCGGACGTCCTCGCCGAGCAACTCGCCGCCACCGAGGGCCGGCTGCACCACCTGGAGTACGACGACCTGAGCGTCCGCCGCTCCCTCGCCGTGGCCCACGACGCCCTCGCCGTCTCCGACCGCGAGCCCGACCGCGACGCGGCCCTCGCCCTGCGCCGCATCGGCGCCCTGGACCTGCCCGTGTACGGCGCACCCCTGCTGGCCCGGCTCACCGGCACCGACGAACGCCGCGCCGAGGCCGCCCTCGACCGCCTCGTCGACGTGGCCCTCCTGGAGGAGATCGCCTACGGCCGTTACGCCCCGCACGACCTGGTGCGCGACTTCGCCCGTGAGCTCGCGGGAGCGGACGGCGGGACGGACGCCGCGCAAACGGCCCTGCGCTGGTACGCCGCCGTCGCCGAACGCACCCTCACCGCCATCGTCGAACCCGGCCTCGACCAGGACGACCGCCGCAGGCCGACGCCCACCCAGCCGCCGGACCACACGGCCCACGCGCGCACGACCGCTCCCTTCCGCGGCCCGGAAGAAGCCTTCGCCTGGTGTGACCTGGAGCTGGAGAACATGGTCGTACTGGCCGAGCGCTGTGCGGACGCCGTCGGCCACGGCACCGCCGCCCACCTCTCCACGCTCATCCGCCTCCTGTTCCCCTGTCTCCATCGCTCCGGACGCGTCGCCGAGACGGAGGTGCTCGGCGGGATCGCCCTCCGTGTGGCGCGGCGGCTCGGTGACGAGGCCGCCGAGGCGTACGCGCTGGGCGACCTCGCCGGCCTGCACTTCCTGACCGGCCGCCAGAACGAGGCCCTCACCCTCAACGACCGGTCCCTGGCGCTCTGGCGGCGACTCGACATGTCCTCCAGGATCTGGACCTGCCTCAACAACCGGGCCCTGCTGCTGGAGAATCTCGGCCGCTACTCCGAGTGCATGCAGACGCTGCACCAGAGCCTGGAGTACTCACGGCTGATGGACAACCCGTACAACGAGGCCCTGACCTACCAGCACCTCGGCAACCTGTACGAGCACACCGACCCCCGGGCCGCCATCGAGCAGCACCACCGCTCGCTCGCCCTCGGTGTCCAGATCGGCAATGCCATCGTGCAGCACGGCGCCCACTGCAACATCGGCTACGCCTACCTCACCCTCGGCGAACCGGCCGCCGCCGTACCCCACTTCGAGGACAGCCTGCGCATCCTCGGTGGCCACGGGAACTGGCAGGGCGAGTCCCAGGCCCGCCTCGGCATGGTCCGCGCCCTGCGCGTCCTCGGCGACACCGGCCGCGCGGCCCGCGAGTGCGTCGAACTCCTGACCCGGGCCGAGGCCCGGGCCGACCACTACTCGAGCGGCCAGGCCCGCCACCAGCACGGTCTGCTGCTGCGCGAACAGGGCCGCGTCCAGGAGGCGTACGCCGAGTGGCGCACGGCGCTCGACGCGCTGGACGGAACGGACGCGAAGGCGGTCGTCCAGGAGCTCAGGGAGCTGCTGGACGCGGCCGGCCCAGGATGACGCTCACTTCGCGTCCGCATAGCACTCCACCACCGCCGTGGTGAACGGAAACCGCACCGGCGTCTCCCCGAACGTCAGCCGCCCCGCCAGCTCCGCGGCCTCCCGGATCGCCGCCACGACGGTCTCGGCCTCCTCCTCGGGACAGTGCACGATCACCTCGTCGTGCTGGAAGAAGACCAGTTCCGCCGCCATGTCCGCGCAGGTCCGCCGCAGTGCCGCGAGCAGCAGCAGGGTCCAGTCGGCGGCGCTGCCCTGGACGACGAAGTTGCGGGCGAAGCGGCCCCGGGCGCGGGCGTTGGTCGAGGCGTAGCCCCGCCCCCACTCCTGCGGCCCGGAGCCCTCCGCCGGCTCGTCCGCCGCGACCGGCACCGGAATGCCCGCCTCCTCGGCGGCGTCGTCCGACGCCCCGGCCGCCGGCGGACACGTCCGCCCCAGCCAGGTCCGTACGAGCCGCCCCTCCTCACCGGCCCGCGCCGCGTCGTCGACGTACGCCACCGCCCTGGGGAACCGGCGCCTGAGCGCGGCGAGGTTCTTGAGCCCGTCCCCGGACGTCTGCCCGTACACGGCACCCAGCACGGCGAGCTTGGCCTGTGCGCGATCCCCGGAGAAGGCACGGTCGGAGACGGACTGGTAGAGGTCGCTCTCCCGGCCGGCCACCTCCATCAGACCGGGGTCCCGGGAGATCGCCGCCAGCACCCGGGGCTCCATCTGGTCGGCGTCGGCCACGACCAGCCGCCAGCCGGGGTCGGCGACCACGGCACGCCGGATGACCTTCGGGATCTGCAGCCCGCCCCCGCCGTTGGTCACCCACCGCCCGGTGACCGTCCCGCCCGCGAGGAACTCCGGTCTGAACCGCCCGTCCCGCACCCAGTCCTGGAGCCAGGACCAGCCGTGGGCCACCCAGATCCGGTACAGCTTCTTGTACTCGACCAGCGGTTTCACGGCCGGATGGTCGAGGGACTCGATCTCCCAGCGACGGGTCGATCTGACCTTGATGCCCGCCTGCGCGAAGGCCTTGATCACATCGGCCGGCAGATCGGGCCGCACCCGGCGCCCGAAGGCGGCCGACACCTCGTCCGCCAGCTCGGCCAGCCGCCGCGGCTCCCCGCCCCCGGCATACCGCTCGCCGAGCAGATCGTGCAGGACCCGGCGGTGTGCCTCGGCGCTCCACGGCAGCCCGGCCCGGTTCATCTCGGCGGCGACGAGCATCCCCGCGGACTCGGCCGCGGTCAGCAGCCGCATCCGCTCCGGGTGCGCGGTGGCGTCGTGCCGGCGCTGCTGGTCGGCGTACACCGCGACGAGGTCGGCCAGCGGCACATGGACCGCCTGCGGCTCGAAGAGCGGGGACTGCGAGCCGGGTTCGGCCGAGCGCTGGGGCGGATCGGGCGGAACGGGCCGGTCCCGCAGCCGGGCCAGGGCGGCGGCAGCCGACCTCGGTTCCCCGTGCCGCCCCTCGTGGCCGAGCAGGAGCGTCTCGGCGTCCTCGATGTCGTAGCACCGCTCCACCCGCACCCCCGTGGCGAGCAGCCGCGGATAGACCTCGGCGGTGGACCGCCACACCCACCGCGCGACCTGCGGCCGCCCGCGCACGGCCTCGGCCAGGTCCGCCTCCCGGACCACCGGCCCCGCGGGCAGCCCGTCCGGACCGAGGGGGGCGATGTCCACGCCACCGTCCTCGGCCGGAGCCAGCGCCCACCGGTCGGTCATGCCGCGAGTGTGGCACCCGGCACTGACAACGCCCTCAGCCCTGCGCCTCGGCCGCCTCGCCGTCGCCCGCCTGGACCGTGTGCACACCGCTGTTCAGGAACCGGGAGAGCGCCTCGACGAGGTACTCCTCCACCGTCTGCTTGGTGAGCCCGAGTCCGTACAGGACGCCGGTGCCGTTCTCGAACTCCAGCAGGGCGAGCAGGATGTGCTCGGTGCCGATGTAGTTGTGGCCCAGGCGCAGGGCCTCGCGGAAGGTCAGCTCCAGCACCTTCTTGGCGTCCGAGCCGTAGGGGACGAGGTCGGGGACCTGGTCGGCGGCGGGCGGCAGGGCGGCGGTGGCGGCCTGCCGCACGGAGTCCAGCAGGACGCCCTGGGCCGTGATCGCCTTCGCGGCCAGGCCGTCCGGCTCGGCCAGCAGACCCAGGACCAGGTGCGCGGGACGGCCCTCGGCGCTGCGGGCCGCGATGGCCTCGTTGTGGGCGGCCATCACCGCGTTGCGGGCGCGCGGCGTGTAGCGGCCGAAGCCCTGCTGCGGGTCGAGGTCGGCCGACTCCTTCGGCACGAACCGCTTCTGCGCGGCCTGCCGGGTGACGCCCATGCTCTTGCCGATGTCGGTCCAGGAGGCGCCGGACCGCCGGGCCTGGTCCACGAAGTGGCCGATCAGATGGTCGGCCACCTCACCGAGGTGATCGGCGGCGATCACCGCGTCCTGGAGCTGGTCGAGGGGTTCCTCGTGGACCTTCTTGATGGCCGCGATGAGTTCGTCGAGACGTACGGATGAGGTGACGCTCGGGTTGGTCGACATATGTCAACCTTAGGTTGACAGTAGGGAGGTGTCAACCTTCGGTTGACAGTCGACGGATCAGAGGCCGCCAAGCGGTGACCGAGCGGCGCCCGCCCCGTGGCACCATCGCCGGGTGAGCAGTACGAACAGTTCGAGCGCTGCGCCCGGCCCCGTCGACCGGGCCTTCCAGCACGCCCTCTACGCCGACTCCGACGCCGCACTCGACACCGGCGCCTCCCTCCTCGCCGCCGCCCCCGAGGCGGACGCGGAACTCGCCCGGCGCGGCCGGGAGTTCGTGGCGGCTGCCTGGCGGCGCGGCTGGCAGCCCGCCGACGTCGTACGGCTGGTGCGGCGCGAGCTGGACGACCTGCACGTGCGGCTGCTCGCGGCGCTGGTCCGCGAGCAGCGGCCGGACGACCGTCCCCGCGGCCCGCGCTGGACCGCGCAGCTCGACGATCTGCCCACCGAGGCCCCGCCCCGCACCGACCGCTTCTCGCACGCGACCGCCGTCCTGGAGCTGTACCGCCTCCTGCTGCGGCTGCCCACGCTGGAGCCCCTGGACGAGCCGGCCGGGACCGCCGCCGGGCCGCCCCGCCCCGAGTCCCGCATGCTCACCCGCATCCGCGCGCTGCTGGCGAAGGCGGAGGCGACCGGGTTCCCGGAGGAGGCGGAGGCGCTCAGCGCCAAGGCACAGGAACTGATGGCCCGGCACAGCATCGACGAGGCACTGCTCGCGAGCCGCACGCACGCCGCGAAGGACGCGCCCGGCGCCTGCCGTATCGGCGTCGAACCGCCCTACGAACAGGCGAAGGCGGTCCTGCTGGACGCGGCGGCGACGGCCAACCACTGCCGTGCCGTGTGGAACGAACCCTTCGGCTTCTCCACGGTCGTCGGCTTCGAGGTCGACCTGGAGGTGGTCGAGCTCCTCCACACCTCGCTCCTCGTGCAGGCCCAGACCGCGATGACCAGGGCTGAGGCGGCCCAGCGGGCGGGCGGGCGCAAGCGCACGAAGACCTTCCGGCAGTCGTTCCTCGCGGCCTACGCCCACCGCGTCGGCACCCGCCTGGCCGAGGCGGCGCAGACCCAGGTCACCCAGGACCTGCTCCCGGTCCTGGCCTCCCGCGAGGTGGCCGTCACCGACCACCTGGACCGCATGTTCCCGCAGACCACCACGACCCGCCTGCGGGGCGTCAGCGACGAGGCGGGCTGGGTGCAGGGCTCGGAGGCGGCCGACAGGGCGCAGATGGATCCCCGCCGGCCGCTTGGCTGAACCGCTGCCGATCCGCTGGCGAACCGCGTCAGTCGCCGGACCGCTGGAACCCGGTCAACGACGCGTCCGGCGTCTGCCCGTCGCTCTTCAGCGCGACATCGCCGTACGACCATTTGAAGGTGTGCTGCGCGCCGCCCCCGGGCAGATCGATCTTCACCCGCCGCACGGCGAGGCTCTTGGTGCCGCCGCCCTCGCCCCGGACATAGGTGAGGGTCAGGGAGGTGGAGACACCCTTCGCGAGGGTCGTCTTCTTCACCCCGGCGGCCTCGTCGGCCCCGATGGCGCTCACGGTGTCGCCCGCGTCGAACTCGACGGCGGGCAGTCCGTCCAGGGTGCACTCGGCGTCGCCGCCGTTGGTGATCGTGACGGGCACGTTGCCGGTGTCCCCGGCGGCGGGAGCGGCGTTGGCGGGCCCGAACCGCACGCTCAGCTTCGCGGCGCAGGCGGATCCGGCCTTGCTGTCCTTGCCGTCGCCCCCGTCCCCGCCGTCGTCGCAGCCGGTCAGGAGAAGGGCCGCGGCGAGGGCGGCGACGGTGAGGGAAGTGGCGCGCATGGGGTCCTCTGGGAGTGAGGTCGGTGACTGGAGTGGCACCGATCCAACATCACGATCCCAGACCGGCCGTGGGCAGCCCCGTCGGCAGCTTCGCGCCGTCACCCCTGACGTACGTCTCGGCGCCGACGCCGCCCTGCCACGTGACCTTGAGCGAGGTCTTGCCGACGGAGTCGACCATCCCCGTCGTCCGGCCCTTGCCGCCGGTGGGGCACTTGAGGCGGATCATCCGCATCCCGTCCTCCTCGCCGGCGGTCCCGCTGCACACGGTCCCGCCCGTCGCGAAGAGCCCGGCCTCCTTGCCGTTGACCATGAGCACGACGGCCTTGCCGTCGACCGTCGTGAGCCAGCTGCCCTGGAGATCGCCGGCCGCGGACCCTCCGGTGCCGCCGCCGGTGTCGGCCCCGGTGCTCGCGGACGCACTCGGCTCGGCCGAGCCTTCCCTGGCGTCGGAGCCGCCGTCGCCGCTGCACGCGGTCAGGGCGAGCGCGCCCGCCAGGGACGCGGCCACGGCCGCGGCCCGCATCCGCCGGCCCGACATCGTGCGCGTACGGGAGAAAGTCGCCGAGATCACTGGAAGCTCCCAAGCTGTAGCGGTCGGCATACGGCCGAGTCGGCCACGTGGCCGAAACCACCGCAGCAAGTTACCAGGGAGTCCGATCCACGGCCCCAGGACCTGCCGGACCGGCCGGTCCTACCAGGACGACTTGCGCACGCCGGGCAGGTATCCGGCGTGCGCCTGCTCCCGCAGCGACACCCGGGACAGCCCGAAGGCACGGAAGTAGCCGCGCGGCCGACCGTCCACCTGGTCGCGGTTGCGCACGCGCGTGGCGCTCGCGTCCCGCGGCTGCCTGCTCAGCTCCCGCCGCGCGGCCAGCCGTTCGGCATCGGTGGACGACGGCCGACGGATGATCTCCTTCAGCTCGGCCCGCCGCGCGGCGTACCGCGCGACGACCTCCTGCCGCTGCTCGTTCTTCGCGATCTTGCTCTTCTTGGCCATCAGACCTTCACTCCTCGGGCGCGGATACGGGCGACGGCCGCCTCGACGCCGATGACGTCGACCGTCTTGATCCCCCTGGCACTCAGCCGCAGCCGCACATGCCGGCCCTCGCTGGGCAGCCAGTAGCGCTTGGTCTGGATGTTGGGGTCGAAGCGGCGGGAGGTCCGCCGGTGTGAGTGGGAAATGGAGTTGCCGAACCCGGGCTGGGCGCCGGTCAGCATGCAGTGGGCGGACACAGGTGACGAACCTCTCCTCGCTAGCTCCTGTTAATGGAATTCATTTTCAGTAAGATAGCAGCATGGCACGCAACGAACTCCGCCCGGTCATCAAGCTCCGGTCCACCGCCGGCACCGGCTTCACCTACGTGACCCGCAAGAACCGCCGCAACGACCCGGACCGCATGACCCTGCGCAAGTACGACCCGGTCGCCGGCCGCCACGTCGACTTCCGAGAGGAGCGCTGAACCCCATGCGCAACGGAATCCACCCGCCCTACGGCCCCGTCGTCTTCCGCGACCGGGCGGCGAACCACGCGTTCCTCACCCGCTCGACCCTCGCCGCCGTGCCCACGGACAAGACGATCGAGTGGGAGGACGGCAACACCTACCCGGTCGTCGACGTCGAGATCTCGAACATCAGCCACCCCTTCTACACCGGCACGGCCCGCGTCCTGGACACCGCCGGCCGCGTCGAGCGCTTCGAGCGCCGGTACGGGAAGCGGGGCTGACGAAGTGCCCGAGCTCTCCGTCGTCATCGTCGGCGGGCTGCACGCCGACGCCCGCAGGGCGGCCGTGGCGCAGCTGCTCGCCGACGTGCCCGACAGCGTCGTACTCCACCACGACCTGGCGACCGCCGTCGCCGGCACGGTCGTCCGCACGATCCGCGACGCCACCGGACTCGTGACCGCCGGCGAGACACCTCTCGTCAACGACTGCGCCTGCTGCGCCCTGCGCGAGGACCTGGTGCCGGAACTGATCCGGATCCGGGACACCGGCGGCACCCGGATGGCGATCGTCGAGCTGTGGGACTCGGTCGAGCCGAAGGCCATGGCCGAGGTGGTCACGGCCGGCGGGCTCACGGTCACCGGCGTGATCACCGCGGTCGACCCCGCGCTGGTCCTGCCCTACCTGGGCAACGGCGACGACCTGTCCGAGCGGGGCCTGGCCGCCGCGCCGACCGACCAGCGCACGGTCGCCGACACCTTCGCCCGCCAGCTCGAATACGCCCCGGTCCTCGCCCTGGCCGACTCCCCGGAAGCCGACGACGAGGACCGCGAACTGCTGGCCCAACTCCACCCGACGGCCCGCCGGGTCCCGATCGCCGGTGTCCCCGCGGCCGGGGACGGCCTGACGGTGCCGCCCCCACGCCGCCGCCCCCATTCCCCCCTCGTCCAGGCAGCCCTGGCCGGCTTCGACGTCGAGTCGGCCGACGCCGCCCAGCACCCCGCCTGCGCCCTGCTCCCCGCGGAAGCCGACGCGCACGGCGTCTCCACCCTGGTCTGGCACCGCCGCCGCCCCTTCCACCCGGAGCGGCTGTACGCGGCGCTGGAGGACCTGACCTGCGCGGCGGCCCGCAGCCGGGGCCGGTTCTGGCTGGCCGACAAGCCCGACGTCCTCCTCCACTGGGACGCCGCGGGCGGCGCCCTGTGCCTGGAGAGCGCGGGCCCCTGGCTGGCCTCACTCCCCGACGCGGCCTGGGACATGGTCCCGCCGGTACGCCGGGCCGCCGCCGCCATGGACTGGCACCCCGAGCACGGTGACTGCTGCCAGCACCTGGTCTTCACGTCCCCCGCCCTCGACCGCGACGGCCTGGAGCAACTCCTCGAGTCCTGCCTCCTGACCGACACCGAGTACGCCGCCGGCCGCGACGCCTGGAAACAACTCCCACCCGCCTTCGACACGCTCCTGGAGGTCTGACCCCCCATGCCCCGCAAGCTGGACCGCAAGCCCGCCAAGCCCCGCCCCAACCCCCTGGACCAGGCCGGCATCACCTATGTCGACTACAAGGACACCGACCTCCTGCGGAAGTTCCTCTCCGACCGAGGCAAGATCCGCAGCCGCCGCGTCACCCGGGTGACGGCCCAACAGCAGCGCCAGCTCGCCAGGGCCATCAAGAACGCCAGGGAGATGGCCCTCATCCCGTACGCCGCCCGCTGAGTCCGGCGCCTGGGCGGCGTACCCCCGCGAACCCCCACGAAGGCGCGCCCCCACCGAAGCCGCACAGGCGCCGCAGGCATGCCCAGGTCGACCCGACCACCCGCGGTGTGGAACACCGAAGGCACGGAATGCGTCTGTTCCAGTGCACGAGGGTCCGATCCCGCATGTGATGCGACACCCGGGGCATGCGCTGGAACGCATGCCGGCCCCCATACGTCACAGGAGTAACCGCAGGAACACCCCGCGTGCACGTGCATCTGCTCATGCAGCTGCACGTGAACAGAGCTATGATCCGGAAGCGATTGCTACCGCACCACCTCATGCCTCATTTGGCCCTGAGCCACCGCACCACCGGGGAGCGACCTGTGGACCACGACGTGTACAACGGCATGGCAGCCACGGCTCTGAACGGGGTGGCCTGGCAGAAGAGCCGGCACAGCAACTCGCAGGGCTCCTGCGTGGAGTTCGCCCGACTGCCCGGCGGTGAAGTGGCGGTACGCAACTCCCGCTTCCCGGACGGCCCGGCGCTCGTCTACACGCGTGCCGAGATCGAGGCGATGCTCCTCGGCATCAAGGACGGCGAGTTCGACCACCTGGTCGTCGGCTGACCACGGGTGGGTCGGGGCCCCAAAACGGGGCAGTCAACGCCTTCCGTCACCCTCTGAGAAGGCGACGCGCGTAGAACCCCGACGTCAGCGAACCCCGCGTTTCCTCATTCGGTCGACGTCGAAACCGACGCGGCGGCACCCTGCGGCTGGAGCCGGAACAGCGCCCAGACCACCTTCCCGCTCAACGCCCCCGCGAGCGGATGCCACCCCCAGCTGTCGCTGAAGGAGTCGACGAGGAACAGCCCCCGCCCGGACTCCGCCGAGAAGTCGTCGGAATCGCGTGCGACCGGACTGTCGTGACTGGGGTCGCGCACCGCGCACACCAGCCGCTCCGTCCACCGCATCAGATGCAGCCGCACAGGCGGCGGCGCCAGCTCGCACTCCCGCTGTGCCCCCGCCGGCAGAGCGTGCCGCAGCGCGTTGGTCACCAGCTCCGACACGACGAGACACACGTCGTCGAAGCGATCACCCAGTTCCCACTGGTCCATGGTGCGGCGCGTGAACTTCCGTGCCTCGCGCACCGCTTCGTAGCGGGCGGGCAGCGCACAGGAGGCGGCATTGGAGACGGCTGCGGGATCCAGCGGTGGAAGGCCCTGCCGTAACGGCTCGAGCATGGTCGATCCATTCGTCCCCATGCGAGGCACTCCCGAGAGTTCGCGGTCGTTGCGATGCAGCGGTTGCGCGGGACCATGGTTTCCGATGCGCAGGGCAGATGCAAGGGCAGATGCACGTGCACGTGACCGAATTGGACGTTCCCGTACCGCTTGTTGGCCATTTTTTCCGCCAACTTCAACCCCTCTCCTTGTCCTCTCCGCACCCCTTCCTGACTCCTCCCTGTCAGGAATCCTTGTCTTCTTTCCATCTCTGTAATCGGACGAGTACAGCTCGAAGTGATTTAGTGGCAGACTGCGGGCCCTGAAGACGGTTGGGGAGGCTGGCGAACGTGAGCGCGGGAGAGCCCGGATCGGTGGTGCGGCGCATGCTGCTCGGCTCGCAACTGAGGCGACTGCGGGAAGCGCGCGGGATCACGCGCGAGGCGGCGGGTTACTCGATCCGCGCCTCCGAGTCGAAGATCAGCCGGATGGAGCTGGGCCGGGTGAGCTTCAAGACGCGAGACGTCGAAGACCTGCTGACGCTCTACGGAATCACGGACGAGCAGGAGCGCGCCTCACTCCTCTCCCTCGCGCGCGAGGCCAACGTCGCGGGCTGGTGGCACAGTTACTCCGACGTCCTGCCGAGCTGGTTCCCCACCTATGTCGGCCTGGAGGGTGCGGCCAGCCTCATCCGCGCCTACGAAGTGCAGTTCGTGCACGGCCTGTTGCAGACGGAGGCGTACGCCCGCGCGGTCGTCAAGCGCGGCATGAAGGGCGCGAGCGCGGCCGACATCGAAAAGCGCGTGGCGCTGCGCCTGGAGCGGCAGAAGTACCTCCTCGACGAGGGCGCCCCCGAGTTCCACATCGTCCTGGACGAGGCCGCCCTGCGCCGCCCGTACGGCGACCGCGAGGTGATGCGCGGCCAGCTCCAGCACCTCATCGAGATCTCCCAGCGGCCCAACGTCCGGCTTCAGATCATGCCGTTCAGTTTCGGCGGCCACTCCGGCGAGTCCGGCGCCTTCACGCTCCTCAGCTTCCCCGAGTCCGACCTCTCCGACGTCGTCTACCTGGAGCAGCTCACCAGCGCGCTCTACCTCGACAAGCACGAGGACGTCACCCAGTACGAGAAGGCCCTGAAGGAGCTCCAGCAGGACAGCCCGGGGCCGGACGAGAGCCGGGATCTTCTCAGGGGTCTCCTTCAACTCTCTTGAAACGCAAGTACGATGACGTGTGATCAGACCGTGAAGACGATCAAGGCCGATCGAGCCCGATCAAGGCGATCAAGGCGTCCGTGATCAGTCGAGCGGGTCTCCGCTAGGGATTGAGGGATCACATGTCGTCCTACTTCACCGACCTGGCTCAGCAGTACATCGACGGTGAGTGGCGCCCGGGCTCAGGTTCCTGGGACATCATCGACTTCAACCCGTACGACGGTGAGAAGCTGGCGTCGATCACCATAGCCACGGTCGACGAGGTGGACGACGCCTACAAGGCGGCCGCCCGCGCCCAGAAGCAGTGGGCCGCCACCAACCCGTACGCCCGCCGCGGCGTCTTCGAGAAGGCACTGCGCCTGATAGAGGACCGCGAGCAGGAGATCACCGAGGCGATCATCGCCGAGCTCGGCGGCACCCGGCTGAAGGCGGCCTTCGAACTCCACCTCGCCAAGGAGTTCCTGCGCGAGGCGATCCACCTGGCGCTGCGCCCCGAGGGCAAGATCATCCCGTCCCCGACGGACGGCAAGGAGAACCGCGTCTACCGCGTCCCGGTCGGCGTCGTGGGTGTCATCAGCCCCTTCAACTTCCCCTTCCTCCTCTCCATCAAGTCGGTCGCCCCGGCGCTGGCGCTCGGCAACGGCGTGGTCCTCAAGCCCCACCAGAACACCCCGATCTGCGGCGGCACCCTGGTCGCGAAGATCTTCGAGGACGCGGGGCTGCCCGCGGGTCTCCTCAATGTCGTCGTCACGGACATCGCCGAGATCGGCGACGCCTTCATCGAGCACCCGATCCCGAAGGTCATCTCCTTCACCGGCTCCGACAAGGTCGGCCGCCACGTGGCCACCGTCTGCGCCTCGCTCTTCAAGCGCTCGGTCCTCGAACTCGGTGGCAACAGCGCGATCGTGGTCCTCGACGACGCCGACATCGACTACGCGGTCGACGCGGCGGTCTTCAGCCGGTACGTCCACCAGGGCCAGGTCTGCATGGCCGCGAACCGGGTCCTGGTGGACCGCTCGGTCGCGGACGAGTTCACCGAGAAGTTCGTCGCCAAGGTGAAGACCCTGAAGGCCGGCGACCCGCGCGACCCGGAGACCGTCATCGGTCCGGTGATCAACTCGTCCCAGGCGGACGCGCTCTCCGCGGTCGTCGAGCAGGCGATCACCGAGGGCGCGACGGCCCTGGTGCACGGCACGACGACGGACAACCTGGTCGAGCCCTCCGTCCTCACCAACGTCCCCGCCGACTCGGCCCTGCTCCAGCAGGAGGTCTTCGGCCCGGTCGCCTTCCTCGTCCCGTTCGACGGCGAGGAGGAGGCCGTACGCCTCGTCAACGACACCCCGTACGGCCTGAGCGGCGCCGTCCACACGGGGAACGTCGAGCGGGGTGTGTCCTTCGCCAAGCAGATCGACACCGGCATGTTCCACGTGAACGACGGCACCGTCCACGACGAGCCGATCGTCCCCTTCGGCGGCGAGAAGCACTCCGGTCTCGGCCGCCTGAACGGCGAGACGATGCTGGACTCGTTCACGACGATCAAGTGGATCTCGGTGCAGCACGGGCGCAGCGGGTTCCCGTTCTGAGGGTTCGGAAAGACTCTCCCGGCGCCTACCCGGGGCTGATCTAGGCCCCGGTCAGGCGCGGACATAACCTGGGCCGTATGTCAAGCATCCGTCTCCTCGTGCTCGGCGCGGTCCGTATGCACCGCCGCGCCCACGGCTACCAGGTGCGCAACGACCTGGAGTACTGGGGCGCGCACGAGTGGTCCAACGCCAAGCCCGGCTCGATCTACCACGCGCTCAAGCAGATGGCGAAGCAGGGCCTGCTGCACGCGCACGAGATCGCGCCGTCCACGGCGGGAGGCCCGCCGCGCGTGGAGTACGAGGTCACGGACGCGGGCACCCAGGAGTACTTCTCGCTGCTGCGTGACGCGCTGGTCACGTACGACCAGCGGGGCGACATGAAGACGGCGGCCCTCGGCTTCATGGTCGACCTGCCGCGGGCCGAGGCGGTGACGCTGCTGAAGGAGCGGACCCGGCGGATCGAGGAGTGGCGGGCCTCGGTCCTGGAGCACTACGTCCCCGAGGACGGCCCCGGACAGCTCGGCCACATCGGCGAGATCATGAACATGTGGGTCCATACGGCGGACTCCGAGCGGGACTGGACCGCGGAGCTGATCGAGCGGCTCGAAGGCGGCTCCTACACCTTCGCCGACGAGGGCGACCCGTTCGTCGGCGTGCTGGCCGAGGACGAGGAGAACCCGTACGCGACCGGGGAGCCCCATCCCGGAGACGCCCGCTAATCAAGTTTGACTAACGCCGGGTTCCGGCTTACCTTCGAGCGTGTAGTCAAGTTTGACTAACGAGGGGGTAGTAGTGGCCGACGCGGCGATTCTCGTCGAAGGGGCACGCAAGAAGTACGGCGGCAAAGCCGGCAGATACGCACTGGACGGGCTCGACCTCACGGTCGCGCGCGGCACCGTGCACGCGGTGCTCGGCCCGAACGGCGCGGGCAAGACGACCCTGGTCCGGATCCTGTCCACGCTCCTGCGGCCGGACGGCGGCCACGTCGAGGTGGCCGGGCAAGACGTGCTGCGCCAGGCGTACGAGGTGCGACTGCGCATCGGACTGCTCGGGCAGCACGCCGCCGTGGACGAGGAACTGGGCGGGCACCAGAACCTGGAGATGTTCGGCCGTCTCCATCACCTCGGCGCCCGCCACGCGCGCGTGCGCGCCGACGAACTGCTGGAGCGGTTCGGCCTCGGCGACACCGGCCGCAAGCCGGTGAGGCAGTACAGCGGCGGCATGCGCCGGCGGCTGGACCTGGCGGCGTCCCTCATCACCGACCCGGAGGTGCTCTTCCTGGACGAACCCACCACCGGCCTCGACCCACGCGGCCGCACCGAGGTCTGGTCCGCGGTCCGTTCCCTGGTCGGCGGCGGCACCACGGTCCTGCTCACCACGCAGTACCTGGAAGAGGCCGACCAACTCGCCGACCGCATCTCGGTCGTCGACGCCGGCCGCGTCATCGCCGACGGCACGGCGGACCAGCTCAAGGCGCTGACCGGCGGCGACCGCATCGACGTGGTGCTGCGGGACGCGGGTCAGCTGGGCGCGGCCGTCGCCCTGCTGCCCGTACCGAAGGACGACGTCTCCGTCGACCTCGACCGGCGCCTGCTCAGCGCCCCGGTCACCGACCGGATGGCGGCGCTCTCCGGCGTCGTACGGGCCCTGGAGGAGGCCGGAATCGAGGCGGAGGACATCGCGCTGCGGCGGCCGACGCTCGACGAGGTGTTCCTGCACCTCACGGGAGACGACAGCCGAGTGAAGGAGCCCGTATGAGCATGAGCGCCTACGCCCTGACCGACTCCTGGACCATGACCCGCCGTGAACTCGCCCACTGGGCACGGCAACCCGTACAGGTCGTGGTCAACCTGGTCTTCCCCGTGATGCTGCTGCTGATGTTCGGCTACCTCATCGGCGGCGGCCGGGGCGTCCAGGGCTCCTACATCGACTACGTCCTGCCCGGCATGCTGGCGCTCACCATGGCCTTCGGCCTGGAGGGCACCATGATCGCGGTCACCCAGGACCTCAACAAGGGCGTGGTCGACCGCTTCCGGTCCATGCCGATGGCCAACGGGGCGGTCCTGGTGGGCCGTTCCGCGGCCGACATGCTCCAGTCGGCGCTGGCCCTGTCCGTCCTGATGGCCGTCGGGTACGCGCTGGGCTGGCGCGCGGACGGCGGCCCCGGGGCCTTCCTGGGCGCCGTGGGACTGCTCCTGCTCTTCCGCTTCGCCATGCTGTGGATCGGCATCCACCTGGCACTGGTCGCCGGGAAACCGGAGATGGTGCAGGCGGTGCAGATCCTGGTCTGGCCGATCGGCTTCCTGTCCAACGCCCTCGCCCTGCCCGAGACCATGCCCGGCTGGCTGGGCACGGTCGTCGAGTGGAACCCGATGTCCCAGACGGCGACGGCCGTACGGGATCTGTTCGGCGGCACGGGCGCGCAGACCCTCGGAGCGGCGGTCGTCTGGCCGCTGGTGCTGCTCGCCGTGTTCTTCCCGCTGGCGGTACGGCGGTTCTCGCGCCTGAGCCGATAGCAGCCGCCTAGGGCCCTAAAGCGCGTTGCAGAAGGCCGTGATCTGGGCATTTCCCTTGTATGCGTGGGGTGTTGAGGGCTGAGTCGTTGTGGGTGGAGACGTTCACGGGG
>NZ_JBHVGZ010000072.1:0-26412 GCF_042800355.1 Streptomyces sp. NPDC057623
CCCTCGCCCTGCTCCTACTGCTGCTCGGTGTTGCGCCGGTTGGCGATCATGTCGGTCGAGGTGGCTCCGGCCCAGACGCGGACGCTGTCGATCTTGCCGGGGAAGTAGCGCGAGGCAGCCCCGTTGATCTTCGCCCGGCCGATCTCGAACGCTCCGCCGCCCTGCCAGGGAGCCGAGTAGCTCACGCCGTCCTCGTCACCCATCAGAGCGCTGTCGACGTACAGCTTCAGCCCGCCGAGGTCGGAGGTGTCGTCAGGGTCGGCCGCCGCCTGGGCGTCGTAGACGACCGTCAGCATGACCGGGACACCCAGCTGGGCCGTGGTCAATGCAGTGGACTCGCTCTCGGTCCACACCGCCCCCGTGCCGTCCTTGTCGGGACGCCCGAACGTCCACCGCCCCTGGGTGCTGCCGGCCGGCTGCTCGTACCAGACGCCCCAGGAGGACTGGCTCGTGCCCGACTGGCCGAACACCTGCACCATGTACGACTTGCTGGTGTCGGCGAGCTTGGCGGGATCCAGGGTCACCCAGGCGGTCGCGGTGAACGAACCGGAGTCGTCGACGATGGGGCCGGTGACGGTGGCGTACGCGCTGGTGCCGTTCAGGGTCATCGTCTGCGTGGTGGTGACCTCTTCACCGATCTCCGGGTCACCGGTGGTGAACTGGGTGAGCGCGGCCCCGTTGAGGGTGAGGTTGCGACCGAAACCGCTGGTGTCCTTGACCGTGGTGCCGGTCGCGTTGGCCATGTCGGTGGCGTCCCACCTGGCGACGAGCGCGGGCACCGGGTCGCCGGCGGTGCCGTCGCTGAGGTCCTCGTCCTCCAGCCATGCCTCGTGGGCGACCTCGGTGTCGGCGAGCGCGCGGGACCAGACCTTCACCTCGTCGATGGTTCCGGCGAAGTTCTCCTTGCCCGTCGCGGCGTGCCACAGCCGTCCGACCTGGAGGTTCCCGGACGCCTTCCACGGCGTGGCCGTGAACGGCGCCGGATTGCCCTGCGGGACACCGTTGACGTAGAGCTGGAGGGTCTCGGCCGCGGCGTCATAGACGCCCACCAGGTGGGTCCAGGCGTTCAGGACGGGCGGCTTGGTGCCGATCGAGCGGACGATCTCGGGATCGGTGACGTCCGTCTTATGACGGTTGAAGACCCAGGCGTTGTAGGCCGTGGAGTAGTACAGCTGGAACCCGGAGGCGTTCGTGCCCGCCTGGGACAGGACGGTGTAGTTCACGTCCTTCTTCGCCAGACGCGCCCACGCCGAGACGGTGAAGGACTTGGTGGTGTCCAGCACCGCACCGGAGGTGGACAGGTACGCGCTCGTGCCGTTGAGCTTCGCCGCGCCCGGGCCGCTGCGGGCCAGGGTGTCCCAGGTTGCCCCCGAGGAGGTCAGCGGGTGCTGGGTCGCGGTGGTGGCGTCGGTGAGGGCGTTGTCCAGGTGCCAGATCCCCGAGGGCTGCTCGGCGCCCTTCACCAGGAAGCTGTAGTAGCCGGTGAACGAGCTGTGGCTGGCAGCGTCGAAGCCCCAGACCTGGATGGTGTTCTCACCAGGCTGGTTCGGCGTGATCGTCCGGGTATGGGACGCACCCTTGGCGACGGGGATCGGGTCGGAGACCTTGCCGCTGTTCAGCTTGTACTTGTAGGTGACGACATCCGACTGGATACCTGCCGTGGTGGGGTTGGTATCCCCGGGCGTGAAAGTGAACTTGCCCGGCATGCCTACTCCGCCTGCGGCAGGGTCGGTCTCGGCCGGCTTGTAGATGCCGTCCGCGCTGGTCACGACCGGTGGTGGCGGCCAGTCGGTGTCGATGCGGAAGTAGCACCAGGACGACCACGCCGAGTCCAGGACACCGGTGGCGCCCCGGTCCGTCTTGTAGTACGCCTGCGTCTTGACCCGCATCCGGTAGTCCGTCTGCGCCGGCAGCGCATTGGTCGTCGCGGTGCGGGCGGCGTTGTCGGCCACCCAGGTGCCGTCCGGGGAGGCTTCGTACCAGGCGCGGCTGGAGCCGTCGGCCTTCCACACCTCGAACATCGCGCGCAATTGGGCGTTGGAGCCGTCGGCCGACTGCACCGTCGCCAGCATCTTCGGCGTGGTGCGGTCGGTGGCGAATGGCTGCGTCGAGGCGTTGCAGGCCCGCCCTGTCGTGCCCTGCTGCACACCGTACGAGGTCGGCTTGGACGGGTAGGACACGTACGTCACCGACAGCTTGGCGTCATTGCGGAACCGCGCCCAAGAGGCGCCGCTGGACTCGTCGTGCGCGGTCAGCGAGAAGGTGATCGCCGGTTCCTTCTTCGACGCGTAGGACGCGAGGGTGGTCGTCAGGTTCTCGTTGGTCTCCTCGCCCACGTTGTCGCTGAAGCGCACCCAGTTGGCCGGCTGCGGCGGAGTGCACAGGCCGCCCCGCCCGTAGGCCACATTCCGGTCTCCCATCAGGTCCACCCCGGTGGGGCGCGACGACCAGGTGGTGCTGGAGGAGATGCCCTTGTCCACGCGGCTCAGGTCGTACCAATGCGGGTCACACGTGAACGTCCACTCCTGGTACACCTCCATCGTCGCGTCCAGGACCTTCTTGCCGTGGATCGACGACAGCGGGTACTCGAAATACATGCGCTGGGTGTACGGGCTGTTGGAGCAGAGGTAACCCGCGTAGTTGGAGCAGCGCCCCACGCCCTTGTCCCCGTCGAACTCCCAGTACTTGGTGCCGTTGGAAGCCAGGGCTGTCCAGTCGCCCAGCGCGATGCTCTTGGTCGGCGGGTCGATGTAGAGCGGGAAGACGGTGTTATCTCCGTGGAGCAGTCCCGGGTCAGGCGTGATCTCCAGGGTGGTGCCGGTGACCTTCAGTGGGATCTCGGTCGCCGCGTCACCGTTGCCGGGGCCCTCGGAAGGAGCCGGTTCGCCCTGTGCGTCGGCCAGCGGGGCCGTCTCCGGCTCGCTCTCGCTCTCCGTCGCGGCTGAAGAAGCAGTGCGGGCCAGCTGCGTGGTCAGGCCGGCCGCGGTAGTGCCAGTGGCCGGGGCGTTACCGGCCGAATCCCACATCCGCCCCGCCGGGCTATCGAACACTGGGGTGCCGTCACCGTCTCGGGCGACGAAACCGCCGTCAGCCGTCGGGGCAATATCCAGGCCGCCGCCGGAGACCGTCATCCTGATCGTCGCGAGCGCCGGATTCTTAGCCGCCTCCGCGGTCTTGACCACGAGTACCGAGGTGTAGCCGGAGCTCAGCGCGGTCATCTTCAGATCGACGTCTGGGAGCACACCAGGGTAGGTAGCCGTGTCGCCGTCGAGCCGAGGCTCGGGGAGCGCTGTGGGCCAGCCAAGCTGCAGTTCGTGCCCCTTGTCCTCGAGTGTGACCAGTCCGTTGCCGCTACCGCCGCCGGAAAAGGTCAGATCAGCCGCCGTATTCTGCGCCCGCACAGAGCCGTCGGCCTCGCGGATGAGCGTGGTGTCGAGAGGGGCCCAGGCGCCGTCGTCCGTTCGGGCACGGACCGGAGCGGCATTCATCTCTTGCGTGAAGGTTCCGTCCGGGTTGGCGAAAACCTGGGACGCCTCAGTGGTCGCGGCATCCACGGCCACCCGCTCACCGGACTCCGCCGCGAGAGCACTCGCCTCCGACTCCGGGGTCTTGTCGGCCGCTGTCGAGGCCGCCGCCTTGTCATCCGCGAGGGCCGGTGTCGCCCCGGCCCCGACAGCCGGAATCGCACCCCCCCAGAAGTGTGACGGCCAGCGCCCCACTCCGCACCGCCTGACGCCAAGTGCGCCCCCGTCTTCGCGTAACCACGCCCCACCCATCCCCTTAAATGTTCATTACAAGGAAGCTGTGAGGATCATGTGTTGACAAAGCAAGCTGGTCAACGGTGACGCACGTCACATTGATGGCCAAGGCGCCCCAAGCGGGGCGGGAGTCTGCAGCGTGCCGCGCACCGCACGGCACCAGGATCGTCCGCCAGGGGTCAATAACGGGCACCGACCAGGAGACTCTCAACGCCTCGTTCGACCATGCGTACACGGCAGTCGGCGGCGGGAGCCGTTTCACGGAGGCGCAACTGACAGCGACCGTAGCCCGAAATCCTCATCACGGAAGGGGGCAAATCGCCCATCAAGCCAGACGGCGCGAGCCCGGCCTGAGCTCGCCCTTCATTGAGTGGTCACTGCACGGGCACGGGCAGGTCATGTTATCTTCACATCCCCTGTGGCACCTTCCTCCCGAGTAAATGGCCCACCGCAGCACCTTCACAGCGGATATCCATGCCATCCAAATACGGGTGTGCCCCGTATTTCCTTGGAGAGCGTGACGATGGCTGCCCCGGCCGTTTCGGTGATTATCGCCGCGTACAATGCGATGCCCTATTTGACGCGTTGCATTACGTCTGTCGCCGAGCAGAGCATCGGCCAAGACGAGCTGGAGATCATCGTCGTCAACGATGGCTCAACCGACGGGACGGCCGAGGAACTCGCGCGCCTCGCCGATGCGTATCCCGGGTTGATCAGCATCTTCGAGCAGGAGAACTCCGGCGGCCCCTCGGCACCTCGTAACGTCGGCCTCGACCACGCCCGCGGGCGGTTCGTGTTCTTCCTCGACGCCGATGATTACCTGGGCCCGGAAGCCCTCGACCGCATGGTGGCCATGGCCGAGAAGAACGGCACCGACATCGTGCTCGGCAAGATGGTGGGCGTGGGTGGACGCGGCTTGCCCATGTCGATGTTCAAGCGGAACCAGCCGAGGACGGATGTCTTCAGCTCGCGCGTCTACTGGGCCCTCAACCCGCTGAAGCTGTTCCGCCGCGAGCCGCTGGAGCAGCATGCGCTGCGCTTCCCGACGGGGCTGCCCATCGGCGAGGACCAGTCCTTCGTAGCCCTGGCATACCTGCATGCTTCGGGCATCTCCGTGATCGCTGACTACGACTGCCTGTTCTGCTCGCTGCGCGAGGACGGAGGCAACGCCACGGTCCGCAACGGGGGCACGGAGCCCCGGTTGCGGTTCCTGCCGGGCATGGTCGACCTGCTCCTCGAGAACGTCCCGCCAGGACCTGGCCGAGACCATTTGGCACACCGGCACCTGACCGTTGAGGTGCAGGAGATTCTCGGCCACATGGCCCGCGAATCCCGCACCGTGCAAGAGAAGGCCCTCGCACGCCTCGCCGAGATCATCGCCCCGCTGTGGCACGAGGGGCTGAACGACCGCCTCTCCGCGATGGCCCGGCTTCGGCTGCACCTGGTACGGCAGGGGATGCTCGACGAGGTGCTCGAACTGATGCGATTCGAGGAGGAGCTGGCCGCAAGCAAGGTGGCCACCCCGGTCGTCGTGGACGGAGGCCGGGCCCTCGCCCGCTACCCCTTCCTCCGTGATCCCGCACGCTCCGTCCCCGACGACTGCTACGACGTCACAGCGCAGCTCGGCGTACGCCACCGGGTCACCCGCGCCGAGCTGTACGGCACCACGCTGTACCTCGCCGGGCACGGCTATCTTCACCGTGTCGCCACCGACGATGTCACCACGGATCTCGTCCTGCGCGAGCGTGGCGGTAGGGAGGAGTTCCGGCTGCCGGTCACGCATACCGCGACGCCCGGACTCGGTGCCGATGAGGACCAGGGGCACTACGTCTACGAGATGGCCGGCTTCGAGGCCGCCGTGGACATCGCCACGGCCGCCGACGGCGGTCCGCTCCGGGACGGGCTGTGGGACATCTCCCTCGCCGTCGGCGCCCAGGGCATCACCCGGGAAGTCCGCATCGGCAGCAAGAGGGCCGCCGGTGTGTCAGGCAAGGCCGCCACACACGTCGTGGACACCACCGAGGGTCCCCGTGCCGCCACCCTCTACACCACCCACCCGCATGGCAACTTCACGCTCGACCTCGGCGAGCAGAAGCACGCCGTACTGCCCCACGTCAGCCTGCACGACACGGTTCGGTGGGCCTCCGACGCCCCCACAGAGCTGGAGTTCACCGGCCGCTGCACGCTCGCCAGCCATCCCGAGGGCGCTCTCGCCGTAATGCTCCACAACGACCGGGGAGACAGCGCCGCCTTTCCCGCCTCGACGACCGAGGGCGCCTTCGTCGTACGCGTCCCTGTCACCGAGCTCCCCGCCGGCATCTGGCATGGGGAACTCCGGCTCGGTAACTGGGTGTTGCCCCTCCCGGAGCTCCCCGGCAACCTCACCGCGGCCAAGTGGCGCCGCCGCGCCCTGCCCTGGTACGCCAAGCCCGCCCCGAACCGCGAGGACGGCTTCGCCCTGCACGTCGCCAAGACCGACCTCCCCGGGGCCGTGACTCGGCGCATCAAGTCCTGACGAGGGAACAGCAGCCTCTGATCCGTCGGATGCCCGGGCAAGACCGGCCGGCTCCTGGGCTCGCGGCGTCGGCACCACCCTCCTCTCCCCGGTCCCGTCACGGTCCTCACCTCGGATCCCGAGGACCTGACAGTGCTGTGCGGCGGACAGGCCACCGTGATCAAAGTCTGGCTGAGCCCCTCGCTGATGGCGCAGTGCTCTCGGCGCAGCCGCTACTGATCCGGCTCGGGCGCCTGGTCGTAGGCGCTCAAGAGCCCTTCGATACGCTGGTTGTTGATGGACTGCCGGTCATACAGACACTTCGCGTACCGGCTCAGAAGGACCTCGACGCTGTTGCCGGCCCGTTGGGCGACCTCGGCCGGGTCGGCGCCCGCGCACAGCCAGGTGGACAGCGGCGAGTGCCGCAGATCGTACGGCCGCTTCGCGAGCGGGGTCCTGGTGAGCGATGGCGGCAGGGCAAGGCCGCGGGTCTCGCGCCACACCCGGTGATAGGTGGTGTAACTGATGATGCCGCCGCGTTCGCTGAAGAACAGCCGACCGTCCTCGGCCGTGCCGAACGTGGCATAGGCCGAGCGCCAGTCACCTGACGCCCCGGCCTCCAGGGTCTTCGGCTCCAGCCCACACCTCACCGCCCCGCCCTGGGTAGAGCCGAGAGAACGTCCGTCAGCAGTGGGAGTCCTCTGGGACTTTTCTGGGACTTCCGGCCGCACCAACGGGCACGAGCGTGAAACAGCCGAAAGGCCATTCGTGCAGGTCAGCGAACCGAGAGCGGTCGTTGCAGCAGGTCACGGCGTCCGCCGGTCTCTTCCGGGACATCTGAGCCGCTGATGCCGCGTCCGGTCCGTCCCGGGTCACCGGTTGGCGAGGCGGTCCAGGTCTGCCCGGGTCCCGTTGAAGACGTCCGCGTTCACCGGGGCCCGGATCCCGTCGTAGAGCGCGGATGCCGTGAACTGCCACATGAGCCAGGTCGTCGAACCGTTCGGCAGCGGGGGCTGGGCGATCGAGTGGCGGTAGTCCGCGAGCTGGAGCGCGTACGAGGAGAAGGCCGTGGTCGAGCCCATGCAGTCGTCCAGGAAGGACCTCTGGGTGTAGATGATCGGCTGGCGGCCGAAGGCCGTCTCGACCCGGTCGAGCCAGTCCGTGACGTCGGCGACCGAGGCGTACGGGGGGCAGCGGCCCGTACCGTCGTCCATGCGCTCCAGGTCGAGGACCGGGGGCAGGTCGCCGGGACGGCCGCCGGTGTAGCCGGTCGCGCGTGCGGCGGCGATGAAGTGGTCCGCCTGCGCGGGACCCGTGGCGCCGGTCGCAGCGGTGTAGAAGTGGTACGGCGCGACCGCGAGTCCGGCCAGCCTGGCCGCTTCGAGGTCGGTGGCGAGGTAGGGGTCCGTGACGTCGAGGCCCCGTGTGGCCTTGACGGTCGCGAACTCGACTCCCGAGGCGCGCAGGGCCTCCCAGTCGATCGGCGCGCCGCCGGGGTGCTGGTACGTGGAGGTGTCGACGCCGTCGACGGGGTAGCCGCCTGGGCGGGGCGGCGTGCAGTACGCGTTCCGGCCGGACCAGCCCTCCAGCTCGGCCCAGGTCTCGGGTCCGACGACTCCGTCCGCGCCCAGACCGGCACAGAGCTGGAACTGCACGACCCGGTTCTCGGTCCCGCCGCCGAAGTCGCCGTCGATCACCAGGGGAGTGTGACGGCCGGGCTCCATCGCCAGGTTGAGCCGGCACTGCGCCTCTTTCACCTCGACGCCGTCGACGCCCCGCCGCAGGGTCGGGCGGGCGTCGGTGTGTCCGCACACGGCGGCCTGGGGGGCGGTCGCCGTTCCCCGGGGGGTGCAGGTACGGGGCTCGGCAGCCCAGGTGTTGAGGGCCGCCCATGTCAGCGGGCCGATGGCGCCGTCGGCGGTCAGGCCCGCGCAGCGCTGGAACACCTTGACGCGTCCCTCCGTGGCGGGACCGAAGGCGCCGTCCACCGAGATCGGGGTGTGCGCGGAGGTTTTCGTCGCCAGGTTGAGTTCGCACTGCGCTTCGAGCGTGGGTGCACCGGTGGCGCCGATCCTCAGCTCGGGCTGCGAGGTGGTGTGTCCACAGACGGCGGTCGCGCCCGCGGTCATGTCCGCTTCCGGGAGGGCGTGTTGGGCCGCGCCGACCGCCGGGGAACCGAACAGCAGCGTGACCGATGCCGCGGCGAGGGCGAACGTCTCTCTGAGCATTCTTCGTCCCATGCGTTCCTCCTGGTTCTGGAGACGTGCGGGGACCGTGATCAGCGTGAGACAGCGCGGCGCGGGCGTACGCGGGGTGCGAGCGCGGCTCAAGGATCCGCGTCACGCTGAAGGACGAGCGCGCCTGCCTCACCTCCCCCGTGAGGAGGTGAGGCAGGCGCGTACGGGTCAGTCGCCGACGGAGCCGGCGAACTCCGCGAACGCGGTCCTGGTGCCCGGGCCGGCGATCCCGTCGATCGGTCCCTGGTAGCCCCAGACGTCCTTCAGGTACCGCTGGAGCGCCTTGATCGTGCCGGGGCCGGCGATCCCGTCGATGGCGTCCTTGTAGTCCCAGTTCCGCAGGTGGCGCTGGAGCGCCTTCCAGCTGTTGGTGCCCAGCAGCCCGTCGATGGGGCCGGTGTAGCCGTAGTGCGTCGCCAGCCACATCTGGAGGTTCCTGGCCTGCGCGCCGGTCAGGCCGAGGTTGTTCGTCGCCAGCGTGCCGACGGCCTCGGTGCTCACGCTCGGCTGGGCGGCCGGTGCGGATGCCGCGAAGCTGGTGCCGGCTCCCGCGAGGGTTCCGACCGCCAGCCCGACGACGGCGGTGGCGCTGACGATCGACCTCGTCATGACGCTCGGTCGCATGCGTTCTTCCCTTCGTTCAGGTGTCGCGGCGCCTTCGCCGTTCGATGACGAAGGCGTGCCCTTGGTACGAGTGATGTGCGGGGTCGAACCGCATCCTCGACTCCCGTGCGGTTCAGGGGAACCTGGAACCTTTCAGGGACGCGGAGGTGCGGGGATACGCCGTACTGCTCCGCCTTGAAGCGCGGACGGGCGGCGCGTTCAGCAGCTGTCGGCCCAGTGGTGGGAGCGGATCTTGTAGGTCCCGGCCAGGTTGCCCGCGACGCCCGCCTTGGTGCAGCCGACGCGGTCCGTGTAGTCGGCGCCCTTGTAGTAGATGACCACCATGCCGCTCCTGCCGTTGTTGAAGACTGACCTCACATTGGAGTCGTCGGCCCAGGAACAGACGGTGGCGCCCTTCTGCCAGTCGGGGTCGTAACCGGTCCAGGCGCACTTCTGCCCTGTGCCGTAGGCACCCGTGAAGAAGCAGACCTCCGTCTGGCCGCAGTCCGAGTAGGCGGCGTGTGCCGGCGAGGCACCGGTACCGATGCCGAGTCCGGCGAGCAGCGAGGCTCCCGCGAAGAGGGAGGCTTTGGTGCGCAGTGCTCGTATTCGCTTCATGGTCGGTCCAGGTCCCTCAGCTCTGTGGAGTACGACGGCATCCTCGACTCCGCGGCGAGCACCCGGAACCTGAAATGTTGCAGGGTCGGCCGCACCGGCGAAGTCGCGGTGCCGAGCGCCTGTGGCCAGGGCATTGACGGGCCCGGTCCCCGCTCTTACTGTAGCGACCATTCCAGACCATCGTGTAGTGGTCACTTCAGGAAGAGCTCCCCATGGACACTCCCTCATGCGACGCGCCCCGCGGTATGCGACGGCGCGGAGTACTCAAGGCCGCGGTGCCGCTGGGCGCCGCGGCGGCCGCTCTCGGTACCGGCGCCGCGCGGGCCGACAGCGAGGCGGCCGGCCCGGCCACGGTCCTGCCCTCGGGCCGGTACCGCATCGACGTGCACTGCCATATCGTCCCGGGCTTCTACCGCACGTCACTCACGGCGAACGGGATCACGGAGATCGGCGGCGTCCCCGTCCCGGCGTGGAGCCCGACGCTCGCGGTCGGGTTCATGGATCGCTACGGCATCCAGACGCAGGTCGTCTCCGTGTCCGAGCCGGCCGTGACGTACCTGCCCTCCCTCGGTGAGCGAGTCGCGATGGCCCGGCGCCTCAACGACTACATGAGCCGGGAGCTGGTGCACACCGACACGGCTCGACTCGCGGGACGCTTCGGGGCGTTCGCGGTGCTGCCGCTGGGCCCGGAGCCCGGCCGGGAGGACGTCGCGGCCGCCGTGGCGGAGGTCCGGCGGGCGGTACGGGAACTGAGGCTGGACGGCGTCGGCATCTTCAGCAGTTACGGCGGGGTGTATCTCGGGGACCCCGTCCTGGAGCCGCTGATGCGGGTCCTCGACGAGTTGGGGGTGATGGTGTTCATCCATCCGGTGACCCCGCGGCACTACCCCGACCTGGGCCTGCCGCCGTTCCTCTACGAGTTCACCTTCGACACCACCCGCGCACTGGTCAACATGCTCTACAAGGGCGTGTACACGCGCCGTCCGAACATCCGCTGGCTCGCCGCGCACGCCGGGGGCACACTGCCCTACATCGCCTTCCGGACCAGCCTGCTGACGATCACCCCCGCGCTCGCCCAGACGCTGGGCATCGCGGGCGCGGACGACAGCAGCCCGGCCTTCCGCGAGCTCTTCTACGACACCGCGCTCTCGCACGCCCCGCAGTCGATGGAGGCCGTAAGGGAACTGGCCGGCACGCGGCACATCCTGTTCGCCACCGACTGGCCCTTCAGCGGACCGCTGTACCCGGCGGCCGGGGACCCCGCGCCCCAGCTCGACGAGACCTTCCCGGCGAGCGAGCGTCTGAAGGTCGAACGGTCCAACGCCCTGGCTCAGTTCCCCGCGCTCGCCCAGCGGATCGGGGTCTGAGGGGCATCCGCAGACTGGCCGGGCCCCGCCGTGTCAGTCGGCGCCCGCGCCGGTCAGTACCCGCCTCCTCCAGGCCGGCCGCCCGGCCGCCGTCTCCTCGGCCGTGTTCGGCCTCCGCCCGACGCGGCTGCCCAGCAGGCCCAGGGCGAAGCCCAGCGGTATCGCGATCAGGCCAGTCGAGCGCAACCCGATCCAGTGGACGTCGGCATCGGGCAGCAGCGAGGCCGGGGTGCCGGTGAAGGCGGCGGAGGAGACGTACACGGCGAGGGTGGCGACCAGACCGCCGTACACCGTCCACTGCAGGCCCGTGCGGTTGTACCGGCTCCAGAAGAGGGAGTACAGGCACGCGGGCAGGACCGTGGCGCCGGACAGGGTGAGCGACAGCTGGACCAGGGACTGCAGGTCGCGGCCCTGGACCGCCACGGCGAGACCGATGCCGAGTGCCCCGACGGCGACCGCCGCCCAGCGGGCCGTACGGATCTCACGGCCGGCGGAGAGGCTGCCGCCGCGCACCGCTTCGGCGTGGACGTCGTGGGCCAGCGCGGCCGCCGCCGTGAGCGTGATGCCGGCGACCACCGCGAGCACGGTGACGAAGACGGTGCACGCCACCGCCGTGAACAGCACGCTGCCGCCCAGCCCGGAGGTGTCGCCCTCCAGGGCGTCGGCCAGCAGCATCAGGGCCGCCTGGCCGTTCGGGTCGGCCGAGCCGATGGCGGCGCCGCCGACCACGCCTGCGGCGCCGAGCCCGGCGATGACGACGAAGAGGCTGTAGACGCAGACGAGGACGACGGTGTGGCGGGCGGCCCTGCGGGCGGCCGCGCCGTCGGCGGCCGAGTTGACGCGCATCACGATGTGCGGCATGCAGCCGCCGCCCAGGACGATGCTGAGTTGCAGGGAGAGGAAGTCGAGGCGGCCGGTGAGGGAGTCGCCCATGGCCTGGCCGGGCTCGAAGTAGCCGTCCGCGCGGCCGCTCCCCGCGGCGGCGGCCTGGAGCAGCGCGTTCGGGCTCCAGTCGTAGTGGGCGAGGACCAGGACGGCGAGCGCGGTCATGGTGGTGAACACCACGGCCACCTTCAGGATCTGCACCAGGCTGGTGCCCTTCATCCCGCCGAGCACGGCGAAGCAGATCATGACGACCCCGATGAAGACCGTGCAGACCTGCTGGGCCCCGGGTCTGGGCAGCCCGATGAGCAGCGCGGTGGCCTGGCCCGCCCCGGACAGCTGGACCACCAGGAAGGGCACGCAGAAGGCGAGGGTGGCCGTCGCGGCGGCGATCCGGGCGGCGGCGCCGGGGGCGCGCAGGGCGAGGACGTCGCCGAGGGTGTAGCGGCCCGCGTGGCGCAGGGGTCGGGCGAGCAGCAGGAAGCCGCCGACGGCCAGGCAGGTGCTCACGGTGGCGGTGACGCCGTCCTGGCCGGCGAGGGCGACCAGCCCGCAGCTGCCGAGGAGGGTGGCGGCCGATATGTAGTCACCGGTGAGGGCCAGGGAGTTCTGGAAGGGGGACAGCGAGCGGTCGCCGGTGTAGAACTCGGCCGCGCGGTCCGTCTCGGGTCCGGCGAGTACACACAGCAGCAGGGACAGGCCGATGAACGCCAGGAAGGCGACCAGCATCATCGCCCGGTCGCCGGTTCCGGCCGGGCCCGCGGCGAGTGGCAGGGCGGGCAGCGCGGTCACCACCGTCTCTCCCCGGCGGGGACGGTGATCTGAGCCCGTACATGGTCCACCCGCGGATCCGTGTGGTGCCGGGAGGCCCGGTCGTACAGCCAGGCCGTCAGGATGAGGAGCGTCGCCTGTGCCAGGCACAGCAGCGTGCCGAAGGCCGGGCCGCCCGGCAGTCGGGGGGCGAGCAGATGGCCGTTGCCGGCGGCGGTGAGGAGGGCGGGGAGGACGAAGGCGGCGGCGTTGACCGCGACGAAGCGGCGGCCAAGGCCCGCCTGGACGGCGCGGATCCGGTCCAGTTCGCTGTCGAGGTCGAAGGGCGGGGGCGGGAGGGACATCGGGGAGCCTTCACGATCGGGACGTGTCTGATACGGCGTCATGCGGGTGGCGTCGTAGTGGTGGCGATGTAGTGCTGGCAGCGATGGTGCCGGTGAGGGCACGGCCGGGCCGGACCGGAGGGGAGACCGGTCCGGACCGGCCGTGGGTCGGGGGGCGGGGGTCAGTCGTCGGGGATGCCGGCGCCGCTGAGCGCCGGGACGGTCCGCTCCGGGCGGGCGAGGGAACGGGCGCCGAGGCGGAACTGGTCGAGTTTGTCGACGATCGTCTGACCGACGGGAGTGTGGCCCCAGACGCTGATTCCCTGATGCACACCCGGTTCCCAGACGGCCTCGTCGATGACGACGGGGTTCCAGCCGACCTCCCACTCGAAGCCCGAGGGGGTGCGGGCGTAGTAGGAGAGTTCCCTGTCGTTGGTGTGCCGGCCGACGGACAGGGCCATGTCGAAGCCGAGTTCGTGCACGCGGTCGTAGCTGCGGGCGAGGTCGTCCAGGGTGTCCACCTGGACGTTGAGGTGCTGGACGCGGGTGCGGATCGGGTCGATGGGCAGGCCCCGGACGGCGGCGATCGCGATGGAGTGGTGGCGTTCGTTGACCCGCAGGAAGCGGATCCTGAGCTTGACGCCGCTGATCGTCTCTTCGATGTAGTCGGTGAGGCGGGCGTCGAAGACGGTGTTGAAGTAGCCGCGCATCAGGGTCGGTCTGGCCGAGGTGATCGCGACATGGCCCATGCCCGAGTCGCCCGTGACCCAGCCGGACGCGAGCATCCGCAGGGGCTCCGGGGAGAGGACCGGGGTGGTGTAGATCTCCTGGGTGAGGCCCTTGGGGCCGGGGAAGCGCAGGAGGCGTTCGACGCCGCGCATCCCCGCCTCCTCGGCGGTGCCCTCGACGACGGGGACGCCGTGGGCGCGCACCCGGGCCTCGATCTGCTCGAAGGCGGCGTGGTCGTCGAGGTGCCAGCCGATGGCGACGACGTCCTCGGCGGGGCCGCGCCGCAGCAGGAAGCGGCACTCGTGGTCGTCGAGGCGGAAGCGCATCAGGCCGGTGTCGAGGTCGTCGTGGTGCATGCCGATGGCGTCGGTGCCGAAGCGGCGCCAGTCGGCGAAGCGGTTGGTCTCGATGACGATGTAGCCGAGGTGGACCGCGCCGAAGACGGACGCGGCGTCGTACCCCTGGTGCGCGTTCGCCGACCTGTACGCGGTCATCGGCGGCCTGCCAGGAAGTCGGCGCAGATGCGGTTGAACAGCTCGGCGCGCTCGAACTGCACCCAGTGCCCGGTGTTGGCGACCTCGTACAGGTCGCAGTTGGGCATGCGGTCGGCCAGCATCCGGCCGCCGGAGGGCCGGTTCACCTTGTCGGCCGCGCCCCAGAGCACCAGCGTCGGTACGGGCAGCCGGGACAGTCGGTCGTCGCGGGTGAAGTCCATCTTCCACAGCGTGCGCAGCGCGTTCGGACCGGACGGGCGGCGCAGCGGCGGGGCCGCGATCACCTCGGGGTCGATGCTCGCCTCGTAGCGGGCGTCGATCACGGAGTCGGGGACGTCGGCCGCGTTGAAGACGAGGTGGGTGCGGATGAACTTCTCCAGCTTCAGCCGGGTGGGGCCGTCGCCGGAGTAGTAGTTGAGGAGGCTGTTGAGGCCCGGGGTGGGCAGGGCGCGGGTCGTGCCGATGCCGCCGGGGCCCATCAGCACCATGCGCCCGACGCGGTCCGGTGTGTCCAGGGCGAGGCGCAGGGCGCAGGCCCCGCCGTAGGAGTTGCCGACCAGGTGGGCCTTGTCCAGGCCGAGTTCGTCGAGCAGGCCGCGGATGCCGCGGGCGAGGTGGCCGAACGGGTCGGCGCCGTCCACGCCCTTGGTGCTGCGGCCGTAGCCGGGCAGGTCGGGGACGATGACCCGGTACTCCCTGGCCAAGGCGGCGATGTTCCGGGTGTAGTTGGAGACGCCGGAGGCGCCGGGGCCGCCGCCGTGCAGCAGCAGGACGGGCGGGCCGTCGCCGGTCTCCGCGACGAAGATCTTCTTGCCGAGGACGTCGAGCAGCGACTCCCGCATCGGCGGGGGTGCGGTGTGTGTGGTCATGGCGTTCCTTGGACGGCGGTCGAGGTGGCCGGACGGGCTGCCGGTGCGAATCCGGGCGGGGGCGGCGGGAGTTGGGCGCCGACGGGGGCGGCGGCGTAGACGTAGGCGTCGGGGCGCAGGGCGAGGGTGCCGGTGCGGCGCTCGGCCATCCAGGGCAGCAGCACTCCGTCGTCGTCGACGACCGCGCCGCGCGCCGGTCGCGACCCGGCTGGCAGGACGGTCAGGCAGGGGACGCCGGCGCGGTCCCACGCGGGCTGCGGGGCGGGCGGCCCGCCGCGCAGGAGCAGCCAACGGCCGGCGAGTACGTCGTCCAGGCGGACCCGGGTACCGTCGGGGCCGGTCACCCAGGGCTGGGGAACCTGGTGGCCGGAGGCCTTGGTCCGGGGGCGGGCCTGGAAGCCCTCGGCGTAGTGGGCGACGGGGATCCAGTTGGAGTCCTGCAGCCAGCCGCCGAAGCCCGGTATGCGGTTCAGGACCGGAAGCACGGAGTCCCGGACCCGGGTGAGCGCCGGCTGCCGGTTGGTGATGATCCGGCCGACGAACACGGCCCGTCTGGTGATCTCCTTGACGTGCGGTTTGCGCTCCGCCTCGTAGCTGTCGAGCACCGGCTCGGGCAGTTCGCCGCGCACCACGGCGTCGAGTTTCCAGCACAGGTTGGCCACGTCGCGCACTCCGGCGGCCATGCCCTGGCCGATCCACGGCGGCATCGCGTGGGCGGCGTCCCCGGCGAGGAAGACCCGGCCTACCCGGAAGCGGGCGGCAAAGCGGACGTGGTGGCTGTAGACGGTGGCGCGCAGGATCCGGATCTGGTCCTTGCCGATGCCGTACCGGGACACCATCGCGTGGATCGCGGCGTCGGTCGTCAGGTGTTTCTCGTCGTCGCCGGCCAGGATCGGGAACTCCCAGCGGTGGTGCCCCAGCGGCGTCGGGCAGTCGACCGCCGGGCGGGCCGGATCGCAGCGGAAGCGGAGCCGGTCGTGGTCGGGCCACGGCTTGAGCATCTTGGTGTCGACGACGACCCAGCGGTCCTCGTACGTCCGTCCCTCGTAGCCCACGTTGAGCTGCGCGCGGGTCAGGCTGGAGCCGCCGTCGGCCGCGATGACGTACTTCGCGCGCAGCCGTCGTACGGAGTCGTCGCCCGTGCCCACGACCGTGAGCTCCACCCCGTCCGCGTCCTGGCTCAGGCGCAGGCACTCGTGCCGCAGCAGCACCTCGACATGGGGGTAGCGGTCGACGCCCTCGCGCAGGACCTGCTCCAGCGCGGGCTGGTAGATGAACATCTGCGGCGGATGACCGTGGCCGCGCGGAGTGGGCTGCGCGCTGAGGAAGGCGCGGCCCCGCGCGTCGACGAAGTCCAGGGGCCGGTCGGCCAGCATGTCCTGCTTCAGCCGGTCGGCCAGGCCGGCGCGCTGCCAGATCCGGATGACCTCCTCGTCGGTGGAGATCGCCCGGGCCCGGGAGAAGATCTCGGCGTCGCGCTCCAGCACGACGACTTTCAGGCCCGCCGCGCCCAGCAGGTTCGCCGCGGTCACCCCCGTGGGCCCGTACCCGATCACCGCCACGTCGTAGGCGCTGTCCTCGGCTCTGCTCCCGGCCCTGTTCCCGGCATCGATCTCACTCACCAGGCCACCTCACTGTCGTCCCTGTCGCGGCACTGTCGTCCCTGTCACGGCTCTTTGTTGTAGCGTTTACTCCAATTGGAATGTTCGCTACGGTAAGCTCGACGTCAGGGACGGTCAAGTGCCCGTACGACGGAAGGGCGTCTCCCCATGACCAGGCCGCAGGCGGCGCGCAAGAAGCGTGCGAACGGGTTGGAGTCCCGGCAGCGCATCCTCGACGCGGCCGTCGAGATCGCGGGCGAGCGCGGGTACGAGGGCACCTCGATCGCCACGGTGAGCGCCCGGTGCGGGCTGCCGGCGAGCTCGATCTACTGGCACTTCAAGGACAAGGACGACCTGATCGCCGCGGTCATCGAGCGCAGCTTCGCGGCCTGGCTCACGGCCGTCGAACTGCCCGGTGACACAGCCGGCACTCCACTGGAGCGGGTCATGGCGATGGCGGCGAACGTCGCGAGATCCCTGGTCGAGGCCCCCGACTTCCTGCGCCTGGGCCTGATGCTCGCCCTGGAACGGCGCCCTGCCGAGCGCCGGGGCCGGACCGTGTTCCTCCAGGTGCGCGACCTCTCCCGGCAGCGGATCGCGGACATGGTCAGCACCCTGTTCCCGGCCCTGGACGAGGAGGCCGTGCGCACCCTCACCGCGTACGCCGTGGCCGGTGCCGACGGACTGTTCGTGCACCGCGAGGTGGCCGGCGACCGGGTCGACCTGGTGGCGATGTTCGAGATGCACGCACGGCTCGTCCACGACGCGGCCGTCCGCATGGCGGCCGGGGCCGGTCCGACGGATCAGCCCGGCGCCGGGAAGCGGCCACCTTCGGCGGGCCCGGACACGACCGGGGGTCCCCCCGCCGCGGGAGGGCGTGCCGGCCTGGTCCGCCGTACCGACCCGGGGGGCGAGGGATGAGCCTGACCTACGTACAGCGCGAGGAGGCCGCCCGGATGCTGCGCGAGGCGGAGCACCACGCGGTGCCGATCGAGCCGCTGTCGGCCCTGCTGCCCGGCCTCGACCTGGCCGGCGCCTACGCCCTCCAGCGGGACAACGTCGCGTGGCGGCTGGCCGACGGGGCCTCGGTCATCGGGCACAAGGTCGGCCTGACCGCCAATGCGATGCGGCGGCTGCTCGGCGTCGACGAACCCGACTTCGGGCATCTGCTGGACGACATGGTCCATCGCGACGGCGCCCCGGTCTTCGCGGCGCACTACTGCCGGCCCCGGATCGAACCGGAGATCTGCTTCCACCTCGCCGAGCCGCTGTCCGGTCCCGGCGTCACCGTCGAGGACGTGCTCGCGGCGACCGACGCCGTGGCGCCCGCGCTGGAGATCGTCGACAGCAGGATCCGCGACTGGAGGATCACCCTCGTCGACACCGTCGCCGACAACGCCGGTTCCGCCGGCCTGGTGTGCGGTCCCTGGACCCGTCTGCGGGACGCCCCCGACCTGACCGCCGTCACCGCCGACCTGATCGTGGACGGCGAGCGGGTCGCGTCGGGCAGCGGGCGCGAGGTGCTGGGCCACCCTGCGGCCGCGGTCGCCTGGCTGGCCAACACCCTCGCGGCCTTCGGTACGGCGCTGGAGCCGGGCCAGGTGGTGCTGCCCGGCGCCATGACCACCGCCCCCTTCGTCAGCGCCGGCCAGAAGATCGAGGCACGCTTCGGTGGCCTCGGATCGGTGTCGGTGACGTTCGTCTGACCGCCCGAGGAGAGCGCACGTGCTTCCTGCCCCGCAGCGTTCCACGGGCGCCGCCGCTTCCGAGACCGTGCCGCACCGACCTGAGCGCCGCGAGCCGCCGTGAGTCGGGCCCGCCGATTCCCTCCGCGCCCCGGACGGGACCAGGCCCGGACCAGCCGCCCCTCTCCCCGGGCGCTCCCCCTCCCCTCCTTCTCCCCCTCCCCCGAGAAAGCCGAGTGAGCCACGCATGACCACCGCACCCCGCCGGATCGACGTCCACCAGCACCTCGTCCCGTCCCTCTACCGCGACGTCCTCGCCCAGGCCGGCATCACCGAGGCGGGCGGCCGCGCCCTGCCCGACTGGAGCCCCGAGACGGCCCTGGAGCTGATGGACCTGCTGGGCACCGAGACGGCGATCCTCTCCGTCTCCACTCCGGGCACCGGATTCCTCACCGACCCCGAAGCGGCCGTCGGCCTGGCACGGCGGCTCAACGACTTCTCCGCCTCCCTCACCGCCGAACGCCCCGCCCGCTTCGGCTGGTTCGCCACGCTGCCCATGCCCGACGCCGACGCGTCGGCGCAGGAGGCCGAGCGGGCCCTGACCGGGCTGGGGGCCGACGGGGTCACCCTGCTCGCCAACAACCAGGGCCCCTACCTCGGCGCCGACGGCCAGGATCCGCTGTGGCGGGTCCTCGACGAGCACGGGGCGGTCGTACTGGTCCACCCGGCCGACCTCCCCGCCCCCGCCGTCGACGGCATCCCGCCGTTCGCGGCCGACTTCCTCCTCGACACGACCCGCGCCGCCTACCTGCTCGTCCGCAACGGCATCCCGCGCCGGTACCCGAACATCCGGTTCATCCTCAGCCATGGCGGCGGCTTCCTGCCGTACGCCGCCCACCGCATGGCCGTCGCCCTCGCCAGTGACACCGGACGCAGCCCCCTCGACATCCTGGACGACTTCCGCGGCTTCTACTTCGACACCGCCCTCTCCTCCAGCCCCGCGGCCCTGCCCACCCTGCTGGCGTTCGCCCGCCCGGGGCACATCCTGTTCGGCAGCGACTGGCCCTTCGCGCCCACGGCGGCCGGCCAGTACTTCGCCAACGGGCTCGACGACGGCGTCGATGCCGGCACCGTCGCGGCCGTCAACCGCACCAACGCCGAGGCGCTCTTCCCCCGGCTGGCCGGGGGCTCCCCCGCACCGGTCCCGCCCCGTCCGCTCCCGGACCGGCTGCGGCAGTCGGCGCGGCGAGCCGGTGCCCGCGCCTTCTTCAAGCTCATCCAGCCCGGAACCACAGGAACCTCCGGGAACACACGAACCCCCGGAAACACCGCACACAACTGAGGTACTCCCCATGAGCCCCACCCCGCGACTCCCCGCCGGCCGCCGTGGGGCAACTCCCCGCCGAGGCCGCCGAGTCCGTACGACACTCCGCGGCCGCCGGCCTCCACGTCGCCGACACACTCGGCACCCGGGGTGGCGCGGCACTCGCCGACGGTGTCAGAGCGGCCTTCATGGACGGTCTGTCCGCCTCCCTGGTCGCCGTCTGCCTCGTCGTCCTCGTCGCGGCGATCGGCTGCCTGTTCCGGGCGCCGAAGGCACCGCCGACGTCGGACTGACGAGGGGGTGGCGGGGCCCGCGGCCATCCACGGGCCCCGCACGGGTACGGCGGCCGCCCGCCGGTTCCGAGCGCGTCCGGCGCCGACCCCGATGTCCTCCCCGTCCGGCGGGGCCTCAGGCGTTGACGCCGTCGGCAGGAGCAGGACCACACGCCGGCCCGAAGCCCCCCGTACCTACTCGACGACCGGTACCGGGAACTCGGCGGACCCGTTCAGTTCGGCCCAGACCGTCTTGCCCCGTCGGGCGTGGCGTGTCCCCCATTGCCCGGCGAGCTGGGCGACGAGGAGCAGGCCGCGGCCGCCCTCGTCGAAGACCCTGGCCCGGCGCAGATGCGGGGTGGTGCTGCTGGCGTCGGAGACCTCGCACAGGAGGGTGCCGTCGGGGGTACCTCCCGCCCCGCCAGGGGGCTGGGGGAGGATGAGCCGCAGGCTGATCGGGGAGCGGCCGTAGCGGATGGCGTTGGTGACCAGTTCGCTGACGACCAGTTCGGCGATGAAGTCGAGTTCCGCCAGGCCCCAGGCGGCCAGTTGCCGGGAGACGTCCGCACGGGCCCGGCCCACGACCGCCGGGTCGGCCTCCAGGTCCCAGGTGGCGACCCGGTCGGCGCCGAGCACATGGGTCCGGGCGAGGAGCAGGGCGATGTCGTCGTTCGGGCGCAGGCCGGGAGAAGGCAGCAGGGCCTCCAGCACATTGCCGCAGGTGGCCTCCAGGGAGGGCGCCGGCCGGGCCAGGGCCTGCCGCAGCGTCGCGAGACCCGCGTCGGCGTCAAGGGCGCGAGCCTCGATCAGCCCGTCGGTGTACAGGGCGATCAGGCTGCCTTCGGGCAGCTCGGCCTCCAGTGTCTCGAAGGGCAGGCCGCCCAGGCCGAGCGGCGGGCCGGGCGGCAGTTCGAGGACGTCCGCCGTTCCGTCCCGGATCACCACGGCGGGCGGCACGTGCCCCGCGCGGGCCAGGGTGCAGCGGCGGGACACGGGGTCGTAGACCGCGTACAGACAGGTGGCGCCGATGTCTCCGCCTGCCTCGGCGTCGTACTCGGGGTCGGGGGTGGGGCCGGGATCGGAGTCGGGGTCCGGATCCGACTCGGCGCCGGGGTCGCCGCCCGTGGACGCTTCGGCGGACAGGCGCAGGACGACGTCGTCGAGGTGGGTGAGGAGTTCGTCGGGCGGCAGGTCGATGTCGGCCAGGGTGCGCACGGCGGTCCGCAGCCGGCCCATGGTGGCGGCGGCACGGATGCCGTGGCCGACCACGTCGCCCACCACGAGGGCCACCCGGGCGCCGGACAGCGGGATGACGTCGTACCAGTCGCCGCCCACCCCGGCCTCGGAGCCGGCCGGCAGATAGCGGTAGGCGACGTCCACGGCCGACTGCCGCGGCGCGTACCGCGGGAGCAGGCTGCGCTGGAGCGTGAGCGCGGTGGCCCGGGCGTGCGTGTAGCGGCGGGCGTTGTCGACGGCCACGGCGGCCCTGGCGACGATCTCCTGGGCGAGCAGCAGATCCTCGTCGTCGTAGTGCGCGGGGTTGCCGTGCCGGTGGAACTCGGCGACGCCCAACGTGGTGCCCCGCGCGCGCAGCGGCACCACCAGGGTCGAGCCGCCGCGCGGGGGGTCCGGGGTGTCCGGGGCGCCCCGGGCTCCGCCGTGCCGGTGCCGGGAGGGCCGCCCGGTGGCCAGGGCGTGCGCCGACGGTGATCCGTCCGGGCAGGTGTGGAGCCGCCGCGGTGCGATCGTCGGTTCCGGCCCGGCCCTCACCCCCGCTCCCCGTGCCATCCGGCGCAGTACGTGCGGCCCCTCCCCCGCGCTGTCCTGCCCCCGGAGCACGGCGTCGAGCAGGTCGACCGTGACGAGGTCGGCGAAGTGCTCGGTGGCGAGGTCCGCCAACTCCTGTGTGGTGCGGGCGATGTCCAGGGTGGTGCCGATGCGCAGGCCCGCCTCGTTCACCATCGCCGACCGCCACCGCAGCCGCCGGTCCCGCTCCTCCTGGAACGCCACGACCCCCTGCTCCGACACCCGGTCGACATACGTGGTCGACATCGCGATCACCTCGCGCGCCGCCACGCTGACCTGCTCGGGATCGTCGCTGAGCCGGGGCAGCTCGGCGAGCAGCCGGTCCATGACCAGCCCCTGCGCCAGCCGGAAGGCACGCAGCATGGTGCTGAGGGGCGTGCCGTGCCGGGCCAGTCCCCGCGCGCGTTCCACGTCGGCGGGCGGTGGCTCGATCAGGCTCGCCTCGATGCCGTACTCAAGGCCGAACAACGCGGCGGCGAGGTGATCGACGATGTTCTCGGAGGCCATCCGCGCCACATCCGGGTCCTCCCACAGCGCGGGAAGTTCGCGCCGCAGGCACTGTTCCAGTTCGGCTCTGAGTTCGTCCGCGCGCGAGCCGAGCTCGTGCGCCGCGCGCGACACCAGACCGCCGGCCGTGGGCTCCACACTGACGACGTTACGCCGCCCGCGCGGGTCCCTCCGAGCGGTACGGACGGATGCGCCCCGGCCGGGGTGTCAGGCGGCTCCGCGCAGGACCCGGGACAGCCCCAGTGCCGCCGTCCGTACGGCGGGCGCCAGCTGGGCCGGGCTGAACCGGGAGCGCGGCACCGCCACCGAGAGGGCGGCGACCGTGCTGCCGCCGGCGAAGACGGGGGCCGCGATGCAGGCCACTCCGAGGGCGGCCTCCTGCTCCTCGTAGGCCAGACCGGAGACCTGGATCTTCTCCAGGGCCATGCGCAGTCGGCGCGGGTCGGTGATCGAGTGGGGCGTGAGGCTCGGCAGCGGCCGGGACAGCACCTCCTCGGTCAGCTCGGCGCCGGAGAAGGCCAGCAGGGCCTTGCCGACGCCGGTGCAGGTCAGCGGCAGGCTGCCACCGATACGGGAGGGCAGCTGGAGGGCCTCGTGCCCGTGGATCCGTTCGAGGTACACGATGTCCATGCCCTCCCGCACCCCGAGGTGGACGGTCTCGCGGGTGGCCTCGAACAGGTCCTGGAGGAACGGCAGGGCCGCCTCGCGCAGATCGAGCCGGTGCGGCACCAGCGAGCCGAGCTCGAACAACTTCGCCCCGAGCCGGTACCGAGGGCCCGAGCGCTCCAGCCAGCCCAGCCGGACCAGGTCCGCCGCCAGCCGGTGCACCGTGGGCTTGGGCAGGCCCGTGCGCTTCGCGAGTTCCGCCAGACGGTACGAACCGCCGCTCGGGCTGAAGCACTCCAGGATGTTCGCGGCCTTTTCCAGCATGTTGCCGCCTGAGCTGTTCCGTGTCACGGAACAAAGTTTGTCGCTTCGCGCGGACCCTGTCTATATCGATGTCAACCCGCTCCCTCTCCCTTCCCCTGGAGGTATCCCGTGTCGACCGCACTCGACGGCGTCCGCCCGGACCCCGCCCCACCGGCCGTGGTCAAGGCCGCCGACCTGCTGGCGGAGGCCGCCCGCACGGGGACCGCCTGTCCTGCGGTGCGTGACCTGTTCGACGGCGGCGGAGATCTGGCGACCGCGTACGCCGTGCAGCAGCTCAACGTGCGGCGCGGCCTGGACGCCGGCCGCCGGATCGCCGGCCGCAAGATCGGCCTGACCTCCGTGGCCGTACAGCGCCAACTCGGCGTGGACCGGCCCGACTTCGGCGCCCTGTTCGCGGACATGGCCGTACCGGACGGTGGCGAGGTGCCCGCCGGGCGGCTGCTCCAGCCGAAGGTCGAGGCCGAGGTGGCGCTCGTGCTCGGGCGGGACCTGCCGGACCGGGAGTGCACGGTCGTGGACGTCCTGCGCGCGGTCGACTTCGCGCTGCCCGCGCTGGAGATCGTGGACAGCCGTATCGCCGGCTGGGACATCTCCCTGTTCGACACGGTCGCCGACAACGCCTCCTGCGGCCTGTACGTCCTCGGCGCGACCCCCGTACCGCTCACCGCCGTCGATCTGCGGACGGTGACGATGGCCATGACGCGAGGCGGCGACACCGTCTCCGAGGGCACCGGCGCCGACTGTCTCGGCAGCCCCCTGAACGCGGCGGTCTGGCTGGCCTCCGCGCTCGCCGAGCGGGGCGACCCGCTGCGCGCGGGCGACCTGGTGCTGACGGGCGCGCTCGGGCCGATGGCCCCCGCGGCCGCGGGTGACGTGTTCGAGGCCCGTATCTCCGGTCTCGGTTCCGTGCGGGTCGGCTTCGCCCGGGAATTCGCCGAGGAAGGGGGCACGCTGTGACCACCAAGGTCGCCATCATCGGCTCCGGCAACATCGGAACCGACCTCATGATCAAGGTCCTGCGGCTGTCGGAGACCCTGGAGATCGCCGCGCTGGCCGGGATCGACCCCGCCTCCGACGGTCTGGCCCGCGCCCGCCGGCTGAAGGTCGCCACGACCCACGAGGGCGTCGAAGGGCTCGTCGCACTGGACGAGTTCGCCGACGTGGAGATCGTCTTCGACGCGACCTCGGCGGGCGCCCACCGCCGTCACGACGAGGTGCTGCGCCCGCTCGGCCGCACGCTCGTCGACCTCACCCCGGCCGCCCTCGGCCCCTACGTCGTCCCGCCGGTCAACGGCGACGCCCACCTCGACGCCCCGAACGTCAACATGGTCACCTGCGGCGGCCAGGCCACCATCCCGGTCGTCGCCGCCGTGGGCGCGGTCACCCCGGTCCACTACGGCGAGATCGTCGCGTCGATCGCGTCCCGCTCGGCCGGGCCCGGCACCCGCGCCAACATCGACGAGTTCACCGAGACCACGTCCCGCGCCGTCGAGCGGGTCGGCGGCGCCGCACGCGGCAAGGCGATCATCGTCCTCAACCCGGCCGAACCCCCGCTGATCATGCGGGACACCGTGCACTGTCTGGTGTCCGACTGCGCGACCGAGGCGGTCACCGCCTCGGTCGAGGAGATGGTCGGCCGGGTGCAGGACTACGTCCCCGGCTACCGGCTCAAGCAGAAGGTGCAGTTCGAGCGGGTGGCGTCCGACGACCCGTTGCGCACCCTCGCGCCCGGCGCGGGCGAGGCGCTGAAGGTCTCCGTCTTCCTGGAGGTGGAGGGCGCCGCACACTACCTGCCGGCCTACGCCGGGAACCTCGACATCATGACCTCGGCCGCGCTGCGCACCGCGGAACGCATGGCCGCCCTCCCCCACTCCCGGCTTCTCCCCCACTCTCGACTTCGCTCGAGCGGGGGGACCCCCATGACCGGGAGGACCCCCACCGCCACGGAGGTGGCCTCCCGATGACCCGTCTGTACGTCCAGGACGTGACCCTGCGGGACGGCATGCACGCCGTCCGCCACCGCTACACCGTCGACCAGGCCCGCGCCATCGCCGCCGCGCTGGACGCCGCCGGCGTGGCCGCGATCGAGATCGCCCACGGCGACGGCCTGGCCGGCTCCAGCATCAACTACGGCATCGGCGCCCACACCGACTGGGAGTGGATCGAGGCCGTGGTGGACGCCGCGCGGCACGCGGTTCCCACCACCCTGCTGCTGCCCGGCATCGGCACCCTGCACGACCTCAGGCAGGCACACACCCTGGGCGTCCGCTCGGTGCGCGTCGCCACGCACTGCACCGAGGCCGACATAGCCGCCCAGCACATAGCCGCGGCGCGGGAGTTGGGCATGGACGTCGCCGGGTTCCTGATGATGTCCCACCTGGCCGCACCGGCCGAACTGGCCCGCCAGGCCAGGCTGATGGAGTCCTACGGCGCCCACTGCGTCTACGTCACCGACTCCGGCGGCCGCCTCACCATGGACGGCGTCCGCGACCGGTTCCGTGCCTACCGCGACGTCCTCGACCCCACGACCGAGCTGGGCATCCACGCCCACCACAACCTCGCCCTGGGCGTGGCGAACACGGTCGTCGCCGTCGAGAGCGGTGCCGTCCGGGTGGACGCCTCGCTCGCGGGGCAGGGCGCGGGCGCCGGGAACTGTCCCCTCGAAGCGTTCGTGGCAGTCGCCGATCTCATGGGCTGGGACCACATGTGTGACCTGTTCCCCCTGATGGACGCGGCCGACGACCTCGTACGGCCCCTCCAGGACCGCGAGGTCCGGGTGGACCGCGAGACCCTCAGCCTCGGCTACGCGGGTGTGTACTCCAGCTTCCTGCGGCATGCGGAGAGCGCCGCCGCGCGCTACGGCCTGGACACCCGCGGCATCCTCGTCGAGGTCGGCCGCCGGGGCATGGTCGGCGGCCAGGAGGACATGATCACCGACATCGCGCTGGACCTGGTCGGCCGCGCGGAGACCGACCGGGCCGCTTCCTGACCCCCGACGCACCGCGCCGCGTCCCTGCCGGTGGGCAGGGGGGGGGGGGGGCCCGGGGGGGTTGGCCCCACCAGGAAAGGAAAGAAGGGAAAAAACCCCAACACCAGGGACCCAAACAAGAAAAACCCCCGAGCAGGCTTTCCCCCCCCCCCC
>NZ_JBHVGZ010000072.1:26422-49573 GCF_042800355.1 Streptomyces sp. NPDC057623
CCGCCCACCGCCTCGCTGTCTCGCGGTATCGCGGAGAAAGAACCCAGCTCGCCCTCCTCCCCCCCCGCACCCCACCCGCTCTGGGGGGGGGGGGGGGGGGGGGGGGGGCGCCCCCCCCCCCCGCCGCGTGAGGCTGGCCCGAACGGCAAGGGCCGGAACGGCGAAAGCCCGAACGGCAGGGGCCCGAACGGCGAGAACCCGTGGAGCGGGCTGCCCCGTCACGCCTTCGACAGCGTGATGTCCTTCTTCAGTGCCGCGTGGAAGTGGGGCAGCGGCAGGCCGCCCAGGCCGTCCACGGGGCGGAGTTCCACGAGGGTGGCCTCGACGTCGGCCTTGCCGTGCTTGAGGGTGGCCGGGGAGTGCTTGCTCTTGTTCTCCCAGCGGTGCTTCTTGCCGTCGCACACGGCGAGGGTGCCGCCGATGGCGTACCGGGTGGTGGATGCCTTCTGGCCGACGGAGACGCTCACGAAGACGGGGCCCGCGCTGTCGACGCAGCTGTAGGTGCCGCCGACGGTGACGGTGCCGTCCGCGGTCATGCGGACCGTCTTGTCGACCGTCACGGTCTCCTTGGTCTCGGCGGTGACGTCGGAGTCCGCGAGGGCCGAGGGCGCGGCGACCAGCAGGAGCAGGGCGGTGCCGACGGCGGTGGCGAGGACAGGGCGCAGGGGCATGGGATGACCTCCCGGTGGGCGGAGTGGGGCGCTCCACTGGTACCCGGCCGGTGTGCTCATGGCCGTGATCGTCACCCCTTCGGTGGCGAGTCCGCCCCGACCTTCGTGGATCGGTCAGAGAGTTGTCCGCGTGTTGTCACGGTTCACGGCGGGGCGTTCCGATGAGTGCGGGACGGGAGGATGGTCTACCCATATGGACGACCCACACGGCTCGTCCGCCCTATGTGGAGGTGCGCCATGTGTTCCCACCAGCCTTCGTGCCCTTCCCTCGTCAGCCAGGCCGCCGCACATGTGGTCGCCGCACACCCCGAGCAGGGCTGGAGCCTGCTCTGCGACGGTGCGATCGTCTTCGACGACAGCGGTGAGCTGCTGCCCGACGGTCGCGTCGTCGCACCGCACCGGGTGCCGGCCGGGCGGCTCGCCATGGCGGCGTGAGCACGGCCCTCGGCCACCGCCGCACGACCGGGCCCTACGGCAGTACGGCGAACCCGTCGAGCTCCACCATCGCCCGTTCGTCCCAGAGGCGGACGACCTCGACGACCGCCATCGCCGGATAGTCACGGCCCGCCGACTGCCGCCAGATGCGGCCGAGTTCGGCGACCTGGGAGCGGTACCCGGCGATGTCCGTGGCGTAGACGGTGACCCGCGCGAGATCGGCCGGTGTGCCACCGGCCGCCGCCAGCGCGGCCAGCAGATTCGTGAGCGCCTGCTCGAACTGTTCCGGCAGCGTCTCCCCGACCACCTTGCCGTCGGCGTCGAGAGCGGTCTGCCCGGCCAGGAACACGACCCGTGAGCCGGTGGCGACGACCACGTGGGAGAAACCGGTGGGCGGGGACAGATCGGGCGGGTTGACGCGCTCGGTACTCACCGGCCGGCCTCCATGTTCGCGTACAACTCCTTGGCGATGATGCCGCGCTGGACCTCGCTGGCCCCTTCGTAGACGCGCGGGGCGCGCACCTCACGGTAGAGGTGTTCGAGCAGGTGGCCGCGGCGTAGCGCACGGGCGCCGTGCAACTGGACCGCCATGTCGACGACATACTGCGCGCTCTCCGTCGCGAGCAGCTTCGCCATCGCGGCGCGCCCCGGCACGTCCGGGGCCTCCTCGTCGTACGCCGTCGCCGCCGCGTACACCATGAGGCGGGCCGCCTCCGTGCGCAGGGCCATCTCGGCGACCTGGTGGGCGACCGTCTGGAGGTCCTTCAACTTGCCGCCGAACGCGTCCCGTCGGGCCGTGTGGGCGAGGGTCGCGTCCAGCGCCGCCTGTGCCATGCCGACGGCGAAGGCGCCGACGCTGGGCCGGAAGAGGTTGAGGGTGCCCATCGCGACCCGGAAGCCGCGGTCCGGCTCGCCCAGCACGTCGTCGGCGGTGACCGGGACGGCGTCGAAGCCGAGGGCGCCGATCGGGTGCGGGGACAGCATGTCGAGGCCCGTGCCGGTGAGGCCGGGGCGGTCCGCGGGCACCAGGAACGCGGTGACCCCGCGGGCGCCGGCGCCGGGGGTGGTGCGGGCGAAGACGGTGTAGAAGTCGGCCTCGGGGGCGTTGGAGATCCAGCACTTCTCGCCGGTGAGGCGCCAGCGGGCGGGGCCGTCGGGGTGGGCGGCAAGTGAGCCGCCCGGCGTCCGTACCGACTGCCCGGGCGGCACGTCCTCCCGCCCCTCCCCCTCTTCCCGCTCCGCGCGCAGCTCGAGCGCCGCCGCGTCCGACCCGGCCCCCGGCTCGCTCAGCGCGAAGGCCGCCACCGCGCCGCCCTCGGTCACCTGCGGCAGCCAGCGGTCCCGCTGGGCCGGGGTGCCGTACGCATGGACGGGATACGCGCCCAGGCCCTGGAGGGCGAGGGCGGTCTCCGCCTCCGTGCAGGCATACGCGAGGGACTCCCGCATCAGGCACAGGTCGACCGCTCCGGAGGTGAACAGCCGCTTCAGCAGCCCCAGTCGCCCGAGTTCGGCGACCAGGGGGCGGTTGACGTGCCCGGGTTCGCCCTTCTCCGCGAGCGGCCGCAGCCGTTCGGCGGCCACGGTGCGCAGTTCGGCACACCAAGCGGTTTGCGGTGGATCGAGTGAGAATGCGGGCATTGCCGACCTCCCTGCGGGGCCGTCCGCGACGAGCCCTCTCGACGGACCTCCTCGACGATATCGCGCACCATTGACTGTCGTCACCAACACGATACGCTCCGTGTGGTGAGCGGGTCCTGGGGAGTGCACCCGCACTCCCCCCGGGCCCCGCTTGGCCCACGACGACGCCTAGAAGCCCGAAGCCCACAAGGCAGCCCACACGGCAAGGGGGCGAACCGCCATGGCCGGTCTGCACCGCTCCGCCCACGTCGACACCTTCGCCCGCGAGCATCTGCCACCGCCCGACCAGTGGCCCGAACTCCGCTTCGACCTGCCGGGGCTGCGCTACCCCGATCGGCTCAACGCGGCCGCCGAGTTGCTCGACGGCCCGCCCGACGAGCGGCCCGTGTTCCACACCCCGTCCGGCGACACATGGACGTACGGCACACTGCGCACTCGCGTCGACCGGCTCGCCCATGTGCTCACCGACCACCTCGGGGTCGTCCCCGGCAACCGGGTGCTGCTGCGCGGCCCGACCACGCCCTGGCTGGCCGCCTGCTGGCTGGCGGTGCTGAAGGCGGGCGCGGTCGCCGTCACCGTGCTGGCCCAGCAGCGGCCGCACGAGCTGCGGACCGTCTGCGAGATCGCCCGGGTGCGGCACGCGCTGTGCGACATCAGGGCCGTCGACGACCTCGCCAAGGCCGAGATACCCGGGCTGCGGATCACCACGTACGGCGGCGACGCCCCCGACGACGCGCTGCGCCGCCCGGCGCCCGACGCGCCGTACCCCGCCGCCGACACCGCGGCCGACGACGTCGCGCTCATCGCCTTCACCTCCGGTACCACCGGACGGCCCAAGGGCTGTATGCACTTCCACCGGGATGTGCTCGCCATAGCGGACACCTTCTCCGACCATGTGCTGCGCCCACATGTGGGCGATGTCTTCACCGGCAGTCCCCCGCTCGGCTTCACGTTCGGCCTCGGCGGCCTCGTCATCTTCCCGATGCGGGCCGGCGCCAGCGCCCTGCTCCTCGAACAGGCCGGTCCCAGACAGCTGCTGCCCGCGATCACCGAGCACCGGGTCTCCGTGCTGTTCACCGCGCCGACCGCGTACCGCGCCATGCTCGACGAACTCGACTCGCACGACATCTCCTCGCTGCGCCGCTGCGTCTCCGCGGGCGAGAACCTGCCGGCCGCCACCTGGCGGGCCTGGCACGAGCGGACCGGGCTGCGCATCATCAACGGCATCGGCGCCACCGAGTTGCTGCACATCTTCATCTCCGCGGCCGACGAGCACATCAGGCCCGGCACGACGGGGAGGCCGGTCCCGGGCTGGCACGCGCGCGTGGTCGACCACGAGGGCCGGGAACAGCCCGACGGGGAGCCCGGACTGCTCGCCGTGCGCGGACCGGTCGGCTGCCGCTACCTCGCCGACCCCCGGCAGCGCGAGTACGTGCGCGACGGCTGGAACATCACCGGCGACACCTACGTCCGGGAGAGTGACGGCTACTTCCGCTATGTCGCCCGCGCGGACGACATGATCATCTCGGCCGGCTACAACATCGCCGGCCCGGAGGTCGAGGAAGCCCTGCTGCGCCACCCGGACGTGCTGGAGACGGCGGTGGTGGGACGCCCCGACGAGGCACGCGGACAGGTCGTGGTGGCGTACGCCGTGCTCAGGGAGGGGGCGCGGCGGGACGTGGAGGCGCTGCGCGCGTTCGTCAAGGCCGAGCTGGCGCCGTACAAGTGCCCGCGCGAGATCGTCTTCCTGGACGCGCTGCCGCGCACCGCGACCGGCAAGCTCCAGCATTTCCGGCTGCGCGACGGCGGGGACGCGGGGGGTGACCGGCAGTGATCCGTACGACCTAAGATGATCAACGTGTCCGACCAGCATGCACCACGGTCTCTCATCGTCACGCTCTACGGCGCCTACGGCCGCTACCTGCCCGGCCCGGTACCGGTCGCCGAGCTGATCAGACTGCTGGCCGCGGTCGGCGTGGACGCTCCGTCCGTCCGTTCGTCGGTGTCGCGGCTGAAGCGGCGCGGGCTGCTGCTGCCGGCCCGTACGGCACAGGGCGCGGCGGGATACGAACTGTCGCCGGACGCCCGCCAGTTGCTCGACGACGGCGACCGGCGCATCTACGCCCTCGCGCCGCCCGAGGACCAGGGCTGGGTGCTCGCGGTGTTCTCGGTGCCGGAGTCGGAGCGGCAGAAGCGGCACGTCCTGCGCTCCCGGCTGGCCGGCCTGGGCTTCGGGACGGCGGCTCCGGGCGTGTGGATCGCCCCGGCGCGGCTCTACGAAGAGGCCCGGCACACCCTTCAGCGGCTGCGCCTGGAGGTGTACGTCGACTTCTTCCGCGGCGAGCACCTCGGCTTCACGCCGACCGTGGAGGCAGTCGCCCGCTGGTGGGACCTGGCCGCGATCGCCAAGGAGCACGAGGCGTTCCTGGACCGCCACGCGCGCGTGCTGCACGACTGGGAGCAGCGGTTGGACACGGCGCCCGAGGAGGCGTACCGCGACTACCTCCTCGCCCTGGACTCCTGGCGCCACCTCCCCTACACCGACCCGGGCCTGCCCGCCCGGCTGCTCCCGGCGGACTGGCCGGGGGTGCGCTCGGCCGCCGTCTTCCGGGGCCTGCACGAGCGCCTGCGGGACGCGGGAGCCTCTTACGTCGGCCTGTGACCTCGGGCACACCACACGCCACTCACGCAACCCTCAGGTTCCTCTGCGCCTCTTCTCAAGTTTCTTACCTAGCGTCCATCGGGTCGTCCACAGGTAAGAGATGAGGACTGTTGCGCATGACCACCACGCCCCGAAAGGGAGGCCCGAGGGCTCGCGGAGCCACCGTCTGGCTCACCGGACTGCCGAGCGCGGGGAAGACGACCGTCGCCCGCCTGCTCGGTGACCGGCTGAAGGCCGAGGGACATCGCGTGGAGGTCCTCGACGGCGACGAGATACGCCGTTTCCTCTCCGCCGGGCTCGGCTTCTCGCGGGAGGACCGCAGCACCAACGTGCAGCGCATCGGGCTGGTCTCCGAGGTGCTCGCCCGCAACGGGGTCCTGTCCGTCGTCCCCGTGATCGCCCCCTACGCCGACAGCCGCGAGGCCGTGCGCAAACGCCACGAGGCCAGCGCCACTCCCTACGTCGAGGTGCATGTGGCCACCCCGGTGGCGGTGTGCAGCGAGCGGGACGTGAAGGGGCTGTACGCCCGGCAGGCGGCAGGGCAACTCTCCGGACTGACGGGGGTCGACGACCCGTACGAGCCGCCGGTGAACCCGTCGCTCGTGCTTCCCACACAGCTGCAGACGCCCCACGAGTCGGCCGACGCCGTGTACGCCTTCCTCGCGGAGCGGGGGCTGGTGTGACGGTGTCCGGTCTGTCGCATCTGGACGCGCTGGAGTCCGAGGCGGTGCACATCTTCCGTGAGGTGGCGGGTGAGTTCGAGCGGCCGGTGGTCCTCTTCTCCGGCGGGAAGGACTCGATCGTCATGCTGCACCTGGCGTTGAAGGCGTTCGCTCCGGCGCCGGTGCCCTTCGCGTTGCTGCACGTGGACACCGGGCACAACTTCCCGGAGGTCCTCGACTACCGGGACCGTGTGGTGGCCGCACATGGGCTGCGGCTCCATGTGGCCTCCGTACAGGACTACATCGACCGGGGTGTGCTGCGCGAACGTCCTGACGGGACACGGAATCCACTCCAGACGGTGCCGCTGACCGAGAGGATCCGGAGCGAGAGGTTCGACGCGGTCTTCGGCGGCGGTCGGCGCGACGAGGAGAAGGCGCGGGCGAAGGAACGGGTGTTCAGCCTCCGGGACGAGTTCTCCCAGTGGGACCCGCGCCGTCAGCGGCCCGAGCTGTGGAACCTGTACAACGGGCGGCATGCGCCCGGTGAACACGTCCGGGTCTTCCCCCTGTCCAACTGGACCGAGCTGGACGTCTGGCAGTACATGGCGCGCGAGCACATAGAGCTGCCGGACATCTACTTCGCCCATCGACGCGAGGTGTTCCGGCGCGACGGCATGTGGCTGACGGCGGGTGACTGGGGCGGGCCCCGCGAGCACGAGACCGTCGAGAAGCGACAGGTCCGCTATCGCACGGTCGGCGACATGTCCTGCACCGGCGCGGTGGACTCCGACGCCGACACCATCGAGAAGGTGATCGCCGAGATCGCCGCCTCCCGGCTCACCGAGCGTGGCGCGACCCGCGCCGACGACAAGCTTTCCGAGGCCGCGATGGAAGACCGCAAGCGCGAGGGGTACTTCTGATCATGACCGTTGACACGCTCCGGTTCGCCACGGCGGGCTCCGTCGACGACGGCAAGTCCACCCTGGTCGGCCGGCTGCTGCACGACTCCAAGTCGGTCCTCGTCGACCAGTTGGAGGCCGTCGAGCACGCCTCCCGCAACCGTGGCCAGGACGCCCCCGACCTCGCCCTGCTCACGGACGGGCTGCGCGCCGAGCGCGAGCAGGGCATCACCATCGACGTGGCGTACCGCTACTTCGCCACGCCCCGGCGCCGGTTCATCCTCGCCGACACCCCCGGCCATGTGCAGTACACCCGCAACATGGTCACCGGCGCCTCCACCGCCGACCTGGCGATCGTCCTGGTCGACGCCCGCAACGGGGTGGTCGAGCAGACCCGCAGACACGCCGCCGTGGCCGCCCTGCTCCGGGTGCCGCACGTGGTCCTCGCCGTCAACAAGATGGACCTGGTCGGGTACGCGGAGCAGGCGTTCGACCGTATCGTCGAGGACTTCGCGGGCCACGCCGCCGACTTGGGCCTGCCCGGCTTCACACCGATCCCGGTGTCGGCGCTCGTCGGGGACAACGTCGTGCGGCGCTCGGAGCACATGGGCTGGTACGGCGGCCCGGCACTCCTGGAGTTCCTGGAGAACGTCCCCGTCGCCACCACCCCCGCCGACGCCCCCGCCCGCTTCCCCGTCCAGTACGTGATCCGGCACGGCGAGGTCCGCCACTACGCCGGGCAGTTGGCGTCCGGAGCGCTACGGGTCGGCGACCGGGTGACCGTGCACCCGTCCGGCGCGACATCCGAGATCACCGGCATCGACGTACTCGGCAGGAGCGTCGACATGGCCCACGCGCCGCAGTCGATCAGTGTGCGCCTCGCCGCCCAGCGGGATGTCTCGCGCGGGGACATGATCACCGCGGGTGCCGACCTGCCGGCGCTCACGCAGGAGGTACGGGCGGCGGTCTGCCATCTGGCGGACCGGCCGCTGAGGGTGGGAGACCGGGTGCTGATCCGGCACACGACGCGGACCGTGAACGCGATCGTCGGGGACCTGGCGGGCGCGTCCGAGCGGGCCGCGAACGACCTCGGCCGGATCATCCTGCGCACCGGCGAGCCGCTGGCGCTCGACGACTACGCGGTGGCCCGGCGCACGGGCGCGTTCCTCCTGATCGACCCGGCGGACGGTACGACCCTCACCGCGGGGATGGCCGAGCTGTAGGCAGCGCCTCCCTCGCCGGCGGACCGGGCGCCCTCAGGTCCCGAGCGTCAGGCGGGGCTTGGGGGCGTCCGTGCGTCCGGTCTGCGGGCGGCGGCTGCCCGCCCGGTACGGGGCCGGCCAGACGACGCCCGGACCGTCGTAGCCCTGCTCGGCCGCGGCGTGCAGCGTCCAGTGCGGGTCGTAGAGGTGGGGGCGGGCCAGGGCGCACAGGTCCGTACGGCCCGCCAGGATCAGGGAGTTGACGTCGTCCCAGGAGGAGATGGCGCCGACCGCGATCACCGGGAGGCCGGTGACATGGCGGATCCGGTCGGCGTACGGGGTCTGGTAGGACCGCCCGAACTCCGGCTGTTCGTCGGCGACGACCTGCCCGCTCGACACGTCGACGGCGTCGGCGCCGTGCGCGGCGAAGGCACGGGCGATCGCGACGGCGTCCTCGGCCGTCGTACCGCCTTCGGCCCAGTCGGTGGCGGAGATGCGGACGGTCATGGGCCGTTCCTCGGGCCATACGGCCCTGATGGCGTCGAAGACCTCGAGCGGGAACCGGAGCCGTTTCTCCAGCGACCCGCCGTAGGCGTCCGTGCGGCGGTTGGTCAGTGGGGAGAGGAAGCCGGAGAGCAGATAGCCGTGCGCGCAGTGGAGTTCGAGGAGATCGAACCCGGCGCGGGCGGCGCGCCAGGCCGCTGACGTGAACTGCTCGCGGATGTCGGTGAGTTGGGAGCGGGTCAGCTCGCGCGGGGTCTGGCTGTACGGCTTGTACGGGATCGGGGACGGGGCCACGAGAGGCCAGTTGCCGTCCTCCAGCGGCTCGTCGATGCCCTCCCACATCAGCCTGGTCGAGCCCTTGCGCCCGCTGTGGCCGAGCTGCACGCCGATCGCGGCGCCGGGTGCCTGCGCGTGCACGAACCGGACGATCCGCCGCCAGGCCTCCCCCTGTCTGCCGGTGTAGAGACCGGCGCAGCCGGGGGTGATCCGTCCCTCCGGGCTGACGCACACCATCTCGGTCATGACCAGGCCGGCGCCGCCGAGGGCGCGGGCGCCGAGATGGACGAGGTGGAAGTCGCCGGGGACGCCGTCCGTGGCCGAGTACATGTCCATCGGGGACACGACGACCCGGTTGCGCAGGGTCAGGCCGCGCAGCCGGAACGGGGTGAACATCGGGGGCGTACCGGGCGGACAGCCGAAGTCGCGCTCCACGGCCTCGGTGAAGTGGGCGTCGCGCAGGCGCAGGTTGTCGTGGGTGACACGGCGGCTGCGGGTGAGGAGGTTGAAGGCGAACTGGCGCGGCGGCTGGTCGAGGTAGAGGCCGAGGTTCTCGAACCACTCCAGGCTGGCGCGGGCGGCGCGCTGCGTGGAGGCGACGACCGGTCTGCGTTCCTCCTCGTAGGCCGCCAACGCCCGCTCCAGGGAGGGCTGTTCCTCCAGACAGGCGGCGAGCGCCAGGGCGTCCTCGACGGCCAGCTTGGTGCCGGAGCCGATGGAGAAGTGCGCGGTGTGGGCGGCGTCGCCGAGCAGGACGACGTTGCCGTGCGACCAGCGCTCGTTGACCACGGTCCGGAAGGTGGTCCACACCGACTTGTTGGACTTCAGCGGCCGTCCGCGGAGCGCTTCCGCGAAGATCTTGGCGCAGCGCTCGACGGACTCCTGCTCGTCGAGGTCCGCGAACCCGGCCGCCTGCCAGACCTCTTCCCGCATCTCGACGATCACCGTGGAGGCGTCGGCCGCGTAGGGGTAGCCGTGCAGCTGCATCACGCCGTGCTCGGTCTCGGCGATCTCGAAGCGGAAGGATGTGAGGGCGAAGTCCGCGGCGAGCCAGATGTAGCGGCAGTGGTGTTCGGCCACATGGGGGCGGAACACATGGGCCAAGGCCCCACGGGTGGTGCTGTGCACACCGTCTGCGGCGATGACCAGGTCGTACGTCTCCCTGAGCGTATCCGGCGGGGGCGCCTCGGTACGGAAGCGGAGTTCCACGCCGAGTTCGCGGCAGCGGTCGTGGAGGATCTGAAGGAGGCGTTTCCTGCCGAGGGCCGCGAAGCCGTGCCCTCCGGAGGTCTGGCGGGTGCCGCGGTGGACGATGTCGATGTCGTCCCAGCGGATGAACTCCTCGCGGAGAGCCCGGTAGACGACCGGGTCGGCGTGTTCGATGCCGCCCAGGGTCTCGTCGGAGAGGACCACTCCGAAGCCGAAGGTGTCGTCGGGGGCGTTGCGTTCCCAGACGGTGATCTCGCGGGACGGGTCGAGGCGTTTGAGCAACGCGGCGGCGTAGAGGCCGCCGGGGCCGCCGCCGATGACCGCGACTCGTAGGGGGTGGCTGGTCTCCATCGACGGCTGCGGGCCCGTGGTGGCTGGTCGCTCCCGCGCGGCACCCGCCGCGGATTCAGTGAAGCCCCGCGCCCCTGAGGGCGTTCCCGTCCCCTCGGCCGAGACCATCCCTACCTCCCCTGCCACTTCGGCGGGCGCTTCTCCGTGAACGCCGCGTGGAACTCCGCGTAGTCCTCGCCGTTCATGAGCAGGGCCTGCGTCGACGCGTCCATCTCCACCGCTGCCGCGAGCGGCATGTCCAGCTCGGCCGTCAGCAGCGCCTTCGTCTGGGCGTACGCCAGGGCCGGGCCCTCGGCGAGGCGGCGGGCCAGGGTCTGGGCGGCCTCGTCGACCTGCCCCTCCTCCGTCAGCTCGCTGATCAGGCCGATCCGTTCCGCCTCGGGTGCGCGTACCGGTTCGCCCAGCATGAGCAGGCGGGTCGCGTGGCCGAGGCCGACGACCCTGGGCAGCAGGTAGGCCGCGCCCATGTCACCGCCGGACAGGCCGACCCGGGTGAAGAGGAAGGCGAAGCGGGCGGTGGGGTCGGCGATGCGGAAGTCGGCGGCGAGCGCCAGTACCGCCCCGGCCCCGGCGGCCACCCCGTGCACCGCCGCGATCACCGGGAACGGGCACTCCCGGACGGCCCGCACGACCTGCCCGGTCATCCGGTTGAAGTCGAGGAGCTGGGCGGTGTCCATGGCCAGGGTCGCGCCGATGATCTCGTCGACGTCGCCGCCCGAGCAGAAGCCGCGGCCCTCGCCGGCCAGCACCAGGGCCCGTACCGCACGCTCCCGGGACAGCTCGGCGAGCAGATCGCGCAGGTCGGCGTAGGCGCCGAAGGTGAGCGCGTTGAGCTTCTCGGGGCGGGCGAGAGTGACGGTGGCGACTCCGTCGGCGAGCTCGACCCGCAGGTGTTTCCAGTCGGGGGTGCGGGCGGCGGAGCCGGTGAAGGGACTCATGACGTGCGGCCTCCTCGGGCGGACGGCGGGCACTGCATCACTGAGCTCTACCCCTCGAAGCTATCACCCAACTTTGACTGTCGTCACGGTCACGCGATAAGCCATTCGAGTGTGACCTGACCCCGTCACATCCGTCACGGCTCGTCGACACCCGCGTAACGGTGGGATCAGCCGCGCGAGGCCGCACGTTCATCCGGGTAAGCCGCCCTTCAGTCGGGGCCGAAGGTCTCGAACGGTGCCCTTCGGGAGCCTCTGCGGGGTGGCGCCGTACCATTCATAAGGTTGAAAGCAGGACAGCCTGCTCATGAACGGACCCGCCTTGCAAGATCGCCCCTCCGCCTCCGCCTCCTGGCGTATCGCACTGCCGCACACGGCCGCAGCCGTGCCCGTGGCGCGCGCACTGGTCCGTACGGCGCTGGCCGAGCTGGAGCACGCCGCCGACAGCGACACCGCGGAGCTGCTCACGGCGGAGCTGGTCGCGAACGCCGTGGAGCACACCGCGGGGAGCGGCCCGATAGAGCTCGTGGTGGAGCTGCTGCCGTCCGGCTGCCAGGTCGAGGTGCACGACCCGGACCCGGCACCGCCGGGTGATCTGACCAAGCCACGCACCACGGATCCCGACCCTTGGCAGGAGCACGGCCGCGGCCTGCTCCTCATCCGGGCCCTCAGTTCATCCTGCGGCCATCGCCCCACCGAGTCCGGCAAGGCGGTGTGGTTCCGGCTGCCGGTCATCCCGGCGCAGCGAAAGTCGGCCTAGGGGCGCGGGGCTGCCGCTACGGCGCTCCCCCCTCGAAGCGGCTCACCCCAGCGTCGCCACCAGCACCGCCTTGATCGTGTGCATCCGGTTCTCCGCCTCGTCGAAGACCACCGAGTACTCCGACTCGAAGACCTCGTCGGTCACCTCCAGCGAGTCCAGGCCATGGCTCTCGAAGATCTCGCGCCCGACCTTCGTACCGAGGTCGTGGAAAGCCGGCAGACAGTGCAGGAACCTGACGTCCGGATTGCCGGTGGCGCGCAGGACGTCCATGGTCACCGCATAGGAGCCGAGCGCGGCGATCCGCTCGGCCCAGACCTCCTTGGGCTCCCCCATGGAGACCCAGACGTCCGTGGCGACGAAGTCGGCGCCGCGGACACCCTCGGCGACGTCCTCAGTGAGCGTGATGACGGCGCCGCTGCCCTCGGCCAGCTTGCGGGCGCGGGCCACGACCCCGTCACCGGGCCAGTACTCCTTGGGCGCGACGATCCGCACGTCCATGCCGAGCAGCGCACCGGTGACCAGATACGAGTTGCCCATGTTGAAGCGGGCATCGCCCAGGTACGCGAAGGCGATCTCCTTGAGCGGCCTCGCGCTGTGCTCCGTCATCGTCAGCACGTCGGCGAGCATCTGCGTGGGGTGCCAGTCGTCGGTCAGGCCGTTGTAGACGGGCACGCCCGCGTACGCGGCCAGCTCCTCGACCTTCGCCTGGCTGTCACCGCGGTACTCGATCCCGTCGTACATCCGGCCCAGCACCCGCGCGGTGTCCTTCACGGACTCCTTGTGACCGATCTGCGAGCCGGACGGGTCGAGGTACGTCGTCGAGGCGCCCTGGTCCGCGGCCGCGACCTCGAACGCGCAGCGCGTACGCGTCGAGGTCTTCTCGAAGATCAGCGCGATGTTCCTGCCCCGCAGGTACTGCGTCTCGGTCCCGGCCTTCTTGGCGGCCTTCAGCTCGGCGGCCAGCTCGATCAGCCCGAGGAACTCCTGCTCGGTGAAGTCGAGCTCCTTGAGGAAGTGGCGGCCGGCGAGGGCGCTCGGGACAGTCGCCATGAGGCGCTCCAGGGTATGACGAGTACAGGGACCTTGGAAGTCTATACGACCATCGGCATTTCTATACGGACTGGCCTCCGCCGTCGCCGGGACCCGGGCCCCTCATACGGCCTCACGCTCGACCGGACAGCTCATACAGCGCGGCCCTCCCCTCCCGCGCCCCAGCTCGCTCCCCGGGATCTCGATCACCTCGATGCCCTGCTTGCGCAGATGGGTGTTGGTGGTGGAGTTGCGCTCATAGGCGACGACGACACCCGGCTCGACGGCCAGCACGTTGCAGCCGTCGTCCCACTGCTCACGCTCGGCCGCGTGGACGTCCTGGGTCGCGGTCAGGACGCGGATCTCGCTGAGACCCAGGGCGGCGGCGATCGCGCGGTGCATGTGCTCCGGCGGATGGTCGGTGACCTTCAGCTCCTTGTCGCCGGCGCCCGGTTCGATCGTGTACGAGCGGAGCATGCCGAGCCCGGCGTACTGCGTGAAGACGTCACCGTCGACCATCGTCATCACGGTGTCGAGATGCATGAGGGCGCGCCGCTTGGGCATGTCGAGGGCCACGATCGTCTGCGCGGACCCGGCGGCGAACAGCTTGTGGGCGAGCATCTCGACGGCCTGGGGCGTGGTCCGCTCGCTCATCCCGATGAGGACCGCCCCGTTGCCGATCACCAGGACGTCTCCGCCCTCGATGGTGGAGGGGTAGTCGGCCTGCCCCTCGGACCAGACGCGGAACGTTTCGTCACGGAACAGCGGGTGGTGCCGGTAGATCGCCTCGAAGTGCACGGTCTCGCGCTGCCGGGCGGGCCAGCGCATGGCGTTGACGCAGACGCCGTCGTAGATCCAGGCGGAGGTGTCGCGGGTGAAGAGGTGGTTGGGCAGGGGCGCGAGGAGGAAGTCGTCGAGTTCCATGACGTGGAAGCGCACGGAGGTCGGCTCGGGGTGCGCCTCCAGGAACTCCCGTTTGGTCATGCCGCCGACGAGGGCCTCGGCCAGTTCGGCCGAGGGCAGGCTCTCGAACGCCGCACGGAGGTGGTCCGTGGCCAGCACCCCGTACTCCTTCTCGTCGAAGACCCGGTCCAGGACGAGCCTGCGGGCCGCCGGGATCTCCAGGGCCTCGGTGAGCAGGTCGCCGAAGAGGTGGACGGTGACCCCGCGGTCGCGCAGGACGTCGGCGAAGCCGTCGTGCTCGGCGCGCGCCCTGCGCACCCACAGCACGTCGTCGAAGAGCAGGGCGTCCTTGTTGCTGGGGGTGAGCCTCTTGAGCTCTAGATCGGGCCGGTGAAGGATGACGCGGCGCAGCCGCCCGGCCTCGGAGTCGACATGGAATCCCATGCCTCCATCCTGACCATCGGGGGCCGTCTTCACCCCCTGCTTGACCTCCTTGCCCTCCTCTCATTCTCGTCCCCTTGACGACAATCCGGCTCCCTCGTTATCGTCTCCATGACGAGAAATCGCGGAGGGGATCCCCTGGCCGACATCACCCGGCGCCTCGGCTGGCGCCATCTGCGCGGCGCGCCCACGGCGCACATCCGCCACCACCGCGGCGGAAAACTGCTGCACGACGGCCCCGGGCTCAGCTTCTGGTACCGGGCGCTGACCGCCGCGCTCTCCGAAGTACCGGTCGACGACCGCGAGTTGGCGATGACCTTCCATGCCCGTACGTCCGACTTCCAGGACGTGGCCGTCCAGGCGACGGTCACCTACCGGATCAGCGACCCGGCCCTGGCCGCGACCCGTCTGGACTTCTCCGTCGACCCCGACACGGGCGCCTGGCGGGGCACGCCGCTGGAGCAGCTGGGGACGCTCCTGACGGAGACGGCCCAGCAGCACGCGCTGGACGTCCTGTCCCGTACTCCGCTGTCGGTGGCGCTGGTCGACGGCGTCACGGCGGTGCGGGAGCGGATCGCGACGGGCCTGGCCGGCGAGCCCCGCCTCCCGGCGACCGGCATCGAGGTGGTCGCCGTACGCGTCGTGGCCCTGCGTCCGGAGCCGGAGGTCGAGCGGGCGCTGCGCACCCCGGCCCGCGAGCAGATCCAGCAGGAGGCGGACCGGGCGACGTACGAGCGGCGGGCGGTGGCCGTCGAGCGGGAGCGCGCGATCGCCGAGAACGAACTGGCCAGCCAGATCGAACTCGCCCGTCGCGAGGAGCAGTTGGTGGAGCAGCGCGGTACGAACACCCGCCGCGAGGCCGAGGAGGGCGCTGCCGCCGACGCGGTGCGGGCCGAGGCGGAGGCGGCACGGACGGTGCGGCTCGCGGAGGCGGAGGCCACGCGGTCCGTACGGCTGGCCCGGGCGGAGGCCGAGGGGGCGCGCGAGGTCGGTGAAGCGCGGGCGCAGGCACAGGCGGCGTGGCTGCGGGTGCACGCGGAGGTGGACGTGGCGACCCTGCACGCGCTCACCGGGACCCGGCTGGCGGAGAACCTGCCGCGGATCGACAGCGTGACGGTGTCGCCGGACGTCCTGACGGGCCTGCTCGCCCGGCTCGGTACGCGGGAGCAGGTGTGAGCCTCGCACCGCGGGTCGTCCTGGTCCATCGCACCACGGAGTACGAGGAGCTGGTGGCCCGGCACGGCACGCACGGCCAGGCCGCCTTCTTCCTCTCCTCCCGGGGCCGCGACATCGCGGAGGTCGCCGAGCGCCACCGCCGTACGCGCCAGGCACTGACGGAGGTGGCCGCCGCCATCCCGCTGACCTGGCGTCAGAGCCGGGTGGAGCGGGCCGACCTGGACCGCTTCCTGTTCGCGCCGGAGGACGTGGTGGTCGTGGTCGGCCAGGACGGGCTGGTGGCGAACGTGGCCAAGTACCTCGCCGGACAGCCGGTGCTGGGCATCGACACCGACCCCGGCCGCAACCCCGGTGTCCTGGTGCGTCACCGCCCCGCGGACGCCGCCCCGTTGCTCGCCGCCACCCAGTCGGGAGGGGTCCGCTGCGACGAACTCATCATGGTGGAGGCCGTCGCCGACGACACCCAGCGGCTCGTGGCGCTGAATGAGATCTACCTGGGCGCCGTCGGACACCAGACGGCCCGCTACCGCCTGGGTCTGGAGGACGACGGGGGTGTCGTCGAGGCCCAGGCCTCGTCCGGGGTGCTGATCGGCACCGGGACGGGGGCGACCGGCTGGATCCGGTCGGTGTGGCAGGAGCGGGGAGGGCGGCTACGGCTGCCCTGAGGAACGCCTGCTGTGGTTCGTACGGGAAGCCTGGCCGTCCCCCGCCACCGGTACCTCACTGGTGGCCGGGGAACTCGCCGCCGCGACCCGTCTCCACCTCACCGTCGAGTCCGAGCGGCTGGTCGCCTTCGGGGACGGGATGGAGACGGACGCGGTCGAGCTGACCTGGGGTCAGACCCTGCGCGTCGGCGTGTGCCGGGAGCGGCTGCGGCTCATCGGCTGACCGTCACAGGCGCGGGTCCACCGGCTCCGACTCCAGTGCCAGCACCCCGAACACCGCCTCGTGCACCCGCCACAGCGGCTCACCCTCGGCCAGCCGGTCCAGGGCCTCCAGACCGAGCGCGTACTCGCGGATGGCGAGGGACCGCTTGTGGTTGAGGAACCGCTTGCGCAGCCGGGCCAGGTTGTCCGGCCGGGTGTACTCCGGACCGTAGATGATCCGCAGGTACTCGCGTCCCCGGCACTTGATACCGGGCTGGACGAGCCGCCCCTCCGCGCTGCGTACGACCGCCCCGAGCGGCTTGACGACCATGCCCTCGCCGCCCCGGCCGGTCATCTCCAGCCACCAGTCGACGCCGGCCTGGACCGACTCCGGGTCACCGGTGTCGACGTACAGGCGCCGGGTCGTCTGGAGCAGACCCGTGCCGTCGTGCTCCACCAGCCGGTCGAGGAGCGCGAGCTGCTCGTCGTGCGGGAGGGCGGCGAGGCTGCGGCCCTGGACGGCGAGGACCTGGAACGGTGCCAGGCGTACGCCGGCCAGGCCGTCCGTGGTCCAGCAGTACCGGCGGTACGCCTCGGTGAACGAGACCGCGTCGGCGGCCCGTTCGCGCTGCCGCGTCAGCAGGTCCGACACATCGACGCCGCGCGCGGCAGCGCCCTCCAGCGCGGCCAGCGCACCGGGGAACACCGCCCCGGAGGCGGCGCCGACCGCCGCGTACTGCGAACGCAGCAGGCCCTGCGCCTTCAGCGACCACGGCATCAGCTCGGCGTCGAGCAGCAGCCAGTCCGTCTCCAGGTCAGCCCACAGACCGGCCTCACCGACCGCCTCCCGGACCCGGTCCAGGATCGCCTCCGTCACCGACTGGTCGTCGAAGAAGGGGCGACCGGTACGCGTGTACAGCGAGCCGCTCGGCCCGTCCACCCCGAACCTCTTGCGCGCGACCTCCGCGTCCCGGCACACCAGCGCCACGGCCCGCGAGCCCATGTGCTTCTCCTCGCACACGACCCGCTCGACGCCGTCCGCCGCGTACTGGGCGAAGGCCTCCGCCGGGTGCTCCAAGTAGCCCTCGATGTGACTCGTGGCCGTTGGCGCCATGGTCGGCGGAAGATACGGCAGCAGGCGCGGGTCGACGGCGAAGCGGCTCATGACCTCCAGGGCCGCGGCCGCGTTCTCCTCACGGACCGACACCCGGCCGGAGTGCCGTGTCTCGACGACCCTGCGGCCCTGCACGTCGCCCAGGTCGAGCGGTCGTCCGTCGTGCCCGCCCGGAGCCTCCGTCCGCAGCGGCTTGGCCGGCTCGTACCAGACCTGCTCGGCCGGTACGTCGACCAGTTCCCGCTCCGGCCAGCGCAGCGCGGTCAGCTTGCCGCCGAAGACGGCGCCGGTGTCCAGGCAGATGGTGTTGTTCAGCCAGGTGGCGTCCGGCACCGGAGTGTGGCCGTACACCACAGCCGCCCGCCCCCGGTAGTCCTCGGCCCACGGGTAGCGCACCGGCAGACCGAACTCGTCGGTCTCCCCGGTGGTGTCGCCGTACAGCGCGTGCGAACGCACCCGCCCGGACGTACGCCCGTGGTACTTCTCCGGCAGCCCGGCGTGGCAGACCACCAGCCGGCCGCCGTCGAGGACGTAGTGGCTGACGAGCCCGTCGATGAACTCCCGTACCTCGGCCCGGAACTCCTCGCTCTCGCCCTCCATCTGCTCGATGGTCTCGGCGAGTCCGTGGGTGTGCTGGACGTTGCGGCCCTTGAGGTGGCGGCCGTACTTGTTCTCGTGGTTGCCCGGCACGCACAGCGCGTCGCCCGACTTCACCATCGCCATGACGCGGCGCAGCACACCCGGGCTGTCCGGGCCGCGGTCGACGAGGTCGCCGACGAAGACGGCGGTACGACCCTCGGCGTGCACCCCGTCGACGTAGCCCAGCTTGCCGAGCAGCGACTCCAGTTCGGAGGCGCAGCCGTGGATGTCGCCGATGATGTCGAAGGGGCCGGTGAGGTGGGTGAGGTCGTTGAAGCGCTTCTCGGTGACGACGGTGGCGTTCTCCACGTCTTCCACGCCCCGCAGGACATGCACCTTGCGGAAGCCCTCGCGCTCCAGCTGCCTGAGCGACCGACGCAGTTCGCGGGTGTGCCGCTGGATGACCCGGCGCGGCATGTCGGCCCGGTCGGTGCGGCTCGCGTTGCGCTCGGCGCACACCTGCTCCGGCACGTCGAGCACGATGGCGATGGGCAACACGTCGAACTGCTTCGCGAGCTGGATCAGCTGCTTGCGGGCGTCCTGCTGCACGTTGGTGGCGTCGACGACCGTACGGCGGCCGGCGGCCAGGCGCTTGCCCGCGATGTAGTGCAGGACGTCGAAGGCGTCCCGGCTCGCGCTCTGGTCGTTCTCGTCGTCGGAGACCAGGCCGCGGCAGAAGTCGGAGGAGATGACCTCGGTGGGCTTGAAGTGCCGGCGGGCGAAGGTGGACTTGCCGGAGCCGGAGGCGCCGACGAGCACGACGAGGGAGAGGTCGGTGACGGGCAGGACCCGTCCCCGGGGTGCCTGGGTGGTCTCGCTCATGCGGCCTTCGCCTCCTTCTCCTCGTTCACACTGCTCTTCATGCTGAAGACGGCCATCTGGGTGGGCGGCCCCACCTCAGGGTCGTCGGGCCCCACGGGCACGAACTCCACGCCGTACCCGTGCCGTTCGGCCACCGCGGCCGCCCACGCCCGGAACTCCTCGCGGGTCCACTCGAAACGGTGGTCGCCGTGCCGGACGTGTCCCGCCGGGAGGGACTCCCAGCGGACGTTGTACTCGACGTTCGGGGTCGTCACCAGGACCGTCCGCGGACGGGCGGCACCGAACACCGCGTACTCCAGGGCGGGCAGCCGCGGCAGGTCGAGGTGCTCGATGACCTCACTGAGCACGGCGGCGTCGTAGCCCCCCAGCCGCTTGTCGGTGTAGGCGAGGGAGCTCTGGAAGAGCTTCACGCGCGCGGCCTGCCGCTCCCCCATCCGGTCCAGCTTCAGCCGCCGCCCGGCGATGGTGAGCGCCCGCATCGACACGTCCACGCCCACGATCTCGGTGAACGCCGGGTCCTTGAGCAGCGCCTGCACCAACTGCCCCTGCCCGCACCCGAGATCGAGCACGCGCGCGGCACCGGACGCCTTCAGCGCGGCGATGATCGCGTCCCGCCGCAGCACGGCGAGCGGAGTCGGCTTCTCCTCCGTCTCCCCCTCCGCCTCGACGGCGTTGTCGATGTCCTCGACCTCGCTGTCGTCGGCCTCCGCGAGCCGCACCAGCTCCAGCCGCTCCATCGCCTCCCGGGTCAGCGACCAGCGGCGCGACAGGTACCGGCTGGTGATCACCTTCTGCTCCGGGTGGTCCGGCAGCCAGCCCTCACCGGCCCTCAGCAGCTTGTCGACCTCGTCGGCGGCGACCCAGTAGTGCTTGGCGTCGTCGAGAACCGGCAGCAGGACGTACAGATGCCGCAGGGCCTCGGCGAGCGTCAGCGCCTCCGACTCCAGGACTAGCCGTACATACCGCGAGTCGCCCCACTCGGGGAACCGCACGTCCAGCGGCACGGGCTCGGCGGTCACCGCCCACCCGAGCGGCTCGAACAGCCCTCGTACGAGTCCGGGGCCGCCCCGGGCCGGAAGCGCGGGCACCTCGATCCGCAGGGGCCGCGCCTGTGCCGGAAGATCCGGCCGGGCGCCGCACACGCCGCGCATCGCGCTGGAGAACACGCCGCTGAGCGCGACCGCGAGCAGCGACGAGGCGGCGTAGGGCCGGTCGTTGACGTACTGCGCGAGCGCCGCGTCGGGCGCGCCGCCCCGGCCCTTTCCCTTGCCCCGCCGCACCAGCGCCACCGCGTCGACCTCCAGCAGCAACGCGGCCGTGCAGCGCTCGTCGTCCGCCTCCGGGTAGAGGACATGGGCCTTGCCGTAGGAGGTGGAGAACGCCTGCGATTTCTCGGGATGCTTGTGCAGCAGGAAGCCGAGATCGGTGGCCGGACGCTCCGGAGTGCCGGTGGTGGTGATGGTCAGGAACACGGTGGGTGGCCTTGGAGTAGTGGGCTGAACTGCGAATACGTCCACCGTACAGAGCGGGCAACGGCAACACCCGAGAATTTTCGCTAGCCTCCGACCGTCCGGGCGTTCGAACGACGTGCGACTGAGCGCCCATGTACGGGCATGCGTACGCGCATGCCCAGAAGCGGAGGTCTCACGTGACAGACGCCGGATTACGCGCGCGCCACCTCGACACCGGCAAGCCCCACTCGGCCCGCATGTACGACTACTTCCTCGGCGGGAAGGACAACTACCCGGTCGACGCGGAGGCGGCCGAGCAGGTGGCCACCCTCTTCCCCGCGGTACGGGAGATGGCGCGCACCAACCGCTGGTTCATGCACCGCGCCTCCCGACTGCTGGCCGAGCGCGGTGTACGCCAGTTCCTCGACATAGGAACCGGAATCCCGACCGCGCCGAACCTCCACCAGATCGCGCAGGGGATCGTCCCCGACGCCCGCGTCGTGTACGCGGACAACGACCCGATCGTCCTGCGGCACGCCGAGGCCCTGCTGCACAGCACACGCGAGGGAAGGACCGCCTACGTCCACGGCGACGTACGGGAACCGGGAAAGATCCTCGCGGCGGCGCGCCAAACCCTCGACTTCACCCAGCCGATCGCCCTGTCCCTCGTGGCGCTCCTGCACCTGGTACCGGACGAGGACGAACCCGCCCGGATCGTCAGCGAGTTGATCGAGCCCCTCGCGCCCGGCAGCTACGTGACGCTGTCGCACGCGACGGGGGACTTCGACCCGGAGACCTGGGAGCGGGTCGTCGAGGTGTACCGCAGAGGCGGCACCGCGGCCCAGGTGCGATCGCGCGACGCCTTCACCGCCTTCTTCACGGGCCTCGACCTGCTGGACCCCGGCGTCTCGCTTGCCGCGGCCTGGTACCCCGAGCTCGGCGGACAGCTCGGCGGCGAGGACATACCGCTGTACGTGGGCGTCGCCGCCAAGCCGTGACGCCACGCCCGGCGGATCGCGCCGCACGGCCCGGTCCGCCGGTCGACAGCGCCACCGCCCGTGCCGGCCCTACGACAGCTGCGACTGCACCTGGGAGGAGATCAGCTCCAGGTGGTCCAGGTCATCCAGGTCGAGGACCTGGAGATAGATCCGCTGCGACCCGATCTCCTGGTACCGGCCGATCTTCTCGACGACCTCGTCCGGAGAGCCGGCCAGGCCGTTGAGCTTCAGCTCGTCGACCTGACGCCCGATGGCGGCGGCGCGACGGGCGACCTCCTGCTCGTCCTTGCCCACGCACACGACGAGGGCGTTGGAGTAGACGAGGTCGTCACCCTTGCGCCCGGCCTCCTCGGCGGCAGCCCGCACCCGCCCGAACTGTCGCTCGCTGTCCTCGATCGAGGCGAACGGCATGTTGAACTCGTCGGCGTACTTGCCGGCCAGCCGCGGGGTACGGGTGGCGCCATGGCCGCCGATGAGCACCGGAATCCTGTCCTGGGCGGGCTTGGGCAGAGCGGGCGACTCGCTGAGCGTGTAGTGCTCGCCCTTGAAGTCGAAGGTCTCACCGGCCTGCGTCGCCCACAGCCCCGTGACGATGGCGAGCTGCTCCTCCAGCCGGCCGAACTTCTCCTTCGGGAACGGGATGCCGTACGCCTTGTGCTCCTCCTCGAACCAGCCCGCGCCCAGGCCGAGTTCGACCCGGCCGCCGGACATCTGGTCCACCTGGGCGACCTGGATGGCCAGCACGCCGGGCAGCCGGAACGTGCCGGCGGTCATCAGGGTGCCGAGACGAATCCGCTTGGTCTCCCGTGCGAGACCGGCAAGCGTGATCCAGGCGTCGGTGGGCCCGGGAAGTCCGTCCCCGGCCCCCATCCTCAAGTAGTGGTCCGACCGGAAGAAGGCATCGAACCCAAGATCCTCCGTGGCCTTCGCCACGGTGAGAAGGGTGTCGTAGGTGGCCCCCTGCTGGGGCTCGGTGAAGATGCGAAGATCCATGTCTCCATCCTGCACGCCTCGACGGCCGTCAACCGCACGGGTCCCCCTGCCTCCTCCGTCCCCGGTCGGGTGAATTCCGTCAATGCCCGTGCCGCCCCCTGCCCGGGCCAGTGACCGCCCCCGACGGTGATCGTTGGCTCGAACGGAGCCGGACCGCCCGGCGCCCGCCCCCGTCCTTCCGACCGCCGGGGTGTCACCGTGTCGGCCCGCTGCCACTGGGGGGCCGGAGGTCCGAGGAGGCCGTCATGTCCGAGGAATTCGCACCACAGCCCGCCACCGGCGCCGGGCAGCCCAAAGGACTGCTCCAGCAGATGGAGGAGCTGATGGCAGCCCTGAACGCGGACCTTTCGGCCCTGGACGCGGACCTCCAGTCGACCGGGCCCCAACGACAGGACGAGGCCGGCTGACCCGGCGAGCGCTCTCGCCCCCGCCGCCCCTACCCGTCCCATCCCCAGGGGCTCCGCCCCTTCGACCCCGCCAGGGGGCTCCGCCCCCTGCACCCCCGTCGGCCTGAA
>NZ_JBHVGZ010000073.1:0-49266 GCF_042800355.1 Streptomyces sp. NPDC057623
GAGCCCGGCGCTCTTCAGCCCTGCGACGGCGGTCTTGGCGAGCGCGTCGAGGTCGTCGGTGGTCAGGGTGCGGTCGCCGCCGCCGACGAGGGTGAGCGTGCCGTCGCCGTAGACGACCTTCGTGGTGAGCCGGTGGTCCGGGCCGAGCACGGTCAGCGCGGCGGTGGAGGTGGCGAGCTTGGTGTTGGAGGCGGCCATCAGCGCGGTGTCCGCGTCGTGTCCCCACACCACCTTGTCGGACTTGGCGTCGATGACGACCCCGCTGAGGGTGCTGCCGAGACGGGTGTCCTGGCTGCGGGTGTTCAGGTTGTCCGCGATCTTCTGCTCGGCGGCGTCGAGTTCGGTGACACCGGCCTTCGCGGTGGCCTTGCCGGCGGCGAACGCGGACGGGCCGGACAGGACCGCTCCGGCGACAGGTGCGGTCACCGCGAGCACGGCCGCCCGGCGCAGCGCCGGGTTCGGCGTGCGGGCCTTGCGATGACGACCACTGCTGCGGACTGCGGAGGGGAGATGCATGAGGTGCCTCGATACGTGTGTCATGTCGGGTGGGGTGACGGGGTGATGACGCCAGTGAGTTCGACTCGGCGGTTCGCCGTACGGACGGCGCCAGTTGACGCCGCTCGGCCTACTCGCGGTAGTAGGCGTCGTAGATCGAGATCACCGATGTGTTGCCCTTCTTGTCGGTGACCTCGGCCCGCAGTGAGACGGACTTCCCCCGGGCCGGGTTCTTCACGGTGACCTTGCCGTGGGTGACCGTGGCCTTCTTCCAGATGCGGCCGTGGTCGTACGACGCCCACACCACGAGGGACTTGAGGTTGCGGCCCTTGGCGGGCCCCTCGACGGTGACCGGGAAGGTGGCGGCCTTGCCGGTCACCCTGCCGTCCAGGCCGGTGGCCGGGCTGAAGCGGACCGTGGAGGCCGGGAGCCGGACGCCGTCGGCGCCGGTCTTCTTCGAGCGGAACGTCCAGGTGGCGTCGGTGCGGGTGGAGACCGCCGACAGCCGGGCGCTGCGCCTGACCGAGGTGGTCAGCCGGTAGGCGGCCTCGCCCGCCGGGACCTTGAAGGTGGTGCCGGTGACGAGCGGGGCGCGGCGGGTGGCGAGCTTCTTTCCGTCGCGGTAGAGCGTCGTCGTCGCGGAGGTGGTGTCCGAGTCGCCGGAGTGGCCCGCGCCGTCGGTGAACGGGGGCAGCACGCCCGCGATGGTGTTGCCGTCGCGGCGGACACCGCTGTCGCTGCCGGACGGCATCCGCGGGCCGAACACCGCCGTGTTGAAGCGGAACCGGTACGTGCGGCCCGCCTCGGGCGTCAGATAGTCGTCGACCGAGGAGACCACCTCGGGGACCGGGTTGCCCTCGGAGTCCTTCTTCCCGGAGTACTGGGAGAAGTCGGGCCGCCACTGGGCGCCCTCGACGGCCGACACGTGGTAGGTGCGGGTGCCGGGCAGCTTCTGCGGGACCGCGTCGGCGAAGCCGGACCGGTAGCCGAAGCCGTCGGGCACCGAGGCGGTGAGGGAGACCGCGCCGGTCTTCCCCGGCACCGAGGAGCCCATGCCGACCTTCAGGGTGGCGAACTCGCCCGCCGTGTAGTGGTGGACGTACGCGCCCTTGATCTCCTTCACCGGTGCGGCGGCCACGATGTCGTACTCGGTGTTCTTGGCGGTGGTCCACTGCCCGGACCAGTTCTGCGACAGGCTGTCGACCTTCGGGCCGATGTGCGCGAGCCGGATGTCGGCGAAGGAGCGCAGCATGATGCCGGTGCCGTTCTGCCCGCTCGGACCCCCGTAGTTCTTGTACGACACCCACGCGTTGAGCGGCCTGGCCTTGGGGTCGGGCACGGTGATGTCGGGTGACTTCGCCTTGTTCAGGTCCAGCGTGAGCGTCATGTCCCTGGTGACGGTCAGCCTGGGCGCCACCAGCCAGTCGAGGCCGCCCTCGTAGGTCGCGAGGTTCCTGGAGCTGGCCGACTCCAGCATGTACGTGCCCGGCGCCACCCGGAGGGTGGTGGTGTCGTCGGTGTGCTCGGGAGTGAGGGTCGCACTCTGTTCCGGGCTGTCGACCGACAGCAGGTAGGCGACGTGCGCGGAGGTTTGCCCGGGGCGGTCGACGTACCTGAGCGTGAGGTCGTAGTGCTCGGTCTCGCGGATGACGCCCAGCGGTGTGGTGACGCTCTGGCCGTCGCCCGTGGCCGTGACCCGCGCCGACCAGCCGCCGTCGAGCTTGCCGCCCGGCCGGGTGTTCACGGTGACGTCGACCGACGCGCTGCCGTCGGCCGGCACGGTGACCTTGCCCGCGCCGAGGGTGAGGAAGGCCGCCGGGGCCGCCTTGCCCTTGGGGTCGCGGGCGGCTCCGGAGAGGCTCAGCGTGATGTCCTTCGTCCCGCTGTTGCGGTAGGTCAGGCGCCGGGTGACCGGGGTGTCGTCGGTGTGCGGCCACTGCTGGAGGGGGAGGTCCAGCGAGGCCGGCTCGGCGACCACCGTCCCCGTGACGGCCCGACCGACGCGGATCCGGCCCGCGCCGCCCTGGAACGCCGTGTACGAGCCGCCCTGCGCGGAGGAGACGAGCGCGGTCTTCAGCTCGGCGGACGTCCAGTCGGGGTGCTGCTGCTTGAGCAGGGCGGCGGCGCCCGCGACCTGCGGGGTCGCCATCGACGTCCCCGAGAGCGTCACATAGCCGGCGGGCTTCTCGCCGACATCCCTGGCGACCTCACTGCCCCTGGCCGAAGCCGCGGTGATCTGTACGCCGGGTGCGGTGACGTCCGGCTTGAGCCTGCCGTCGACGGTCGGGCCCCGGCTGGAGAAGTAGGCCAGCTTTCCCTTGCCGTCGACCGCGCCGACGGTGAGCGCGTCGGCCGCGCTGCCCGGGGAGTCGACGGTCGAGTCGCCGGCCTCGCCCTCGTTGCCGGCGGCGATGGCGAAGAGGATGCCCTTCTCCTCGGACAGCTTGTTCACCATGGCTTCCAGCGGGTCCACCCCGGGAGTGTCCTCGCCGCCCAGGCTGAGGTTGACGATGTCGGCGCCCTGCGCGGCGGCCCACTCCATCCCGGCGAGGATCGAGGAGTCGTCGCCGCCCTCGTCGCCCAGCACCTTCGCGTTGAGCAGCTTCGCGCCCGGCGCGACTCCCTGGTACTTCCCGTTGGATCCGGCGCCCGTGCCGGCCACGATCGACGCGACATGCGTGCCGTGTCCGACGCGGTCGGCGGTGTCCTTGGAACCGGTGAAGTCCCTGGCCGCGATCACCTGGTTCTTCAGGTCCGGGTGGGTCGTGTCGATGCCGGTGTCGAGCACGGCGACCTTCACGCCCTTGCCGTCCAGGCCCTTCGCATGCGCGGCCGGGGCGCCGATCCCCGACACGGACGTGTCGAGGGCCGCCTTGCGGATGCCGTCCAGCCAGACGTGGGAGACACCGGGGGCGAGGGTGTCGCCCCGGGTGACCGCGCCACCGTTGGTGACGGCGTCCCACAGCTCCGGCGTGTCCTGCCGGGGCGTGCGGACGGCGTCCGCGTTGAGGGTCCGGAAGGCCGAACGCAGCGTTCCGGTGTCCCGGACGTCGGCCTTGGCCGTCCTCGCCGTGCCCTGGTAGCCGACGATGACCTTCAGGCCGTTCTGTCGGCTCCCGCGGCCGGCCACGTCGCTCAGCTCGGTGACGTCGAACAGCCGCTGGTCCAGTTTGCCGTTCGCCACCAGCCGGGCCGCGTCCATCGGCACGACCAGGGTGTGACCGCCGACGGTCCGCACCTGCACGGGCACGCGCTCGCGCCCCTTGGCCCGCTCCACGCCGACGACCTGGTTCCGAGTGTCGAGGATCACACGGTCGCCGGTGATGAGGGGGATACGGCGGGAGCCGCCGCCGGCCGGGTTCCCGGCAGTGCCTTCGGCGGCCTTCCGGGCGGTCGGTACGGCGGCGGATCCGGTGGTAGTACCGGCCGGCGCCGCCTGGGCCGCGGCGGCCGGGCCCGCGACGGTCAGACCGGTGCTGAGCGCCACCGTCGCCGCCGTGGCCGCGACAGCGGCGTATCTCACGCGCTGGTGCAAGGCTCCCCCTCTTGGAGCATGTCGATCGATCTGCTGGGATGTGCTGGGCGGCGGAGATCCGCAGGGTCCTCCGGGTCTTCCGGGCCCCCTGGGATCCGCCGACGACACCGAGGCTGGCAAGCGGAACGTTGATGCACAGCCCCCTCCACCAGGTGAAACAACTCGGAACCCGTCGTACTGGTCGGCCTCAACCCGGGTGAGCCGTCCACAGGAAGAGGTTGACCCTTGGCACGTCCCGAGAGACCGCTCGACCCGGAGTCCGGGCCCGTGCAGCGGCTCGCGCACGGCCTCCGTGAACTGCGCCGTGCCGCGGGCAGCCCGTCGTACCAGGTCATGGCCAGGACGGCCGGCTGCTCGGCGACAACGCTGTCCCGGGCCGCGGGTGGCGCGCGGCTGCCGTCGTTCGACGTCCTGCGCGGCTACGTACGGGCCTGCGGCGCCATCGAGGAGCTCGCGGAGTGGGAGACACGCTGGAAGGAGGCCGAGGCGGCCACCACAACCGCGGTACCGGCGGCTGCCGAGGAGGCCACGAGCGCGCCGTACCGGGGGCTCGCCCGCTTCGAACCCGCCGACCGGCATCTGTTCTTCGGGCGCGACCGGGCGGTGGGGGAGTTGAGCGGGCTGGTCCGCGACCACCGGCTGGCGGTGCTGTTCGGGGCGTCGGGGAGCGGGAAGTCGTCGCTGCTGCGGGCCGGGCTGATTCCCGTACTGCAGGAGAGGGCCGGGCGTCACAACAGCGACGGTGGGCCGCCGGTGGCGCTGCGGATCCTCGCGCCGGGGGCGCGGCCCGCCGTCACCCACGGTCATCTGCTGGCGCCCGCCGAGGGCGAGCCGGAAAGCTGGGTGGTGGTCGACCAGTTCGAAGAGGTGTTCACACTCTGCCAGGACCAGGCCGAACGAGCCCGGTTCATCGACCTGCTGCTGGCGGCGCGGGACCCGGACAGCCGGCTGCGGGTACTGATCGCCGTCCGTGCGGACTTCTACCCCCGCTGCCTGGAACACCGTGGCCTCGCCGACGCGCTGCGCGGCGCCGCGCTCGCCCTCGGCCCGATGACGGCCGACGAACTGCGCGAAGCCGTCGTCAAGCCGGCCGCGACCGCCGGTCTGCTGGTGGAGCGGGAGCTGACCGCTCACCTCGTCGACAAGATCCTCGACGAACCGGGCGCGCTGCCGATGCTCTCCCACGCCCTGCTGGAGACCTGGCGGCGCCGTCGCAGCCGGATGCTGAGTCTGGCCGCGTACGAGGCGGCCGGTGGGGTCCGCGGTGCGATCGCGGCGACAGCCGAGGAGGTCTACGGCGGCCTCGACCCCGACGAGCAGGCCGCCGCGCGTCGGCTGCTGCTGCGGATGGTGGAGCCCGGGGGAGAGCCCGCCGGTCCCCATGGCCGGGAGTCCGGCGGAACCACCGCCGACACCCGGCGCCCGCTGAGCGCCACCGAGCTCGCCGAGTGGGCCGACCCCGAGGTGCCCGGCGTCGTCGAGCGGCTGGCCGGGGCACGGCTGCTCACCGTCGACGAGGACGGCGTCCAGCTCGCCCACGAGGCGCTGATCAGCTGCTGGCCGAGGCTGGCCGGGTGGCTGGCGGAGGACCGGGAGCGACTACGCCATCACCGGCGGCTGGCGGAGGCGGCCCGCGCCTGGCTGGAGGCCGACCGGGACCCCGGCGCCCTCTGGCGCGGCACCCGGCTCGACCTCGCCCGCGAGGAGTTCACGCACGACGACACGCTCACCGCGGCCGAGCGGGGCTTCCTCACCGCCGCCCTGGAGGCCCGCGACGCGGAACACCGTACGGCCGTCCGGGCCGCGCGCCGCTCCCGGCTGCTGCTCACCACGTTGTCCGCCGTTGTCGCGGTGGCCATGGCCGTCGGCCTGGTCGCGGTGACACAGGCCCGCGCGGGCGAGCGGCAGCGCACGGAGGCCGCCGCCCGCCGGGCCTCCGCGGTCGCCGACTCCCTGCGGACGACCGAACCGCGCACCGCGATGGGGCTGAGCGCCGCCGCCTGGCGGCTTGCCGAGCTGCCCGAGTCGCGCCGCGCCCTGCTCGGCGCCCTCGCCCAGCCCGAAGTGGACACCTTCACCGCCCCCGAGCCGGGCGCCAGGTCCGCGCACTACCTCGTCGACGCGGGCCGGTCCCTGCTCGGTGTGGAGGGCCGGAACTGGCGCACCTGGGACGTGGCCACACACCGCCGCACCGCCTCCGGAACCCTGCCGGCCGACGCCGAGGTGTTCGCCACCGGCCCCGACGCCCGCACGCTCGCGCTCACCGTGGACGACGGCATCCGGCTGTGGGACACCGCACGGGACCGCTGGGTGGGCGAGCCCCGGCCGCGGCCGAGCGGCACTACGTATCTCGCCCTCGGCGGCAGCGGACGCGGCTATGTGGTGGGCGACGTCCGGGCCGACGGCGCCGACGGGGTCGACGGGCAGGTGCAGCTGCGTTCCGTCGCCGACGGTCGGCTGCTGTTCGCCACGCAGGTGCCCGGCGGTGCCCAGGTCGTCCCGAGCCCCGACGACCGGTACATGGCCGTCTGCCCCGCCGGGAAGGCGCCACGGCTCTGGGACACCCGGGACGGCCGGGAGATCAGCGGGGCCTGGCAGCAGGCGGACGGACTGTGCGGCGACGGCGTACGGCTGCTGTTCGGCGGCGGGGCCCGCGGTACCGCCCAGCGGTTCGCCGCCGTCGACGCGAACGGTGTGAGCGTCTGGGACACCGGGACCCGGGGCGAGGTCGCCACCCTCTCCGACCCGGAGGTGACCTCCGCCGTGTTCAGCGCGGACGGGGCGTTCCTGGCGACGGTCAACGGCACCGGGATCACGGTCTGGCGGGCGGCGTCCCCCGACGCGCCGGTGTTCCACCAGCCCCTCGACGAACAGCAGGACTACGGCACCCTCGCCTGGGATCCGGACCACAGCACGCTGCGCTACCTGGACGTCGACACCGTCCACTCCTACGACACCACGACCGCCACCACGGCGGCGTGGCGCGAGGAGGCCCTGGCCGACGCGCTGCTCGCCCCTGACGGCGGCACGGTGGCCACCGCACGGCTCACCGGCGGCGGCTACCGCTTCGAGCTGCGGGGGACCGCCGAGGACACCGGTGCCGGTGCCGGGGACGGCACGCGCCGCGGCTCCGGCACCCAGGCCCTGCCCGCCGTGCCGCTGCCCGGCCCGGCCGACCCCGAACGGCCCGTCGTGGCGGGGGAGACGGCGCCGTTGATGGCGTTCAGCCCGGACGGCGAGATGTTCGCGTACGGGGTCTCGGCCCTCGCGCAGGACCCCGCCGAACAGCGGATCACCGTCTGGGACGTGGCCCGCGGCCGGGTCCTGGCCACCCTGGGGACGGCCCCGGCGCGGCAGTCCGCCGACAGCGTGCTCTCGATCGCGCTCGGCCCCGGCGGCCACATCCTGTACACGGCCCGCCAGAACGCCGAGGGCGGTGTGGTGAACGAGGTGTGGGACGTGACCCGGGGCCGCCGGACGGGCACGGTGGCGAAGCCGGCGGGCTCCCTGCTCGCGGTCCGCCCCGACGGCTGGCTGCTCGTCGGCGACAGCCGTGCCGTCCGCGTCCCCTCCGGCCGGCCCACGGAACTGGGCCCGGCCCCGGACGACGGGATCACCGCGCTCGCCTTCACCGCCGACGGCACCCGTCTCGCCGCGGGCGACCGCACCCGCCGCGTCACCCTCTGGGACGGCGACCTCGGCGACCACGCGGACATCCTGCGCGACGTCTTCCCCGACTCCCCGGCCGACAGCCCGGAGGAGATCGGCGCCGTCGCCCTGAGCCCCGACGGCCGCACCCTCGCCGTCGGCGGCGACGAGGGCACCCTGCAACTCTGGGACACGGACGCCCGCCAGCCCCTGGGCGGGCCCCTGCCCACCCCCGGCGAGGCGATCACCTCCCTCGCCTTCACCCCCGACGGCCACACCCTGTACGCGAGCGGCACCCACGTCCCCGTCCAGCCCTACGACCTCGACCCGGCCCACGCGCTGCGACGCGTCTGCGCCCGCGCGGGGGACCGGGGCCTGACCCGGACCACCTGGCGGACGTACCTGCCGGACGCCACGTACCGGAAGGTGTGCGACGACCACTAGCCCCTCACCAAGTCAGACGCCCTGTCGGAGCTGATCCCGTGGACGCGCCCTGGAAGAGGCTGCCCAGCGCGGTCGTCCCGCGTGTGGTCGATGCCGAGCCGCTCTCCGGCGGCTGACCGTAGGGGCCCTCGTCGCATCCGGTCTCGCCTTGTCCCGCGGGTGCGGGTCGGTGGCGCCGCCGTGCGGTGCGTTCGGTCATCTGAACGGTGGCCTTCGACCGCGGGGCGGGAGGGGGCGTCAGGAGTGCGGCAGCCAGGGGGTGAGTGCCGTGTCGACGGCGTTCGCCACCATGTCGCTGTCCAGGTGCACACTGAGCACGAACCGTTGGAAGAGCAGAGGGCCGACCGGCCTGGGCGAGGAGCTCCCGGGCATGTTCGACGACTCCGGGCCGGAGTTCCCCGCGTGCGACCGCCGCCGCGAGCGCGTCACCGAAGTGTGCGTCGGCGCGGCCGAACGTCTCCTCGCGGATGCGGCGTAGCGTGGGACGGTCGGCAGCGACTTCGTCTACGGGCAGAGCGGTGACACGGTCTACGCCAGCGTGAGTTGCCACATCCCGGACTGAGTTCCACGGGCGCAGCCATGGCCGGCCGAACAGTGTCTGTCGGACAGCTTCACCGGCCATGGCTGCGCGTGCAGGAGGGCCTCCCGGGTCGCCTCTTCCTGGACAGCCAATCTTCGAGACAGATTGACTCACACGCTCACTCTAATACATGCTGTCTCATAGATCGGGCGGGCAGCCACCCGAGCTGGTCGGGACTGCCACGTTCCTCGACGATGACGATCCAAGGAGAGAGCCCATGACTGCGCGTATGCAGGAAAACGTCGTTGTCCTCCGCTTCGCCGACCGGGACGCCGCCTACCACGCCCTCGCCGGCCTCAGCTTGCTCGACTCTGCCGCGGTCAAGGTTCGGGGCGCCGTCCTGATGGAGCGCATGGAGGACGGCACGATCCGTGTTCCCGTGGCCATGGAAACCGGCGTGCGGGGCGACGCGGTCAACGGTGGGCTGACCGGTGCGCTCCTCGGCGTCCTCGGCGGCCCTCTGGGGATGTCGCTGGGGTGGGGTATCGGCGCGATCATCGCCTCGGGTCATGACTGCACGCGGAGCGGGGCTACGGCCATTCTCGCCGAGGTCGGGGAGGCCGACACCGATGCCCTGGACCTGCTGGCCATGGGCCACGACGCGATTCTTGAGCGCTCCCCGGCCGGTGTCGTACGAACCGAGCTGAAGACCATGGAGGAGGCGGCCGACCGGATCAGGAAGGGCACGGCGGCAAGCGACCTCGGCAGCGCGTATGCCGTGGTCGGACAGTCGGCCGAGGGCTCTCTCCCGTGACGCGACAGCATAGGCTTGCCGCGTGAGGGATCCGAAGGTCCCGGACGCCGCCTGGTGATCGGACGGGATTCTTCGACTGCTATTGCCCAAGACCGGGAAATGCGGCGGCGCGGCTGCCTCCCCGCCGGGGAGTGCCGATGCGTGGCGCGGTCTGGTCTGGGCGGAGGTACCTGACACACCCCCACCCCCCACCGGGTGTGCTCCCTCCTCCGCGGGATCTGTCCCGTGTGCGCGGAGTCGTGCGCGCGTACGGCAGGCGGATTCGACGGCGGGAGGGTCTGCAATAGCCCTCTTTCGCGGGCGGTCTGAAAAGCCCGTTCGCCCCAACTGGAGATCCGGCACCGTGATTCAGCCCCCCACCCTCGGAATCATCGGCTGCGGAAGGGCCGGCAGCGCGCTTGCCCGGCTCGCTGTCGCCGCCGACCTGAACGTCGTGGTCAGTAATTCGCGTGACCCTGGGTCGCTCGCCGCCCTCGTGGCGGAACTTGGCGCACATGCCTGTGCCGCAACGTCGTGCCAGGCCGCCCGTTTCGGCGACATGGTCGCCCTTGCTGTTCCTCTGAACGCCTACGATCGGCTCCCCGCTCCGGAATTGCGGGGAAAAACCGTTGTCGACCTCATGAACTACTACCCGGAGCGACACGGCAGGATCGCCGAACTGGACTCGGGAGAAGAAGCGACGTCCAGTCGTCTCGTCCAGAACCATCTGGTCGACTCCCGCGTGGTGAGAGTGTTCAGCGACATCGACTTCCGTCTCCTGCAGCCCGATCCGAGACGGGGCCCCGCGGACCGGAGCACTCTGCCGATCGCCGGCGATGATGCGGAGGCCAAGGCCGAGGTGACCCGGTTGCTCGACCTCCTCGGCTACCACGCGTTGGACGTCGGGACCTTTGAGAGCAGCCGAGCCCTCACAGTCCTGGCGATCGCCACCGAACAGGCCAGGGCTGTGACCCGGGTGATGGCCGAGAGGCTGGATGTCATTGCCCCGGGCGCTCCCGGATACGTGAACTGGCCCGCCGCTTCCTGGTCCGCCTCCACAAGGATCTGCCTGGCACCTCAAGAGCAGCGGATCATGGCGCTGGCGGCCGCAGGTCGGTCGGTGACGGAGATGGCCCGGGAGATGTACCTGTCGGAGAAGACGGTCAGGAACTATCTGAGCCGCATCTACAGAAAGCTTGGGGTGCGAACCCGAACCGAGGCGGTTCTCCGATGGCTTGGGCGCACCGATTCCCCTACGGCCGTCGCACCCGCACGAATGTGTGGGTGAGCGGACTGTCTGACAGGTGGAACGTGACCGGGGCATGCGGATCAGTCGAGGCCGCGTCCGCTCCTGGTCAGGGTGCGGGCGAGCCGGTCCAGATAGGCGCGGTGGGCGCCGAGGATGTCCCGCTGGCGGTCGGAATGATCGAGCGCAGCCGGGCCACGCCCTGCGCGCGGTCCTGGTACTCGATCGGTTCCGTGGTGAAGCCGCTGGAGATGTGGGTCGGCCCGTTCTTCAGGTGCGCGACGACGAGCCCCCCGCCAGGGCCGAAGTGGAAGCCCTGCTGAAGGTCCAGCCCGTCGCCGTGCACCATCCAGCGCAGGCTCATCCCGCCCACGTAGCGGGGCTGGTAGCGCTCGCCGAACACGTGCCGACGGACGGTCGAGCGGATGCCGTCGGCGCCGACGACCAGGCCGTAGTGCGCTTTGCCGCCGTCGGTGAAGGTCATTTCCACACCGGAGGGACCGTTGGCCAGCGCGGTGACCGTGAGCCCGAGGGGCAGCAGGTTGACACCCTCGCGGCGCGCGGCATCCGCCGGCACGCCTGCCAGCTCCGGCCGGTAGAGCACCATGCCGGCTGGCCGCAGACCCGACGAAGGGCCCTGGGAGGTCTGTGGACGCGGGCGCGCCCGGCGCGGGGAGGGTGTCGGGCGCGCCCGTGGGCGGGCGGCGTCAGGTGTGCCGCGGGTCAGGTCGGCTGATGAGGATGCCGCCGTGTCTGCGGGGCACGCCCGCCATGCGGAGTGGGCAGCGCGTTCCTGGGCTGCCGAGCATCGCCCGGCGTGAGCGCGCGGCAGGCCGACGACTCGGTCCGGCGCGGCGACGAAGCAGCGGAGGCGGGACGGAGGGGCGCGCGTCGATCGGCCTCGCGGTCCTGTCGGCAGACGTGACGAGGCAGTGGGACTGCGCTACGGGCTGGTGGGGATGCCTGGACCCGGTTGGGCGTCGCTCCCCGCCGCGAGCACGTGCGAACGGCGACCGCCACGGCAGCGGCGCGGCGCGCTGACAGCCCACGCAGGTTGGCGTCGCCCGGCCGTCCATGACGGAAGGAGGTGAACGGTCGGCTGTTCTGAGTCGTCGAGAGCAACCAGAACGCTCACGGACCTCCGCGGCCGCGCCGGCCGAGGAGGTCCGTGAGTCGCGGAGAGAGGGCTCCGGGCGTACGCGGCCGGGGACCTCTCAACGCCTGCAGTCGTATGTGCTGCCGCTGCTGACCAGTTGGGAACCGCCGTCGGCGAAGCACTGCCCTTCCAGAACCGTCCGCACTCCAGAGCGGTCGCGCCACACAAAGGCGCCGTCCCCCCGTCCGGCGAACGCGGAACCGGCCCCCGCGATCTGGAGGCCCACCAGGACGGCTGCCGCGGCGGGTACGGTCCAACGGGCGCGACGGCTGCGCTTCGACACGATTTCAGGCATGGTCTGTCTCTCTCTTTGGTTCATCCGTACCGCACTTGCCGATTCTCGGAGCGGTGCAATTGACTTCCCCGTTGCGTCTGGACCGGCAGCGCGGAATCTCCGACTGGGGCCCTTGCGCTCTGCACAGGCGTACCAGCTGTCGCCTGACTCGATTTTCGCAGTGACTGTCGGGTGGCGCGTAGAGGCAAATGTCCTCAGTTCCGGTGCGGAGGTGCCATCTTCGACGCGCCGACCCAAATGAATGCAGGACCATCACGGAATCTCCTCGCAATTGTTCACCGGGCGCTGTTGGCCTGCAGAATCATCGAGATGTGACTGCCGTAACTCGTAGCAGACGAGCGTCACTTGAACGGTGCTCGGCATTCACTCGGCGGCACTTCCCGAAACGGAGCGGTCATGTCGGGCCTGCTCTCGGCCCACGGTCGTGCCCTCGTTCCTTTCTCGACAGCAAGGATTTCCATGCCCACCATCACCCCCCACAACGGCCCGATACCGGGCGTGAGACGAGTGGCCCGCGCGACCGCGGCCGTCGCGCTGACCGCCGCGCTCTGCGCGTTCGGTGCGCCGTCCTCCGCGTTCGCCACCGACGGTTCGTCCCACGACGCCCCGGCTGAAGGCACCCCCAAGTCATCGGCGGACAAGCTCGGTTCTGCCGACGCCGCGCTGCTCGCCGAGGCGAAGGCCACCGGCGAGAAGTACGTCACGATGATGATCGCCACCGCACCCGGTCGGACCGAGCAGGTCGCCAAGAAGTTGGACGCCGTCAAGGGTGGTTCCGTCGGCCGCGCTTACGACAGGCTCGGCTACGTACGGGCCACCGTGCCCACCTCCGGGGCGGACGCGGCCATCACGGCCGCCGCGAAGCTCTCCTCCGTGCACGCCGTCGATCTGCGGCACGAGATGCGCGTCGACGACCCGCGGCAGGGCGTCGGCGCCGCCGGGCGCGATGGGGCGCAAGCGAGTTCGGACCCCTATCCCGGGCCAGGGAAGGACACTCCGGCCGTCAACCCGTACAACCCGTCCTTCGAGACGGGCGCCGTCGCCTTCGTGAGGGACCACCCGAAGGCGGACGGCCGCGGCATCACCGTCGGTGTCCTGGACACCGGTGTCGACGTCGACCACCCCGCGCTGCGGAAGACCACGACCGGCGAACGCAAGATCGTCGACTGGGTGACCGCCACCGACCCGGTCATCGACGGCGACGCCACCTGGCGCTCCATGAGGACCGAAGTGTCAGGACCGGACTTCACATATGACGGAAAGAGCTGGAAGGCACCGGCGGGCTCGTACCGCGTCAACGTCTTCCGCGAGTCCGCGACGGAGGTCGGCAAGGTCGAGGACGGCCTCCCTGACGGCGACGTGAACCGCGACGGTGACACCACGGACGACTGGGGCGTGCTGTACGACTCGGCGGCCGGCACGGTCACCGTCGATGTCGACGACGACGGCGACTTCACCGACGACACGCCGATGAAGCCGTACAAGGACGGCTTCCAGGTAGGGTACCTCGGCACGGACGACCCCGGGACCGGGATCGCCGAGCGCCAGCCGTTCGTCGTGGAGATCCGCGAGGACGTCCCGTTGGACCCGCTGGGCGGCTCCGACGTCGGCAAGAAGGCGGACTTCGTCAACATCGGCGTCGTCTCGGAGTCCCATGGCACCCACGTCGCCGGAATCGCCGCGGGGAACGGGCTGTTCGGCGGCGAGATGGACGGCGCGGCCCCCGGTGCGAAGATCGTGTCGTCCCGCGCCTGCGCGTTCGGGCCCACCAGCTGCACCAACATCGCCCTCACCGAGGGCATGATCGACCTCGTGGTCAACCGCGGCGTCGACATCGTCAACATGTCCATCGGTGGGCTGCCGGCGCTGAACGACGGCAACGACGCCACCTCCGAGCTGTACACGCGGCTCATCGACACCTACGGTGTCCAGCTCGTCATCTCGGCCGGCAACTCCGGCCCCGGCGCGAACACCATCGAGAATCCGGGCCTGGCCGACAAGGTGATCTCCGTCGGCGCGGGAGTCTCCAGGGAGACCTGGGCCGCCAACTACGGCTCCGAGGTGGCCGACGAGTACGGGCTGTTCACCTTCTCCTCGCGCGGTCCGCGCGAGGACGGAGGGTTCACGCCGACACTGGTCGCACCCGGCTCGGCGGTCTCCACCATCCCGTCCTGGATGCCCGGCAGCCAGTTCTACGGGGAGTACGCGGGCTGGAACCTGCCCGCCGGCTACGCCATGTACCAGGGCACGTCGATGGCCTCCCCCCAGGCCGCGGGTGCGAGCGCGCTGCTGCTGTCCGCCGCGAAGCAGCAGGGCGCCGACCTCAGCCCGGTGCAGCTGCGCACCGCACTCACCTCCACCGCCGTCCACATCAAGGGAGTTCAGGCATACGAGGAAGGCGCGGGCCGTATCGACATCCCCGCCGCGTGGAAGGCGGTCGAGAAGGGCGCGAGTGCCCACGACTACACCGTCCGGGCGCCGGTGGACACCGTCCTGGACCAGCAGCTGGAGATGCCGGGCTTCGGTACGGGCGTCTACGACCGCGAGGGCGGGCTGAAGGCCGGCCAGAAGAAGACGTACGACGTCACCGTCACCCGCACCTCCGGCCCCGACGGCCCCGTCCGCCACGAACTGCGGCTGGAGAACAACCAGGCCGACACCTTCGCGATCCTCGGCTCCCCGACGGCCGAACTGCCGCTGAACGAGCCGGTGACCGTCCAGATCCAGGCCGCGCCCGCCTCCGCGGGCATCAAGAGCGCCCGCCTCGAAGTCGACGACCCGGCCACCGAGGGCGTCGACCGGCAGATCCTGACGACCGTCGTGGTCTCCACCCCGGCCGAGTACACCTACTCCGTCCCGGGCTCGGTACAGCGCAACAGCGCGAACAGCTACTTCGTGACGGTCCCGGAAGGCGCCAGGACACTGGAGGTCAGGCTCGGCGGCCTGAAGGACGGCAGCTGGACGACCGCCGACGCACTCCAGCCGTCCGGGCTCCCCGCCGATGACGACGACCCCACGACGTCGGAGGTCGCCACGTACCCGAACCCGCAGGCCGGAGTCTGGGAAATCGTGGTCGAGTCGTACTACGCCACGGAGCCGCTCGACAATCCGTACACCCTCGACGTCGCCGTCTACGGCGCGTCCTTCGACCCGGACCCCGTGACCGTGCCGGAGGCCGAGGCGGGCACCCCGGCCGCCGTCTCCTGGACCGCGACGAACGGATACGCGGCCGTGGACGGGACGCTCAAGGGAGGCACACTCGGTTCCTCGAAGACCGCCCGCCCGACCATTGCCGACGGTGCGACACAGACCACCACGGTCGAGGTCCCCGAAGGCGCCACATCGCTGGACGTGGCCATCGGCTCGCCCGCGGACAACGCCGCCGACCTGGATCTCATGGTGTACGACGCCAAGGGGGACCTGGTCGGCTCGGACGCGGACGCCGATGCCGAGGAATCCGTCTCCGTCGCCGACCCGGCCGCCGGTACGTACACGATCGAGGTGCTGGCCTACGACGTGCCGTCCGGTTCGACCGCCTTCGACTACCGCGATGTCTTCTTCTCGACCGCGCTCGGCTCGGTCACGCCGGACGGCTCGGGGTCGGTGAGGCTCGGCACGGGCGCCGCGACGACCGTGTCCGCACACGTCACAGCCACGGCGACCGTACCGGAGGGCCGCGACCTGTTCGGCGAGGTACACCTCGTGAACGACCGCGGGACGGCCGTGGGCGAGGGCACCGTGACCATCGGAAAGGTCACGCAGTAACCGCAGGCCCGGGCCACCGCCATCTGCCCATGCGGTGGTGGCCCGAGCAGACCTGATCCCGGTGGCCCACGTGACGGCGGGCCGACAGCCGTGTCTCCGGCCGGACTCGGGTGCGCCGCGACTCCGGGTCTCAACGGTCCGCGAGCCCGAGGCGCCGCTCGCGGGTCGAGGCAAGCCGAACGGCCCGCCGGAAGTCCGGCGGGCCGTAGTCGGAGCAGGGGATCCTCGTGAATCGGGCCGTGAGGCAGTGATGTCACATGCGGACCGCGGGAGCGGCCTCGGAGTCCTGCTGCGGTGCGCCGCACCAATAGAGGACCAGGCTGATGACCAGGCCGACGACGAAGAGGGCGGCGGACCACCAGTAGGCGGTGGCGTAGGCCTCGTCGAGGCCGGCCTGGACCTGGACGGCCGGGTCCCTGGGGTCCTTGCCGACGAGGTAGTCGGTGGCGGCGCCGGTGGCGAGGGTGTTGAGCAGGGCCGTACCGATCGAGCCGCCGACCTGCTGCATGGTGTTGACGGTGGCGGAGGCGACGCCGGCGTCTGCCGGTCACCGTCGGAGAAGCCCAGGTCCTGCTGGGCCGAGGGGAGTGCGATGTTCACGATGGTGCCGTCCAGCACCACCATGAGCTGGGCCAGGCCGACGTCGCCTGGTCGCCCAATCCTTGGCCGAGTCGCGAGCCGAGTCCGATGCTCGCCACCCGGTCCATTCATGGCCTCAGGTCAGCAGCATCCCCAGGGCTGTGCATGGTGAACCTCGCCTTGGCTGTCTGATGAGCGACCTGTGCTGGTCATCCCGCTCAGCTCAGCGTCAGGTGCACGAGATCGATCTCCTGGCCCCGGGCTCGTGCGAAGCACCGGCTGAGCCCGGTCACCATGAACCCGCATTTCTCCAGTACACGGATGGATCCGGCATTGTCAGCAGCGGCGTCGGCGTGCAGCGGCCGAGTCCTCTCCAACTTGATCAGCTGAGCAAGTGCCTGGCTGGCAATCCCTTGCCCCCAGTGGGGTCGCCCGACGACATAGGTGACTTCACGCTCGGAGCGCGGGCCGAATATCGCGCCATGCCCCACGACCAGGCCGTTAGCCAGGACAGTTCGCAAGATCACTGCTGGATCGGACCGGACCTTCGCCCAGTGCTGGTCGAAGTGGCCCCGGTCGTAGTGATATTTCCTGGTCACAGCCGCCATCTGCTGCAGTTCCGGATCGGTCAACTGCTCCCAGAAGACCAGCAGGTCGCTGTCCTGAAGTTCGCGCAGGTATATTTTCATGGGCTCGGTGCCAGCCTCCGCGAGATCGTTGTCGAAGTGATCGGCTCAGCCTAGGGCCAGCTCACACCTACGGAACAACCTTTATGGAGGCCAGCTGTGATCGTCAGTCAGCAGCCTGCTCGGCCCTGGCCCGGGTCTGAGCGAGGCGGTAGGAGTCCGTGCCGGTCTCGATGATGTTCCCGCCGAAGGTGAGACGGTCGACGATGGCCGCGCAGAGCCGGGGGTCGGTAAACGTTCTTGCCCCCCCTCCGAACCTTCGTTGGAGGCGATGGCGACGCTGTTCTTTTCCACCCTTTCGGTTAGTACCTGGAACAGTAACTCTGCGCCGTGTTTGTCGAGTTCCATGTAGCCCAGCTCGTCGATCGCGAGGAGATCGGCGCGTCCGTAGCGGGCGGTCGTCTTGGTCAGCTGCTTCTCGTCGGCGGCCTTGACCAGCTCGTTGACCAGCTTGGTTGCCAGGACGTACTTCACCCGGTAGCCGACCGTAGCGGCTTCGGTGCCCAGCGCGATCAGCAGGTGGGATTTTCCTGTTCCGGAGTCTCCTATGAGGCAGAGCGGGAGTCCCTTTTTCACCAATTCGCAGGATGCGAGGGTGTGGATCACGGCCGGGTCGATGTTCAGGTCGGCGTCGAAATCGAATTGCCGCAGGGACTTTTCCCGGGGGAATGAGGCGGCCTTGATCCGGCGCTCGGAGCGTCGGCGGGCCCCGTCGTCGCACTCGGCCAGCAGCAGTTCCGCGAGGAACCCGCGGTAGGTCATCTGGCCTTTGGCCGCGTCGGTGGCGATGTCGGCGAACTGGCTCCGGATCGTGGGCAGTCGCAGGGCCCTGCAGGATGCTTCGATGGCCGCGTGTCGGCGTACACCCGTATCTACTCGGGGCGGTACAGCCGAAGGTGCTCAGCCTCGTCAGCCGTGACGGGGATGCTCGGCGTAATCGGGAGGCGATGCGGGCGGTCCTGGAGGTACGCACAGTTGACGGTCTCGACCTCTGGCCTGTCGCTGAGGTCGAGCCGTTCAGCTTCCTGCCTCTCAGCGGGGAGCTGTCATCCGCTGAGGTGGGGACGGTGGTGATGCGCATCGCCGACTACAACAACGTCGACTCCGATGGCGAGCAGGCGCCACAGCCAGCCAACGCACTCGGCTCTTTCTCGCACGGACTGCTCAGACTTGAGGACGATATCGTCGCTCCCGGCGGTCTGGGAGTCATCGATACCTCCACCAGCGTCACCTTCCTGCCCGGCTGCTGTGACGGGCTGGAGAGCCGGCGCGACTGGCATCGGTTCGTCGACGACGGCGATCTGCTCGGGTTCGGCCACGATCCCGTGTCACCCGTTGCGGAGCGCTTCGGAGACATCGTCAGGCACCGACTGGACATCCGAGCACGTGCCTGACTACCGCACTCCCGTCACAGCTGCTCTCGCCTGTGTTCTCGACCTGCCCGATCCGGCCGTGAGACCGGAGCCATAGGGCGATCGGCTCGGCTCTTCCAGCAGCCAAGGTGGGGCCGGGCAAAGCCATCGTGCGTGACGTAGTGACCATGTTCGCCCGTACCTGCCCGGGTACTTCGATGTGCACGCCGACACGGAACGCGGTCCACCGTTCGGTCTCCACCCGGGCCCGGTCGAAGCCAAGCACCTGGGCGACAGCCGAGTTGAGGTTGTCGCAGCGGACCCTGCCGGTGGGCACACCTGCGAGCACGCTGAAAGCGTGGACGTGCCCTTCGAAAAAGGCCTCCTGGCCGCCGGAGGCGGAGACCCGGTGCACCGCCTTGCCGGAGTACGACAGGCGGAAGGAGAACAGGCTGCACTTGACCTGCTGGCCGGCCAGACGGATGGTCACGTCCCCGAAGCCGACCTCCGCTTCGGCGCCCGGACGGTGGGACTGCGGCACGAATGCCTTCGCGATGCCCCGGCCCGCAGCGATCCGGATCTCGTCACGACGTTCCGCGACGTAGGCGCGGACGATCCCGTATGCAAGGTCGACAGCGCCGTACTCGGCGACCAGCCGGTCGAAGACCCGCTTGGCCGTGTGCTGTTGCTTCCGCGGAGCGGTGGGGTCCGCCCGCAGCATCTGATCGACCAGACCCTTGTAGGGGTCCAGGCGGGTCTTGCGCACCGTCCGGAAACCCACCCCGTACTTGTGCTGCAGAGCACGGTTCGACAGCCCGGCCCGAGAATCACGGCGGAGCGCCGCGTGCAGATCGACCTTGGACATCGGCGGCATACACGCCCCCTCATCACCTGGAGCACTTCGATGCTCCCACCGCAAGCACCCCGCTGGTGGTAAAACTCAGCGATACCGATCCCAGACGAGACCGGGTGCTGTCGCCGCTGACCGACAGGCGGTGCCACCACTCACCCGCACAGCCAGTCGAGCGATGCGTGAACAAGTGGAAGCAGTTCCGAGCCGTGGCCAAGCGGTATGACAAGCGCGCCTACATCTTCAACGGCACCCTCACCGTCACAGCGATCGTCATCCTGCTCCGCGACACCGTCCAAGAGCCATCAGAAACGGCCTAGTACTGCAACGGTTCTTGTTCTGAGTGCTGGGCAGTTTTCAGGGGCTGTGTCCGCGTTGTTTGTAGTGGCTGGTGCGGGGACATCACTGTGACGCCGCTCGCCCGGTACCCGTCGGTGATCGGCTGGCTCCCATGGCCGGTCGGGTCGCGGTGATGCGGGAGATGGCATCGAGGGTCAAGTCATACGGGTGCGGTTCGGTGGCCAGGGCACGGTGCAGCGTCAAGCCCTCGATGAGAGCGTCGAGTTGGCGGGCTGTGTCCGGGTCGAAGTGCTTCTCAAGATGGACTCGGCTGCGGCGCATCCACTCGTGGGTGAGGTGCCGGTAGATCGGCTGGCGAGCGGCGAGCGTGTACAGCTCCTGGGTGAGTACAAGATTGCGTCGGCTGCCCTCGGACAGAGCGTGCACGAGGTCCGCCACGGCCACACGGGCCTGGTCGCGGTCGGCCGCGGCGGCGAGGTGGGCATCGAAGACCGCGACGATGTGATCGGCGAAGTGACTGAAGGCATCCTGGAGCAACTGGTCGATCCCGCTGAAGTGGTACGTCATCGATCCCAGGGGCACGCCGGCCCGTGCGGCGATCTTCCGGTGCGAGACCTGCGCGATGCCCTCTTCGGCGATGAGGTCGAGCGTCGCGGCGATGATGCGTTCACGTCGCTTCGGGTCCGTGTGTCCGGTTGCCATGGTGTCAGGATCACAGGTTCCGGACGGGTCGCGCGGGGTTGCCCACGGCGACGACATCGGCCGGTACGTCCCGGGTGACGACGGCACCGGCGCCGATGGCGGAGTTGTCTCCGATGGTCACGCCCGGCAGGACGACGGCCCCGCCCCCCAGCCAGACGTTGTTGCCGATGGTGATCGGTTTGGCGGCTTCGAGTTTGTCGCGGCGAGGTTGAGGAGCCACGGGATGGGTGGGGGTGAGCAACTGGACGCCGGGCCCGATCTGGCAGTCGTCGCCGATGGTGATCGCCGCGACGTCCAGCGCGGTCAGGTTGTAGTTGACGAAGGTGCGGGCACCGATCGTGATGTTGCTGCCGTAATCGACGAACAGCGGTGGCCTCACATGCGTCCCGTCTCCCACGGAACCGAGGAGTTCGGAGAGGATGGCCTGGGCGGCAGCGGCGTCCTCGATGTAGGCAGCCTGGTAGCGGGCCGCCAGCAGCCCGGCCCGCCGCAGCTTACGGGCGATCTCGGGGTCGTCGGCGATATAGAGGTCGCCCGCCACCATGCGTTCCAGATTCGTGCGCGGGTCCAGCGCGAAGTATTCCTCCGACATGTACGCAACATACAGCCCAAGCGTACGAACGTACATCCCGGGCTGTCACGGGACCCGGCAAACGAGGTCCGCCGGCCTGGGGACTCATGCGCGCCGGGTCTGCAGAACTCCCGCGAGCAGCATCACGAGCAGTCCGGCGAGTGGTATCACCAACAGCCCGGTCCGAAGGCCGGCCGCATCGGCGACGAGCCCGACGACCGGCGGGGAGAACAGGAAGCCCAGACGCATGAGCCAGGAAATGATCGTGAGCCCTGATCCTGGCTTGAGACCGGGGAGTTCGTCGGCTGCCTGAAGTGTGGCAGGCACCAGGGTCGCCACTCCGAATCCGGCCGCGGCGAAACCGAGGACCGTCCCGGGGACGGTAGGCACGGCGAGGGCCAGGCCCATGCCTGCCGCGGCGACGAAGCCGCCGACACGGGCCACGGAGCGCTGGCCGAACCGGTCGACGAGCCGGTCGCCGATGAGGCGGCCGACGAACTGAGCACCGACCAGGGCGATGTAGCCCCAGGCCGCCTGCGCCGCCGTCGTACGCAGGGAGTCGGCGAGATAGACGGCGGCCCAGGAACTGCCGGCCTCCTCGACGAGTGTGCCGGCCACGGCGATGAGGACGAGCGCGGCCAGCACGAGACGGGGGTGCGTGCCCGTCGCGGCTCGCCGTGTCCGCTGTGGTGGGCGGGCTTCGGCGTCAGGGTCCGCGGCCGGCTCGGTTTCGGGACCGGGCAGGCAGAACCGCAGGGCGACACAGGCCACGGTTGCGCACAGCGTCGCCGAGATCAGCAGGTGCTGTCCCCGGGAGAGTCCGAGCGCGATCGCGCCGGCCCCCATGGATCCACCGACTACGGCTCCGATGGACCAGACGGCGTGGAAGGAGTTGATGATCGAGCGTCCGTAGCGGCGCTGTACACGCAGGCCTTGGGCGTTCTGCGCGACATCGGTGATCGCGTCCGTCGCTCCGGCCAGGAGCAACGCTCCCGCGAACACCATCACCGAGTCCGCCATGCCGGCGGCGAGTATTCCCATGCCCGTCAGCGTGGTACCGATGACCGCCACTCGTGCCGAGCCCATCCTGCGGATGAGGATCGAGGCTGCCATCCCGGCCGCGATGGCGCCTGCCGGGAAGGCCACCACTGCCAGTCCGTAGGCCGCGTTGCCGATGCCGAGATCCTCCTTGATCTGCGGATACCTCGGCAGAAGATTGGCGAGCAGGGCCCCGTTGGTGAAGAACAGCACGGCAACGGCCACACGGGCCTGCCGTGCGGCCTGGGCAGGTCCGCGCAGTGCGTCAACAGTCATGCGGGGACCTTACAAGCAGAGCGTACGAACGTACACTCTGCCTCTGCCCGGAGCCCGGGGAGGAGGGGGAGTGCCCGGTGCCCTGCCGTTTCTTCGGCAGGGCGTCGACGAGGTCGGCTACCGGCTGCCGGCTACCGGCTGCCGCGCCTGGCCGAGGCCGTCCGGTGCGGCGAGGCGCGCTTCACGGTCGGGCGCCGAGGGACGAGCCGTGGTGCGACGTCGGCCTCGGTGAGAGCCACCAGGGCGGCGTGGTCGGGGGAGAGGGAACAGGCCGGGTCGGTGCGGGTGGCATCCCCCGTCAGGGCGTGGGCCTGGCACCGGCAGCCGCCGAAGTCCTCGGTGCGGCGCTCGCAGGAACGGCAGGGAGAGGGCATCCAGTCGGTACCGCGGTAGGCGTTGAAGGCCGGTGACTCCTCCCAGATCCAGCGCAGCGACCGGTCGGCGACGTTCGGCGGGTCCAGGCCGGGCAGCGACGCCGCGGCCGGGCAGGGCAGGGCCGTGCCGTCGGGCGTGACGGTGAGCGATACGGCACCCCAGCCGCCCATGCACGGCTTGGGCGTGCCGGAGAAGTAGTCGGGCACCACCCAGGTGATGTCCAGGGTGCCGTCCAGACGCTTCCGTTCGCGCTCCACCACCTCGCCGGCCGCCCGGAGTTGTTCCCGGCTCGGCATGAGCGCGGCCCGGTTGAGCAGGCCCCAGCCGTAGAACTGGGTGTTGGCGAGTTCGACGCGGTCCGCCCGCCAGTCGACGGCCAGGGCGATCAGGTCGGCCACGGCGTCGAGGTTGTGGCGGTGCAGGACCACGTTGACGCCGAGCGGGAGGCACCGCTCCTTCACGAGCCGGGCCGCCGCCAGCTTGGCGTCGAAGGACCGACGGCCGGCGATCTCGTCGGAGCGGCCGGGATCGGCGTGCTGGACGGACAACTGCACACTGTGCAGACCGGCGTCGACCAAGGAGTCGATCCGTTCCGCGGACAGACCGTCGCCGCTGGTCACCAGCTGGGTGTACAGCCCGGCGTCCACCGCGGACCGGGTGATCTCCTCCAGGTCCCGGCGCAACAGGGGTTCGCCGCCGGAGAGATGGGTGTGCAGTACGCCGAGCTCCGCTGCCTGCCGGAAGACGTCGGCCCACTGTGACGTGCCCAGTTCCTGTGAACGTCGGGTCAGTTCCAGTGGGTTGGAGCAGTATCCGCACCGGAGCGGGCAGGCGTGGGTCAGTTCGGAGAGCAGGGCCCAGGGCGGAGCGGGAACGGTCATCGCAGACAGCCTTCCGTGCGCAGCCGGTGCAGGAACGAAGTGACCTCATGGCGTACGCGGGACTCGCCGCCAGCGCCAGCGCCAGCGCCAATGTCGGTGTCGGCCGAGAGGCGTGCGGCGATCTCGTCGACGGTCCGGCTGCCGTCGCACAGTTCGAGGACGGCCCGCCCGGAGCCGTGCAGGACGACGACCCGTTCGGGGAGCAGCAGGACATCGGCCCCCCGCACCCGGTCGTGGCGCAGCACCGCCGCCGGGAGGACACGGGGCCGCCAGAGCTGTGGCTCGCCCATCACGGTGTCTCCCGCCGCTCCGCCCCCTGCACGCTGTCGAGCAGGCTCCACAGCACGTCGCACTTGAACGAGAGGGCCGCGAGCGCGCGGTCCTGCTGGTCGCGACTCACCGCCCACTCCTTCACCCAGGCCAGTGCCTCGCTTCCGTCGCGGCGTCCCTGGGGGACACGGCCGCGGAAGTAGGACAGACCGGCGGAATCGATCCAGGGGTAGTGCAGCGGAAACGTCTCCAGACGGGTCAGCATGATCGATGGTGCGCACAGTTCGGTCAGGGACGAGGCAACGGCTTCGAGTCTGTCGTTGTTGCGGCAGAAGTTGACATAGCCGTCGACGGCCAGCCGGACACCGGGCAGCAGATGCCGGTGAGTCAGCAGTTCATGTCGGGCGAGACCCACCGCCTCGCCCAACCGGAGCCACTTCTCCAGTCCTCCGTCCTGGTCGGTGAGCCCGTCGTGGTCCTGGATGCGCCGGAGCCAGGAGCGACGCTGGGCGGGCAGGTGGAGCTTGGCCAGGATGTGGGCGTCCTTGATGGGGATGTTGCACTGGTAGTAGAAGCGGTTCGCCACCCAGAGCCGTAGTTCGGCGGGGCTCAGTTCGCCTTGGTGCATACGCCGGTTGAAGGGGTGGCGGTCGTGGTAGCGGGCCGTGGCCAGCTCGCGCAGCCGGGCCTCCAGTTGCTCCTCGTCCCACGCGCCGAGGCCCGGGCTGCCCGGGTCGGCCCCGCCCGGCTCCGGCCGTGTGGCGAGGGCGGTCTCGAAGCCGGTCGTGGTCACAGGGACACCACCATCCTGTCCTCGGCCACGCGCAGGCCCAGGCCGGCGAGCCGTTCGTGTGCGGGGTCGCCGGGGTCGACCAGCGGGTTCGTGTTGTTGAGATGGGTGTAGTAGACCCGCGCGCCGACCCGGCTCAGGCGTCCGGCGGTGCCTTCGGGACCCTCGATGGGCAGATGCCCCATCCCCGAGGCGGTGCGTCGGGAGATGCCGAGGCGGCGCGGCTCGTCCTCGTCGAGGAAGGTGCCGTCGAGCAGCACGCAGTCGGTTCCGGCGATCTCGTCGCCGACGGCGTCGCTCCAGGCGGCGAGGGCCGGCGCGTACAGCGCGCTCCTGCCCGTTTCCGGGTCGTGCACGTTGAGTGCCGTGCTCCAGGCGGGGTGGGCCGGTTCGTCCGCCGCGTAGCGCGGTCGTTTGTCCGACAGGGGCAGGGCGCTCACCCGCAGTCCCGCGATCTCGGCCGGTTCGCCGACGCCGGTCAGTGGGAGTTCGTGCCAGGTGAGGGTGGTGTAGGGGGAGAGGATGTCGGTGAGCGGCAGCCGTGCGGTCAGGGCCTTGTGTACGGGTTCCGTGCACCAGACATCGATCCGCGCGGCCTCGCGCAGCCGCAGCAGCCCGAGGGTGTGGTCCAGTTCCGCGTCGGTGAGGACGACCCGGATCACGGGGGTGCGTTCCTGTCCGGCCCCGGGCCGCAGCGAGGGGTGGCCTTCCAGCTGTTCGGCGACGTCCGGTGTGGCGTTGGCGAGGAACCAGGCGCCCGGGTCGGCCGCGTGCACGGCCAGGCCGTCATGGAGCCGGCGGCGGGAGGGGTGCCGGCGTGCCCCGGCGCAGCCGGGGCACGCACAGTTCCACTGGGGTAGGCCGCCACCGGCTGCTGTCCCGAGAACGCGCAGCAGCACGGCCGGCGCCTACTTCTCGCGCAGCGAGTAGGCGGTGACCTCCAGGGCGGTGTCGACCACCGTGAAGTCGGGGGTCTGCCAGTCGGCGGACGGCTGCCCGGACGGCTGGGGCTGCTGGTGGAGCTGGGGCTGCGGTTCGTTGTGCATGACGACCTGCCTTTCGAGTGGGTGACGTAGGTGTGGCGGTTGAGATGGATGTGGTGGGTGTGGAACGGATCGCGGGTCCCGGGACCCGCGATGCCCGGTGGCCGCCGCCCGCCGACGGCGGCCACACGTCATGTGCAGAACGGCTTCTTGCCCATGGCCGACTCGATGCCGCCGAGGATCAGCTTCTGGAACTCGGCGGCTCCCGGGAAGGATCCGTCGGTGCTGAAGGCCTTGGCGTCGTGTCCGAGCGTGGTGAGCCAGGCGCGACCGCCGTCGTAGTACTGGCACCAGGCGACCGCGTGGTCGTCCCCGTGCCCGGGGTGGTGGTAGTTGCCCTTGACGCCCCTGGCGAGGGTGGTCTCGTCGACCTCGGCGAGGACACGGACCCGGGTCGGGGCGGGTACGAGGTTGTACCACTCGTCGGAGAACTCCCACCTGCGCGGCAGCGACTTGGTGGAGGCGTCCTTGCTGTTGACGGTGCGGACCGTGCCGGGCTGCGCGGGACCGTGGTCGTAGAAGTTCGCGTTCCCGAGCAGACCCTCGTACCAGGGCCAGTTGTACTCGGTGCCGAAGGCGTTGTGCACCCCGACGAAGCCACCGCCCCCGCGGATGTACTGTCGCAGCGACGTCTGCGCCGCGTCGTCGAGCGTGTCGCGGCTGGTCGAGAAGAAGATGACGGCGTTGTACTTGAACAGGGCCGCGGCCGAGGCGAGTTGGGTGACGTCCTCGGTGTAGTCGACCTGGAAGCCGTTGTCGGACCCCATCCTCAGCAAGGCCTTCTGCACGACGTTGGCGTCGCTCACCGGAGGGTTCAGCCCGGTGCCCAGGGCGGGGCCGAGGTTGGCGTGCCGGGGGCCGGCGGTACGGGTGTACAGCAGGACCTTGAACCCCTTGGAGGTGTCGAAGTTGCCCCAGTCGTGGTAGCAGCGCACGTCCACACCGCGGCACACGCCGTAGTCGGGGTCGCCTAGTTGCCGGGCCCCCCGGTCGCCGCCGCCCTGAGCGACGCTGAGTGTGCCGGTCGCCACCAGCGCGACCGTGATGCCGAGGGTTCCGGCGACACTGGTGAGAGCGGCGGTGAGAGGTCGGATACGGCGTCTCGGTCTGGCGGTTGTCGTCATGCGGTGGTCCTCACGGTGTCTGGTGGCGGGTGAGGTGGTGCCGGGCAGCGGTGCGCTACTTCACGACGACCTTGCCGGTGCTCTGCGGCGCGGCCGGGTCGTTGTAGAAGTACTCGCCGGGGGTGTCGAACGTGTACGTGTAGGACTGGCCCGGCATGAGCAGGCCGGTGTCGAACTCGGCGTCGAAGAAGGCGACCGCGCCGTGCGCGGACCTGTTGTCGGCCGGGTTGACGAAGGTGACGGCGGTGCCCTTGGCGATGCTCAGGTGCTGCGGCGACATGGCGTTCTGGACCACGAGGTTCTCGGTGGTGCCGGGGGCGTTCTTGGCGCTGTCCCAGACGCGGCCCAGGGTGATCGTGTTCTGGGCGGTCTCGCCGGTGACGGCGGCGGTCCGGATCTGGTTGCGCCTGGACGGCGGTGTGGGTGCCGCCGCGGGCTCCACGCTCCCCCCTATCTTGAACGCCCACAGATGGTCGCCCTTGGGGATGTCCGGGTAGGGCAGGCCGTTGCCTCCGGCGAGTACGGCGACGTACTGCTCACCGTCGATCTCGTACGTCAGCGGACTGGTGTGGACGCCCGCTCCGCACTGCCAGGTCCACAGTTCGCTGCCGTCACGGTCGTCGAGGGCGGTGAGCACACCGTCGGGCCGGCCCTGGAAGAGGACACCGCCGGCCGTACTGAGGATGCTGTTGCCGTGTGCCAGGGACCAGTCGCCCTCCTGCCGCCAGGCGACCGTGTTGGTGCGTGGGTCGACGGCGACGAGGCCGCCGGCGAAGTACTCGCCGAGCGGGCGCGCGGTGTTGACCCGGCCGCCGTGCGTGTTGGAGTAGGCGGAGTTGATCAGGCCGTAGCCGACATAGACCAGGCCGGTGCGGTGGCTGAAGGAGGGGAAGGACCAGTCGGCGGCGCCGCCCGCGCCGGGGAACAGGATCGTGGCCCGGTCCCAGTGGACCTCGAACAGGCCGCCGGTGGGGTAGAAGGGCACCGGCCGGGTGGCCTTGTCGAAGCGCGGTGCGGTGTCGACGAAGGGCTCGCCGCCCGGGAAGGGCTGGGTGGGTGAGGTTTTCTGCGCCTTGTGCTGGGGCACCGGCCGTTCCTCCATGCCGTGCACGGGTTCGCCCGTCGCGCGGTCGAGGATGTAGTACATGCCGGTCTTGCTGCCGTAGACGACGACCCGGTGCTTCTTTCCCTTGATCAGGATGTCGGCGAGCACCGGGGACATGACCCCGTCGTAGTCCCAGATGTCGTGGTGGACGGACTGGAAGTGCCAGCGGCGCTCGCCGGTCTTGGCGTCGATGGCGACCAGACTGTTGGCGAAGAGGTTGTCGCCGCCCCGGGTGGAACCGTCGGTGCGGGGATAGGGGTTGCCGAACGTCCAGTAGACGATGCCCAGTTCGGGGTCGACCGCGGGATGGATCCAGCACACCGCGCCGCCGGTCTTCCAGGTGTCGCCCTCCCAGGTGTCGTGACCGTACTCGCCGGGACCGGGGGCGCCCCAGAAGACCCAGGCGACCTCGCCGGTGGAGGCGTCCAGCGCGTACGCGCGGCCCCGCGCGCCGCCGGTGCTGCCCTGGGTGCCGATGTACACCAGCCCGTCCCAGTACACGGCGGCTCCGGCCAGACTGCCCCTGCCGCTGCCGTCCTCGGTCATGAGTTCGCGGGACCAGACGACCGCACCGGTCTTCTGGTCGAGGGCGTGCACCTTGTTGTCGCCGGAGATGGTGAAGGCCAGGCCCTTGCCGAGGGCGAGACCTCTCATGTTGGTGGTTCTGGTACCGACCTTCGTCTTCCACTTCACGTCGCCCGTGCGACCGTCGACGGCGAAGACGTTCTGCTGGGTGGTGGCGAGGTAGAGGACACCGTCCTGGGCGATGACGGCGCACTGCTGGTGGTTCGAGGTGGAGCCGCCCTCCAGGTTCACATGCCAGGCGCCGCCCAGCTTGCCGACGTTCCCGGCGTTGATCTTCTTCAGCGAGGAGTGGTTCTGGTTGCCGAGGTTGCCGCCGGCCTTGGGAAAGTTCCTGCCGGTGGCGGCGTGGGACTGGGTGGGCACCGGGCGGCCCAACTTGTCCGGTGCGGCCGCCTCGGCGGTGCCGTTGTTGAGGAGGGCGACGGTGGTCGCCGTCCCGGCGGCTGTCGAGGTGAGGAAACTACGTCTGTCCATGGTCCCTCTTTCATGGCGGGTGCCTGGCGGGCGCTGACGGACACGTCGGTGACGGTGCCGATGTGTCTCAGCTGGGGAGGGAGGAGCGAGGAGCGAAGCGGATCATGGTCCGCTGTACGGTTCGAGCGATCCGTACCGTGGTTGCCGATGGGCGGAAAGCTACGTTAGGGATGTGCCACGGGTGTGACAAGGGGGGGCGACGTGGATTGTCACGGGTCTTTCGGCTGAGGCAGCCGGGCCGGCAGCACGTTGCGCGGAAGGGGGCCCTTGTTGCGGCGGCCCTGTCCGCTCTCCTCCCAGGCGTGGGCGAGGATCCCCACGGAACGGCTGAGCACGAACAGGCCCCGGGCGAGCGGCGCGGCGAAGCCCAGCTCGGCGTAGATGACGGCCGTCGCGCCGTCGATGTTCATCGGGACCGGCCGGGCTCCGGCCCTGCGGCGGCGCAGGGCCTCCTCGACGGCGAGGGCGCCGTCCAGGAAGTCTCCGCCGACGACGCCGTCGGCGACCGCCTGCCGCACCAGGCCGAGCAGGGGGCCGCTGCGGGGGTCGACGGGGTGGAAGCGGTGCCCGAACCCGGGGAGATAGCGGGAACGGCTCTGCCATGCGGCCATGACCTCACGGGCGGCGTCGTCCCAGCCGAGGCCGGAGGTGTGCAGGGTACGGATGTCGGTGAGCATCTCCACACACTGCTGACCCGCTCCGCCGTGCGCGTCCCCCAGCATGTTGACTCCGGTCGCGACGGCGTTGTTGAGCCCGATCCCGCAGGTCGCCGCCATCCGGGCGGCGGCGATGGAGGGGGCCTGGGGGCCGTGGTCCACGCCCGCGACCAACGCCGCTTCGAGCAGGGCGGATTCCGGCGGTGAGGGCGTCGTGCCCCGCAGCATCAGCCAGATGACGTCCACCAGGCTCGCCCTGCCGATGAGATCCTGGACCGGTCGGTCGCGCAGTTCGATGCTGCCGGGCTCGATATGGCTGACCGCCGTGGCCCACCACAGGGCGGCCTCGTCCGGGGAACTCGTCATGAGGCGGCGGCCTCTCCGGCGGACGCGGTGGCCCCGGCCACCGGGGTGGACCAGCGTCGTGCCAGCTTCCGTCCCTCGGTGTTGTGCTGGCCCAGCAAGGGTGGCGGAGCGGGCGGACCGAACGACTCCCCGTCGACGAGCACACCGCTTCCCACCACCCGGAGCGGCTGCCCCGCGCGTCCCGGGTGACTCAGCTCGGTGACGAAGCCGCGGTACGCCAGTTGGGGCTGCTCCAGGGCCTCGGGCACGGTCAGGACACGAGCCGCGGGCACACCGGCGGCGTTCAGCTCGCGTTCCCAGTCGGCGGCCGGGCGTGCGGCCAGGGCCCGGTTCAGCGCGGTGTTGAGCTCGGCCCGGTGGCTCTTGCGCCCTTCGCGCTCGCTGAAGCGGACGTCGGTGATCAGCTCGGGGACGCCCGCGAGACGGCACAGGGTCTCGAACTGCTGTTGCTGGTTGGCGGCGATGTTGAGCGGGCCGTCCAGGGCGTGGAAGGTGCCGGAGGGAGCGGCGGTCGGATTCTGGTCGCCCAGCGGCTGTGGCGGGACGCCGCTGACGAGGTAGTTGGAGACGGCCCAGCCCATCGCGGACAGCGACGCCTCCAGCATGGAGACATCGAGTCTGCTGCCGGCACCGGTGCGCTCGCGGCGCAGCAGCGCGGCACTGATCGCGAACGCCGCCATCAGCCCTCCCGTGGTGTCGCAGACCGGGAAGCCGATGCGCTGCGGGGCGGTGTCCTCGGTCCCGGTGACGCTCATCATTCCGGTCAGGCCCTGGACGATCTGGTCGTAGGCGGGAGCGTCACTCAGCGGGCCGGTGTGCCCGAAGCCGGAGATGGAGCAGTAGACGAGGCGTTCGTTGAGCTGGGCGAGGCGTTCGGCGCCGTAGCCCATCCTCTCCAGCACGCCCGCCCGGAAGTTCTCCAGCAGCACGTCCGTACCGGTGAGGAGTTCCTCGAAGAGGGCCCGGTCCGCCGTGTCCTTCAGATCGAGTTCGAGCGACTTCTTGCCCGCGTTCTGAGCGAGGAACGAGGCCCCGACTCCGTCACGGTTGAGCGAGGGATCGGGGCCGAGGCTGCGGGCGAGATCTCCCTGCCCGGGGCGTTCGATCTTGACGACCTCGGCACCCATGAGCATCAGCTGATAGCTGCAGTAGGGCCCGGCGAGTACGTTCGTCAGGTCCAGAACGCGTACTCCGTCAAGTGGGCGAACGTGCATACAGCGTCTCCTTCCAGCGGTACCGCGCGCGGCTCCGCTGTCGGCGTACTGGCTAGGTTCGCGGCCCCAGGGGATGCTGGAAGCCCTGCGAGGCGATGCGGGCGGCCGTCTCCAGCAGATCGCCCGCGAAGTCCTCGGTGGCTCCCGCCGGGATACGCGCGCTGGGGCCGCTGAGCGAGAGTGAGGCGACGACCACCCCCGACTGGCTGCGGATCGGTACGGCGACGGCCGTGAGGCCGACATCGCGCTCACCGTGGCTGACCGCGTAACCGTGGGTCGCCGACTCCTGCGCCCACAGCCGCAACTGCTCGACGTGCGGCACTCCGTGGGGCGAGTCGGCGGCGATCCGTTGCAGAAGGCCGTCGGTGGCACCGATGAGCAGCACCTTGGAGGAGGCGCCGGCCCACAGGGGCAGTTCGTCGCCCACGCGCACCACATGCCGCAGGGGCTGCGGGCTCTCCTGCTGGGCGACGCAGACACGATGGATGTCGCGGCGGATCATGAGATTCGCCGTCTCGCCCCGTCGCTCGACCAGCTCGCGCAGCAACTTCTGTGTGTCGGGCGGCAGTTCCCAGCTGGTGTGTGCCAGATGGGCCCAGCGCCACAGGCCGGGGCCGGCCGCGTAACCGCCCGGTGTGGCCCAGAGCAGTCCGTACTGCTCCAGGGTCTGCACCAGGCGTACCACGGTGGTCTTGGGCAGACCGGTGGCGTCGACCATGTTCTTCAGAGGGACGGTGGGCTGATCCTCGGTCAGCAGCGACAGAATGTCCAGAGCGCGGCGCACGCTGCGTACACCGCCGCCCGGTCCTTGCTCCGCGTCCACGTTCTCTCCTTCGCGAGTGGGGGACCGCCGCTGCCCGGTGAACGGGCGCGACGTCTGGAGCGACAGCTTCCATCAGGGGAGCCGTCTTCGGAAATCCCGGGTCCCAACTTCCTGGCGCCGACCTATTGCCACGGTCTCCTGGTGCCCGTACGTTACACGCCAGTCCATAGAGCAGTCCACGAAAACCATCAGATGGTTTTTTGGGGAGACGTGATGCTGCAAGACCTGCTCAAGGCCGCCGACCAGAACGAGGTGGTCGAGGCCCTTCCCTATCTGTCCGGATCGTGGGGTGGTGAGGGTCCACCCCTGGAACGCACCGGTCCCTACCTGCGGCGCACGGTCAGTCGCGTACCCACCGCGACGGCCGGTGACATCGACACCGCCGTGACCCTGGCCGGCCGCTACGCCCGGCAGATGGCCGATCTCGCCCCCGCCGCGCGGGCCGACATCCTGGAGGCCGCCGCACGCGGCGCCACCGCCCAGCGCGACCGGCTCGCCCGCCTCCTCGCCCTGGAACTGGGCAAACCGCTGAAGGACAGTCGCACCGAGATCGACCGGGTGGCCTCCACGTTCGCCGTCTGCGCGGCCGAGGCCCGCCGCGTCGACGGCGAGAACCTGCCCGTGGCCGGCTGGAACACCGGCATCGGCAACACTGCCCTCACCTACCGGGCACCGGCCGGCGTGGCCCTGGCGATCACCCCGTTCAACGCGCCCGCCAACCTGCTCGCGCACAAGCTGGGCGCCTCCTTCGCCGCGGGCAACACCACCCTGGTCAAGGCTCCGCCCCAGGCCCCGGCCACCTCCGCCGCCGTCGTCGCCCTGCTCCTCGACAGCGGCATGCCCCACCAGGCGGTCCAGTTGCTGCACGGCGGGGGAGAGGTGGGCGCCGCCCTGTGCGGCGCCGACGCGGTGAGCGTCATCAGCTTCACCGGCAGCGCCGAGACCGGGGCGGCGGTGGCCCGTGCCGCCGGCGCCAAACGGCTGGCCCTCGAACTCGGCGGGAACGCCGCGACCGTCGTCTGCGAGGACGCCGACACCGCCGCCGCGGCGAAGGTCTGCGCGCGCACCGGCTACAGCAACTCCGGCCAGAGCTGTATCTCCGTACAGCGGGTGTACGTTCACCGCGGCCGCTACGAGGAGTTCCTCGACGCCTTCACGGCGGCGGTCGACGACCTCGTCATCGGTGATCCCCTGCTGGAGACCACCGACATCGGCTCCATGGTCGACGAGAACGCGGCCGAACGCGTGGTGGCCTGGTCGGAGGAGGCCCGGCGACTGGGCGCGCGCGTGATCCGGGGCGGCACCCGCGACGGCGCCACCGCCGCACCGACGATCGTCGCCGACCCGCCCCCGCACGCCTCGGTGGTCGTGCACGAGGTGTTCGGCGCGCTGGTCTCCGTACTGCCCTACGACGACTTCGACACCGTGATCGAGCAGTGCAACACCAGCCGGTACGGACTCCAGGCCGGCCTCTTCACCCACGACATCACCCGTATCCTCACCGCCTGGCGGCGACTGGAGGTCGGCGGACTGATCGTCAACGGCTCCTCCAACTTCCGCCTCGACCACGTGCCCTTCGGCGGTGTGAAGGACTCCGGCTTCGGCCGCGAGGCCCCCCGCTGGCTGATCGACGACTACACCGTCGTCAAGACCCTCATGCTGCGCGGCCTGTCCGTCTGGGGCGACAGCCGCGAGCTGCCCAAGGAGAACCCGTGACCACCGTGACCGCCGCCGAGGCCCTCGTCGCCCAGCTCGAGTCGTACGGCGTCGAATACGTCTTCGGTACCTGTGGACACACCAACATCGCCCTCCTCGACGCCCTCGGACCGAGTGCGATCGAATTCGTCATCGCCCGTCACGAACAGGCCGCCGCGCACGCCGCCGACGGCTACGCACGCGCCACCGGCCGCCCCGGTGTCCTGCTCACCCACGTCGGCCCCGGCATGATGAACGCCGTCACCGGCGTCGCCACCGCCGCCCTGGACTCCGTCCCGCTGGTCGTCATCACCGGCGACATCCCCTCCTACTACCACGGCCGCCATCCCCACCAGGAGGTCAACCTCCACGCCGACGCCGACCAGAGCGCCATCTACCGGCCGTTCTGCAAGCGCACCTGGGCGGTGCAGCGCGTGCGGGACCTGCCGCGCGTCACCGAGCGGGCCTTCTTCACGGCCGCCAGCGGACGCCCCGGCGCCGTCCTGATCAACATCCCCATGGACCTCTTCAACCGGCAGGTCTCGCCCTACGCCGACGGCCACCCGCTCCCCGGCCACCTCGGCAGGCCCGGACTGGACGAGCAGACCGCCGGCCGGATCGCCGACGCGCTGCTCGGGGCGGAGCGCCCGCTGATCTACTTCGGCGGCGGCTTACGCGGTCCCGCCGCCCGCGCCGAACTGCTCACCCTGGCCGAGCACCTCGACATCCCCCTCGCCCACTCCCTCATGGGCAAGGGCGTCATCTCCGACCGGCACCCCCTGCTCCTGGGCATGCCCGGCTTCTGGGGGCTGGAGACCACCCACGAACACACCAGGGGCGCCGACGTCGTGCTCGCGCTCGCCACCCGCTTCGCCGAGACGGACGCCAGCTCCTGGGACGCCGTCCACACCTGGAACTTCCCGCCGAGCCGACTCATCCAGATCGACATCGACCCCGCCGAGATCGGCCGCAACTACCCGGTGCACATCGGTGCCGTCGCCGACGTGGAGCTCGCCCTGGGCGAGATCGTCGCGGCGGTCAGGGCCCGGCAGACCACCGCCCTCACCCGTCCGGGCCTGCGGGACACGATCACCGCCGCGCGCGGCGCCGTCTTCGACGCGGCCCGGGAGGCCGGACGCGGCGACGACTTCCCGCTGCGCCCCCAGCGCATCCTGGCGGACCTGCGCGACGCCCTGCCCGACGACGCCGTCCTCGTCACCGACGTCGGCTGGAACAAGAACGGCGTCGCCCAGTGCTACGAACTGCCCGACCAGGGACGCTTCATCACCCCGGGCGGCGCCTCCACCATGGGCTTCGGCCCCGCCGCCGCGGTGGGCGTGCAGATCGCCCGGCCCGAGCAGGTCGTGGTCGCCCTCATCGGTGACGGCGGCATGAGCGCCCAGCTGCCCGCGGTGCCGATGGCCGTCGAACAGGGCGCGCCCGTCATCTTCGTGGTGATGAACAACCGCGCCCACGGCACCATCGCCGATCTACAGGCCTCGTCCTTCGGACGGTCCTACGGATGCGAGTTCACCGACGCCGAGGGCCGGCCTTACAGCCCCGACTTCGCGCGGTACGGCGAGTCCTGCGGCGCCGACGGCTACACCGTCACCGCGCCCGGCGAGCTGCGCAAGGCACTGGAGGCCGCCGTCGCCCGCCGCCGTCCCGCCGTGCTGGACGTGCCCATGGTCAACGAACCGGTCCCCACCCCCGGCCACTGGAACATCAAGGACATCTACGCCGGCCGCTTTCCGGCCGACGCCGTCTGACCGGAGCCACCGCGCAGGCCCGCACCGACTTCGCCGACCGGACCACGGCGGGCAGGCGGGGACGCGTCGCCTCCCCCCACACACAGCCACTGTCCATCCCACGTCTTGCACGAGGTGACTCCTATGCCCCGCTCATCCCGCCCCTCCGCTCCGCGTACCGCACTCGCCGCGGCGATCGCCCTGGCCGCGGCCCTGACAGCATGCAGCGCCCCGGGCGAGTCCGACAGTGACACCGGGTCCGGCTCGGGCCCCATCAAGATCGCAGTCGTCAACGCCCGCAGTGGACAGCTCTCCTCGTTGGGGGACTGGGAGTACAAGGGCGCCAAGCTCGCCATCGACGAATGGAACGACAAGGGCGGCATCAACGGCCGCAAGATCGAGCTGAAGTCGTTCGACGACCAGGGCGACCCGACCGCGGGCACCAACCTGGCACGCAAGATCGACAGTGAGAACTACATCGCGATGATCGGCACCGCCGAGAGCGCGGTCACCATCGCCATGGCGCCGGTGCTGCGGCAGGCCGAGATACCGAACATCACCTCCGGCCAGTCGGACGGCCTCGTCGCCCTGAAGAGCCCGTTCCTGTTCCTGAACGGCCCCACCAGCACCACCTACGACACCACCCTGGCCAAGTACCTGATCCAGGACAAGGGTTACAAGAAGATCGCGATGATCACCAACAACGGCTCCTTCGGCAAGGGCGAGCACGACGCCTTCGCCAAGGCGGCCAAGGACCTCGGTGTCACCCCGGTCACCGACCAGGTGGTCACCACCGACCAGAAGGAGTTCAGCGCCGCCCTCACCGCGATCCGCTCCAAGAAGCCCGAGGTCGTCTTCATCGGCTCCGAGGAGGTCGAGGCCGGCCTCATCGTCAAGCAGGCCCGGGAGCTGGGCATCACCGTCCCGTTCGCCGGCGCGGCCCCCCAGGGCACCCCCGTGTTCATCGACACCGCGGGCAAGGAAGCCGCCGAGGGGACCATCGTCAGCTCCCCCTATCTGAGCAACGACATCAGCCCCGCGGCGCAGAAGTTCGCCGCCGCGTACGAGGCGGCCTACGACGAGGAGGCGGAGCTGCACGGCGCGAAGGCCTACGACGGCGCCACCATCCTGCTCACCGCCCTGAAGAACAGCGATGTCGCCACCGGCAAGAAGCTCGCCGACGCCATCCGAGCGACCCACCACGACGGACTGCTCGGCCAGTTCCGCTACGGACCCGACGGCGTCGGCATCACCAGGACGACCATCGGCGTCATCCAGGACGGCAAGCTCGTCGAGCAGAAGTGAGATGAGAACGACGTGCAGGACACCCTTCAGACCCTTGTCGGCGGCCTGAGCCTCGGTGCCGTCTACGCCCTGGTGGCGATGGGCTTCTCCCTCGTCTACCGCACCATGGGACTGGTCAACTTCGCCCACGCCGACATCGCCATGATCGGCGCCTACGCCGCCTCCACCTTCTACCTCACCTCCCAACTCCCCTTCGCCGTCTCGATGGTGGTGGCCATCGTCATCACCGGGGTCATCGGCCTGGTCATCGAGCGGGTCCTGCGCCCGCTGGAGAACAAGGACTTCGACCTGATGCTGATCGGCACGATCGGCTTCGGCATCGTCCTCCAGGCCCTGGCCATCATCATCTGGGGCACCACCGGCCGCGCGGTGCCCTCACCACTGGACTCCGCGCCGCTGGACGTCTTCGGCATCCGGGTACGCACCTACGACCTGCTGGTCATGGCCGTCGCCGCGCTCGCCGTGGTCTCCCTCGCCTACTTCCTCTCCCGCACCAAACGCGGCGCGGCCATGCAGGCCGTGGCCATGGACCACGAGGCGGCCACCGCCGTCGGCATCGACGTCGGCCGCAGCAACGCCCTCGCCTTCGCCATCGGAGCGGGTCTGGCCGCCCTCGCCGGCGGCCTGGTCGGCCCCATGCTCTACGTCGACGCCTCCCTCGGCGGTGCCCTCGGCATCAAGGGCTTCGCCGCGGCGATGCTCGGTGGCTTCGGCTCCATCCCCGGAGCCGTGGTCGGCGGGATCGCCATCGGCGTCCTCGACTCCTACGCCGCCGGCCACTTCCAGGGCTACTCGGTACTGGTCACCTTCCTCGTCTTCACGGTGGCGATCATGGTCCGGCCCATGGGCATCTTCGGCGAAAGGACGGTCAGCCGCGCATGAGGTCCCGCCTGATCACCACCGGCGTCGTCGTCCTCGCCGCCTGGGCACTCCCGTACGGCCTGGGCGGCTACACCATCCATGTCGTCAACATCGCCCTCATCTACGCCCTGCTCGCGATCGGCATGGGCCTGGCCATGGGGGTCTCCGGCCAGATCAACCTCGCCCAGGTCGCGTTCTTCGGTGTGGGCGCCTACACCGTGGCCATCCTCACCACCCACTACGGCCACGGATTCTGGGTCTCGGCACTGCTCGCCGTCCTGGCCACCGTCGTCGTCGGCCTCTTCGTGGGCATCCCCGCCCTGCGGATGCAGTCCCACTACCTGGGCATCGTCACCCTCGGCCTCGCCCTGGGCTTCATCAACTGGATCACCAACGCCGAGATCAGCGGCGGCGCCGACGGCATCTCGGGAATCCCTCTCCCCCCGCTGCCCGGAGTGGACCTCTCCAGCGAATACCTCTACTACTACCTGGAAGCCGTCGTCTTCGGCCTCGCCCTGCTCTTCGGGCTGTTCGTCGTCCACACCTCGCTCGGCCGCCGACTGCGCGCCATGCGGGACGACGCGCTGGCCGCCGGGGCCATGGGCGCCGAGATCCCGTTCCTGCGCATGACCGCGTTCCTGCTCGCCAGCCTCTACGGCGGCCTGGCCGGCGTCCTCTACGCCGGCCTCATCCGCTACGTGGCCCCCGAGACCTTCTCCATCGGAAACATGTTCATCCTGCTGGCCATGGTCGTCATCGGCGGCCGGCGCTCCCTGGTGGGCTGTGTCGTCGGCGCCGTCGGCCTGACCCTCGTACGGGAATGGCTCTCGGACTTCTCCACCTACGCCCAGCTCGGATACGGCGTGGTCGTCGTCCTGATGGTCGTCTTCGCGCCGACCGGCCTGGCAGGCGTCCCCACCCGGCTGCGCGCGCTGTACCTGCGCCGTCGTGCCCAGCGGACCACCCGCGCGGAGCTGCGCCCCTTCATTCCCTACGCCGTCGCGGAGGACTCCGCCGACTCCGCCGACACCGGCGTCCTGCTGTCCGTGGAAGCCGTCAGCAAGCAGTTCCGGGGGCTTCGGGCGCTGGACGAGGTGACGCTCACCGTGCACCACGGCGAGATCCGTGGGGTCGTCGGCCCGAACGGATCCGGCAAGACCACCCTCTTCAACGTCATCAGCGGCTTCTACCGCGCGACGGCGGGTTCCGTGAGCTTCGCCGGCTCCGACACCACCACGGCCCGCCCCTACACACTGTCCCTGGCGGGCCTCGCGCGCACCTTCCAGAACCTGCGCCTGTTCGGCCAGCTCACCGTCCGCGAGAACATCCTCGTGGCACTCGACCGCACCCGCGCGCACACCATCTGGCAGTACGCCGTCTGGCAGCCCGGAGTCCTCGCACGCGAACGCGGGCTGCGCGCCCAGGCCGACGAGATCCTCGAACGGTACGGCCTCGTCGACTTCGCGGAAGCCGACCCCTCCTCCCTCCCCTACGGCATCCAGCGCCGCATCGAGATCGCCCGCGCCATGGCGGCCCGGCCACGGCTGCTGCTTCTCGACGAGCCGGCGGCGGGGCTCAACGGCGAGGAGGTCCAGCAGCTCATCCGTATCGTCCGCTCCATCCGCGACAGCGGAACCACCGTGGTCCTCATCGAACACAACATGGGACTGGTCATGTCCCTCTGCGAGAAGATCACCGTCCTGTCCAGCGGAAGGGTCATCGCGGAAGGCACGCCCCAGGAGGTCGTGTCCGCACCGGAGGTCATCGAGGCCTACCTCGGCGACTCCGAACTCGCCGAACTCGACCTCGGAACACCCCGGTCCGCCGCACCACCGGACCGTGCGAAGGAGGCCACCTCATGAAGGTCGGCGGAGCCGAAAAGGTCCAGCGTCTGACCGTGGAGGACCTGAGTGTGCACTACGGCGGTGTCTGCGCCGTGAGTTCCATCGGGTTCACCGTCGAGCCGGGAGAGTCCGTCGGCATCATCGGCGCCAACGGGGCCGGGAAGACCTCCACCCTCAAGGCGCTCATGGGCCTCGTCCCCCGCAGCAGCGGCCGGATCCGTCTGGGCGACCGCGACCTGACCGGCGTCAAGGCCCGCGACATGGTGCGCCACGGCATCGGCTACGTCCCGGAAGGACGGCATGTCTTCCCTGGTCTGTCCGTGGAGAAGAACCTGCTCCTCGGAGCGTACTCACGGCCCTGGGACAAGGAGACCGACCGCCAACTGGACGAGATCTACGCCCTGTTCCCCGTCCTGAGGGAGATGCGGGAACGGCTCGCGGGCGCCCTGTCCGGAGGGCAGCAGCAGATGCTGGCCATCGGCCGGGCCCTGATGACCCGGCCACGTCTGCTCGTCCTGGACGAACCGTCCATGGGCCTGTCGCCCAAGCTGGTCGGCAGCATCCTCGACGTCCTGCTCCGACTGCGCGAGGACGGGCTGAGCCTGCTGCTGGTGGAACAGAACGCCAAACTCACCTTCGGCGCGACCAACCACTGCGTCGTCATGGAGAACGGAGAGGTCGCCATGAGCGGCACCTCCGCCGAACTCAGCCACGATCCCAGGGTCAGAGAGGTGTATCTGGGGCTATGAGCGGGGGCGACGCGGGACGCGTCGCCCCCCCACGTCGGCGCTCTTCCCGTGGCACGGATCTCCTGATACTTATAACGAACTGGTTCGTACATAACGTGGGTGGAGTCGCCGTGGCCCAGTTCTCGTACCTCGTCGGGTTCATCGGATCGGGCATCGGCCGCTCACTGGGCCCCGAACTGCACGAGCGGGAGGCGCAACGGCACGGCGGGCTGCGCTACCTCTGCCGACGAGTGAACGCCGACGCACCCGCCTTCCGCGGCCGGAGCACGGGTGAACTCCTGCGCACCTGCCGGAACTTCGGCTTCTCCGGCCTCGACATCGCCCATCCGTTCCGTACTCGCGTCGTGCCCTTCGTCAACGAACTGTCCGAGACCGCGGCGCGCGTGGGATCCGTCGATTTCATCGTCTTCGCTCCGGACGGTCGAGCGATCGGGCACAACACGGACGTCGCCGGTTGTGTGGCCTCTTTCGTCAGAGGTCTGCCCGAAGTCCCGCTCGACCGTGTGGTGCAGATCGGAGCGGGCGCTGCCGGCATCGCCGCCGCGCACGCGCTGCGTGAGCGAGGAGCGCGGCACATCTCCGTCACGGATCCGACCCCCTCCCGCGCCGAAGCACTGGCCGAGCGGCTCAACCAGGGAACCGGCCCCGACTGGGCCGAGGCGTTCCCGGTCGACGCGCTGGCCTCGCGGCTGAAGCAGGCCGACGGTCTCGTCCACACCCTGACCCCGGGAAGCCGGGGATTCCGGGACACCGCGCTGTGCGAGAGCCTGCACCCAGGTCTATGGATCTTCGACGCCCATCAGCACCACGCGATCAGTACCCCGCTGCTGCGCGCGGGCAGCGAACTGGGTTGCCGCGTCCTGCACGGCGGCGGAGTGCTGGTGCACGAGACGGCCGCCGCCTTTCGGCTCGTCACGGGGCTGGCCCCGCACACTTCCCGTATGTTCGGCGACTTCGCGGACCTGACCGCCGGGCCCCTGGCACACACCTGACAGCCCGCTGATCCACGCTCGGCCGGCGAGACGGTCCCGCGCCCTGATCCTGATCCTGATCCCGGTCGACCGGGTGGCGCGGATTCACGCTCCCGATCCTGACCGCGGCCCACCGGGTGCCGCGGATTCACAGCGTCCTCTCGGCCGTTTCCCTGCCTGCTGACCTCGGCTTCCCAGGGTCCATGACGAAGATCGGCGACATCCCCCCTGCTCACCGGCAGCGGGTGGATCCATATCCGACTCCCCGTCAGTTCCCTGCCTTCTCCCCGCGTATCCCCTGCGAAGCCGGTCAGAGTCGACCGCGTGCACGGCCGATGCGCCGGTGCGCACGGGACGCCCCACATCCCCCCACACCCGAGGAATCCATGACGCACACGAGCAGTGGTCTGCACGCCCCTCGGCGCTTTCAGTCGCCGAGGGGCGCCGACACCTTTGGTACGAACACGTCACACGCGCCGACCGTCGAGATCGTCATCCCCGTCTACAACGAGGAACGGGCCCTGCCCGGCTGCATCCGTACCCTGCACGCCCGTCTGTGTGACGAACTGCCCTACCCCTGGCGGATCACCGTGGCGGACAACGCCAGTGTCGACCGCACCCTGACTGTGGCCCGGGACCTCTGCGAGGAACTGCCCGGTGTCGGCATGGTCCACCTGGGACGCAAGGGGCGCGGTCTCGCCCTGCGTACCGTCTGGGGTTCGAGCGACGCCGACATCGTCGTCTACATGGACGTCGACCTGTCCACGGGCCTGGACGGACTGCTGCCGCTGATCGCCCCGCTGGCCAGCGGTCACTCCGATCTCGCCATCGGCAGCCGGCTGGCACCCGGCGCGCGCACCGTGCGCGGTCCTCGCCGTGAACTGATCTCACGCTGCTACAACGCGTTGATCAGAGTCACCCATGGTGCTCGCTTCAGCGACGCCCAGTGCGGGTTCAAGGCGGCCCGTACCGAGGTACTGCGCCCCCTGCTGGACCGGACCCGGGACGACGCCTGGTTCTTCGACACGGAGCTGCTGCTGCTCGCCGAGCACAACGGACTGCGTATCCACGAGGTCCCCGTCGACTGGGTGGAGGACGTCGACACCCGGGTTCACGTCGTCGGCACCGCCACCGACGATCTCAAGGGTCTGTGGCGCATGGCGCGCCTCAAGGCGTCAGGCGCCGCGCGAGTCCCGCTTCCGCGCCGCCCGCAACCCGCTGCCGAACATCCCGACGCGGTCCTCGCCTCGGACGCGGCCCGCTCCCAACTCGCCTGGCAGGTCGGCTGCTTCGTTGCCATCGGCATCGCGTCGACGGTCGGACAGGCCCTCCTGTACTGGCTGCTGCGCGGCTGGTGGCAGCCTGCCGTGGCCAACTTCGTCTCCCTGCTCGTGCTCACCCTCCTCAACACCGAGGCAAATCGAAGGCTCACCTTCCGCCACTCCGCGGACGGCATCGGTGCCGGGCGGGCGCACGCGGGCGCCGGAGCGCTGTTCGTCGTCGGCTACCTGGTCACCTCGGGCGCGGTGCTGCTCTTCCGCCACGCGGTACCGGACGCCTCGGCCGCGGCCGAGGCCCTCGTCCTCGCCGCCTCCTCGGTCCTGGTGACCGGCATCCGCTTCCTGGTGCTGCGGCTGGCCGTCTTCCGCCGCCGTACGCCCTGATCCCCTCACGACTCCCCTGAGAGCGAATCCATCATGACGCACACCGCCGAGGCGCCACCCAGTACGGTCACGCTTCTGCCCGGAACACGGCGCGCCCTGCCCAGCTGGGCGGCCCCGGCCGCCCTGGGAGCGATCCTTCTCCTCTCCGCCCTGCTGTACGGCTGGGCCCTCGGCTCGCTCGGCTGGGGCAACTCCTACTACTCGGCCGCCGTGAAGTCGATGGGCCGGAACTGGACGAACTTCCTCTTCGGTTCCTTCGACCCGGCCGGAGTCGTCACGGTCGACAAACCGCCGGCCGCGCTGTGGCCGCAGGTCGTCAGCAGCAAGATCTTCGGCATGCACGGGTGGGCGCTGATCCTGCCGCAGGTGGTGGAGGGCGTCGCCGCCGTCCTCGTGCTGCACCGCACGGTCCGCCGCTGGGCGGGCGAGGGCGCGGCGCTGCTCGCGGCCCTGGTGATGACGCTGACCCCGATCACCGTGGCGATCAACCGGGACAACAACCCCGACACGCTGCTGGTGCTGTTCCTGGTCGCCGCCGCCTACGCGCTGACCCGGGCCCTGCAAGCCGGCTCGGATCGGCACGCCACGTGGTGGCTGTGCGCCAGCGGATTCCTGATCGGCTGCGGATTCCTCACGAAGATGATGGCGGCCTGGATGGTGCTTCCCGCCCTTGCCGCGGCCTGGCTGGTCGGTGCGAGCGGCACCTGGCTGGTGCGCGGGGGACGGCTCCTGATCGCCGGAGCGGTGTGCGCCGTCTCGTCACTGTGGTGGGTCGCGGTGGTCGCCTGGTGGCCCGGGGAGCGTCCGTACATCGGTGGCAGCACCGACGGCGGCGCCTGGGACCTGGTGACCGGCTACAACGGATTCGGCCGGATCTTCGGCGAGAGCGCGGGCCCTGGCGGCGGCCTGGGCGCCCTCGGCGGTGGATTCGGCGGCGAGGCCGGACTGCTGCGGCTCTTCAACGACCAGGTGGGCGGGCAGATCAGCTGGCTGCTGCCGGCGAGTGCCGTGGCACTGGCCCTCGCGGTCGCCGGGGCGGTTCTGCGCCGGCGGGGGAGCGGCTCGGCGGGGGAGGCCCTGGCGGGCTCCGGGTGGGTGCTGTGGGGGACCTGGCTGGTGGTGTGCGGGTTGGTGTTCTCCACCCAGGAGGGGATCTTCCACCCGTACTACACGACCCAACTCGCCCCCGCCGTGGCCGCGTTGACCGCCGGTCTGGTGACGGCACTGGTCCGCGCGCACCGGGCCGGGGCGCGCTGGGCGCTGCCCCTCGGTGCCGGGACCGTGCTGGTCACCGTGGTCTGGGCGGCCGTGGTGATCCGCCGGGTGCCGTCCTGGCACGGGTGGCTGGCCTGGGTCGTGCTGGTGGTGGGTCTGGTCGCCGTCGGACTGCTGGTCGCCGCGTCGCGGACGGTGCGGCTGGCTCCGGTCGCGCTGGGCGGCGCGCTGCTGGCGGCCCTGTTCGCGCCGGCCGCGTGGGCGGTGAGCGTGCCGGGCGGCTCGGGCTCGGCGATGGGCGGCAGCAACCCGACAGCCGGCCCGGCGACGATGCCCTTCGCGGCGGGGAGCCTGCCCGGCGCCGGTGGTGGCACCTTCGACCTTCCGCGGGGATTCGGCACCGGCGGCTCGGGCGCGCCCGGCGGATCCTCGGACGAGCTGCCCCAGGGGATGCCCTCGGAGATGCCTTCCGGGATGCCTTCCGGAATGCCCGGGTTCCCCGGCGCGGGCGGTGGCAACGGCTCGGGCTCTGGCGGTGGCAACGGATCGGGCTCGGGCTCGGGCTCCAGCGGATCGCTTCCCTCGTTCCCCGGCTTCGGCGGCGGCAGCGGCTCAGGAGGAGCGCGCGGCGGCTTCGGCGGTCCGGGCGACGACACCGAGCTCAGCTCCGACCAGCGCAAGATCCTCACCTACGTGACCGAGCACTCCGGCGACGCCCGCATCACCCTCGCGGTCGAGGGCGGATCCCAGGGCGCGGCCGGGTTCATCCTCAACAGCGACGAGACGGTCATCGGCATGGGCGGCTTCGCGGGCTCGGACGACGCGCCCTCGGTCGCTCAGCTGCGGAAGTGGACCACGAGCGGCGAACTGCGCTACATCCTCGGTTCCGACTCCTCGGGCGGCATGGCCGCCATGCTGGGCGGAGAGAACGGCGCGGCCTCCCAGCGGTCGACGTGGATCAAGGACCACTGCGCCAAGGTGTCCCCCAAGGCGTACGGCGGCAGTAGCAGCAGTGGCTCAGGCGACGGCTCGGCCGCGGGCGGCATGATGGGTCGTACCGGTACCACCTTGTACGACTGCGCCGCCGACAGCTCGGCCAAGTAGCGGAAGCGGCAGAACGGACGACACCGCACCATGCCCGAACCGCCCGCTGTCCCGGCCCGGCACCGCCTCCTCGTGGTGGAGGACGACCCCGGAATCCGCCTGTTGCTGGAGTCGGCGCTGCGGCTGTCCGGATACGAGGTCGCCGGCGCGGCCACCGGACTGGACGCCCTGCGGGACGTGGAGGGCTTCCGCCCCGACCTCGTCCTGCTGGACGTCATGCTGCCCGACCTCGACGGACTGGCGGTCACCCGGAGTCTGCGGGCGGCGGGAGTGCGGACACCGGTGCTGTTCCTCACGGCCCGCGATGCGGTCGTCGACCGCATCGCGGGCCTGACCGCGGGCGGCGACGACTACGTGACCAAGCCGTTCAGCATCGAGGAGGTGCTGCTGCGCATTCGCGCCATCCTGCGCCGTACCGACCCTGACCACCTCGCCGAGGCCGAGGGCGCCGACAGCGGGATCCTGCGCTTCGCCGACCTGGAACTGGACGAGAACGCCCATGAAGTGCACCGGGCGGGCGAGTACATTCCGCTGTCCCCGACCGAGTTCAACCTGCTTACCTATCTGCTGGAGAACGCGGGCCGGGTACTGAGCAAGGCCAAGATCCTCAACCATGTGTGGGGCTACGACTTCGCGGGTGACGGCCGCATCGTGGAAACGTACGTCAAGTACCTGCGACGCAAGATCGACCGCTTCGACCCGCCCCTGCTGCACACCGTCCGTGGCGTGGGCTACTGCCTGCGCCTGCCCCGCCCGGGGACGGACCGGTGATCCGCCGCCGCCCCCGGTCGTTGCGTGGCCGACTGGTGTGGGGGACGACCCTGCTGGCCACTGTCGTGGTTCTCACCGCGCAGGCCATCGGGGTTCTGGTTCTGCATTCCTGGCTGCTGAACCGGGTGGACCAGCAGCTGACGGAGTTCATGCTCCCGGACCGTGCCTTCGTGGAAGGCGCGGGTCTGCCGCCCACCGGACCCAGCCCGGACGACATGACGCTGCCCTCGGACTTCCGGGTCACCCTCTACGACTCCTCGCGCGCCAAGCGGGGAACCATCGGGGGCGGTGAGAAGCCGGGGCCCGAGCTTCCCCGGTCCATCGAAGAGCCTCACTGGGCCAAGGGCCGTCCCGTCTCGATCCCGGCCGAGGCCGGCGACGGCCGCTGGCGCGTGCTGTGGAAGGACGGAAAGTCCGAGGGCAACACGTTCGTGGTCGCCCTGCCCCTTGACACGGTGGAGGGCGCCATGTCGAAGCTGCTGGCCCTCAACGCGGCCGTCCTTGCCGCGGCCGTGGTCGGGCTGATCGCCGTCGGCCGGTGGGTGGTCCGCCTCGGTCTCCTTCCCCTGACCCGGATGGAGCACACGGCTCAGGACATCACTGCGGGGGACCTCACCACACGGTTGTCCGACACCGATCCGCACAGCGAGACCGGCCGACTGGGCACCGTACTCAACAGCATGCTCGATCGCCTCCAACAGGCCTTGCGGCAAAGGGAGTTCTCGGAAGTCCGGCTGCGCCGCTTCGTCGCTGACGCCGGGCACGAGCTGCGTACGCCGCTCACCTCCATCCAGGGCTTCGCCGAACTCGCCCTGCGTCATCCCGACCGCCCCGCCGCCGAGCGCCGGGAGGCCGACGAGCAGGTCGCGAGAAACGCCGAGCGCATGAATCTGCTCGTCAACGACCTGCTTCTGCTCGCCAAGCTCGACCTGGAGCCCGAAAACCGGGTTGTCCCGGTCGACCTGCTGTCCCTCGCGGCCGACGCGGTGAGCGCCGCAGCCGTGCGCGAGGGGGGCGCGCACAGGGTGTCGCTCAGCCCGCTCGACCGGACAGTCCCACACCCGGAGTTCGAGGTCGTGGAAGCGCTGGGGGATCCCGACCGACTGCTCCAAGTGGTCAGCAACCTCCTGTCCAACGCGCTCGTCCACACACCCTTGAGCACCCCGGTCGATGTCCGCGTGGGCACCGCGTCGGCGGGGGCGGCCACGGGTGGCACCGACCGCCCGGGACGCACCAGCGGCTCGCCTCCGCTGGCCGAGGGCACGCCGATCTGCGTGATCGAAGTCGCCGATCAGGGACCGGGTCTGCCACCGGAGGAGGCCGAGCGGGTCTTCGAACGCTTCTACCGTGTCGACCCGTCCCGCTCCCGTGACCAGGGCGGCAGCGGCCTCGGTCTCGCCATCGCCATGGCGATCGCCCAAGGCCAGGGAGGCCGGATCGAACTCGACACGCGGGTCGGCCGCGGATGCACCTTCCGCCTGGTTCTGCCTGCTCGTGGGTGAGTCGTGCCTTGCGGGGGTCGATCGCCGATGTCGTCGCGCGGCACCTCGGCGATCACTCCGAGCGCAGGGCGCGTCAAGGGCAGGGCGCGTCGAGGGCGCCGGGACCGGCGTCCTGCCGTGGACCGTGCCCTTGCCGGGGCGGAGGTGACGGACGCACCGCCCGTGGGCTGACGCGCGGCCACCGACTGGGGCCGCCGTATCTGCTGGTGGCCCGGCCGTCACGACTTGGCGAGTCCTTCGGCCGGCTGTCCGCGTTCACGCACGGATCCACCGTGGCGGAGCCCGCGAGCCCGAGGCCGGGAAAGCCGAAGTCCCGCGATCGTCGGGAGGGGTGCGTAGAGCTGGATGTCGCCACTGGCCGTCGGTGACGTGAGCTGCCTCGCCGAAGGTGCCCGGACGGTCCTTTCGGCTCGACCGACTCGGTTCCGCCGGACTCCCGACGGCGTCCCGCTCGGTCTGTCGAGAGAGGACATTCGTCCCTACTCCAGAGGAGGTCGGGGCTGGGACAGTGGGTACGTACCGTCAGGAACTTGAGATGAGGACATATGCGTGCTTCGACGTCGGTGAAGAAGAGGGTTGTCTCGGTGCTGGTCGCGGGTGGTCTCTCGCTGGGAGCCCTGGTGGGGACCGCCGGTGCCGCCCAGGCCGCGGTGTGCGCCGACACGCCCTGTTACTCGGTCACCGGTACCGGGAAGTCCCTGCAGGCGGCACAGAACGATGCCATCAACAAGGCGAAATCCCGGTGCGGCAGCCGTACGGTGCTCGACCAGAACCAGAGCCTCGCGCAGCAGCGCAGCGACGGCACCGTGGTGTACACGATGTACTTCGCCTGCCGGTAGGCGGCGGATCTCGGCGAGAGCGGGTGACCTCGGTGGCCCGCTTGTAGGCCGTCGGCCTGGACGGTTTCGGCGCCGCCGCGGCCAACCGAGGGCGAGTTTCGGGGCGCAGGTCGCCAACTGGGACATGTTCCGCGTGGCCGACCGCCGCATCGTCGAGCATGGGGACGACATCGTCCCCGTGCCAGCCGAACTGCCGCACTCCAACGGCCTGTTCCGAGGGTGAGGCATGCACGATGAGCGACCTGACCTACGCGGGCAAGACCTTCCCCTTCAGTGTCGACAACGGTGCCGTCTTCCACGACACCTATGCGTCCGACGGAACCACACCGCACTACGCGACCGTAGCCGGACTACGATGCGCTCAGCCTCTGGCAGACGCGCCCTGGCCTCCTCGTCCCTGCGACACCACCGTGCAGCGATGAGGCCCGAGGCCGGCGGCGGAGAGAAGGCGCCGACCCTCTCTCCGCGACCTGCCCGACCCGGGTCAGAGAACCGGTGCCGAGAACAGCTGCCGGATCTCGCCGATGCCGGAGACACGGCTGACCAGTTCGTCGCCCTCGGTCAGATAGCACGGCCCGGCACTCGTTCGGGCCAATTTTGGGGTGCGGCGACCGCACCGCCCAGCGAATCTCTACGCCGAGAACCTCACCCTGAGAAAGCGCCTCGGACGCGGACGCGTGGCGCGCTTGCGCACCCAAGATCACGAGTAGCCCGATCTCGCCTTCCTGCGGCCGGGGCCGGGCCATGGAGTCCGCGTTCGGACACCAGGGAGCAAGTGACTGGCTGGTAGCTTTCAGGTCTTCATGGCCGTGGCCCGGTTGCCTGCCTACTCGGCTTCATCGGACTCTCCGGCCCGGAATCGCTGGGCCTGTTCGTTGTTCCTGTTCACAGCTGCCTTGATCTGCTGATCAGTCAGTCCGGTCTCACGTCGCAGCTGCTTGGGCTTGTGACGGCGGCCAGTGGATACTCCCCGTAGGCGGCCGTTTATCTAGCACTCTGTGGCCGCGAGCTTCCCCACTGGCGGCCGGATACCTCCCCGGA
>NZ_JBHVGZ010000074.1:0-48474 GCF_042800355.1 Streptomyces sp. NPDC057623
GACGGGCTGAAGTACTCAGCCCCTCCGGCGTTTGAGGAGCGGGGTCTGGGGCGGAGCCCCAGAAGGATGGGACGGGTAGGGGCGGCGGGGGCGAGAAAGTCCCTACAGCCGGCCCAGCACCTGCGCCAGCAGCGAACCCATCCGCGTGGCCGAGTCGCGCCCGGCCTGCAGAACCTCTTCGTGGTTGAGGGGCTCGCCCGTCATACCGGCGGCGAGGTTCGTCACCAGGGAGATGCCCAGGACCTCGGCCCCGGCCTCCCGCGCCGCGATGGCCTCGAGCACCGTCGACATGCCCACCAGGTCCGCCCCGATGACCCGCGCCATCCGGATCTCCGCCGGCGTCTCGTAGTGCGGGCCGGGGAACTGGGCGTAGACGCCCTCCTCCAGCGTGGGGTCGATCTCCTTGCACAGGGCACGCAGCCGCGGCGAGTACAGGTCCGTCAGGTCGACGAAGTTCGCGCCGATGATCGGGGACGTCGCCGTGAGGTTGATGTGGTCGCTGATCAGGACCGGCTGGCCGGGGCGCATGCCCTCGCGCAGACCGCCGCAGCCGTTGGTGAGGACCAGGGTCTTGCAGCCGGCCGCCACGGCGGTGCGGACACCGTGCGCCACCGCCGCCACGCCGCGGCCCTCGTAGTAGTGGGTGCGGCCCAGGAAGACGAGCGCGCGCTTGTTGCCGATCCGGTAGGAGCGGATCTTGCCGCCGTGCCCTTCCACCGCCGGCGGCGGGAAACCGGGCAGCTCGGTGACCTGGAACTCGGCCTCGGGTGCGCCGAGGGCGTCCACGGCCGGTGCCCAGCCGGAGCCCATCACGAGGGCGACGTCGTGGGTCTCGGCGCCGGTGAGTTCGCGCAGGCGCGCGGCGGCGGCGTCGGCGGCGGCCCCTGGCTCATTCGGGGTGGCGCCCTGGATGTCGTCCGGAAGAAGAGATGCGTTCACGCGACTGAGGGTAGCCGGTTTGGGCCTACGCGCGTAGATGACAGAGCTCACGGGATGGCGATCGTTGTCTTGTCGTTTCCAACGAAGGGCGGGAAGGGAGCAGGGCGGCAGGGGACGCTCAGGGCGTCCCTCAGCACGGGCGCTTGCGCAGCTCCATCACATAGTCGTGCGGCGCACCGGCCGACTCCGCCGCGTCCGCGATCTCGCCCAGGTACCGCGCCGCCGGCAGCCCGCCCTCGTAGGCGTTCAGCACGTACACCCACGCCGGCTCCTCGCCCTCCAGCGTGTGCACCCGTACCCGGAGCCGCCGGTAGATGCCGAGGCCGACGCCCTCCCAGCGGTCCAGGGACTCCTCGTCCATCGGGGCGATGTCGTACAGCGCGACGAAGACCTGCTCCCCCGGCTCCTCGACGAGCGTCGCCAGCGCGCCGTCCCAGCCCAGCTGCTCGCCCCCGAACGTCAGTCGCCACCCGTTCAGCCAGCCGGTGGCGCGCAGCGGCGAGTGGGGGGCGCGGCGGGTCATCAGCCGCGCGTCGAGATTGCCGGCGTACGCGGCGTAGAGCGACATGGAGAGAGGGTACGGCAGGTGAATCGTCCGCCCCTCCCGTAACAGTGGTGTCTCGGGCGGGGCCCCGGGGGCGGTGCCACCCTGTTGCGTGCGGGACAATGGAGTACGTGACTCGGATCGTGATCATCGGTGGCGGACCCGGCGGATACGAGGCGGCCCTGGTGGCCGCCCAACTCGGCGCGGAGGTGACCGTCGTCGACTGCGACGGTCTGGGCGGGGCGTCGGTGCTCACCGACTGCGTACCGTCGAAGACCCTTATCGCCACGGCCGAGGTGATGACCACCTTCGACTCCTCGTACGAGGAGCTGGGCATCATCGTGGCCGACGACACGCCGCACATCGACACGCCCGCCCGGGTGGTCGGGGTCGACCTCGGCAAGGTCAACCGGCGTGTGAAGCGGCTCGCGCTCGCCCAGTCCCACGACATCACGGCCTCCGTCACGCGCGCCGGCGCCCGGGTCCTGCGCGGCCGCGGCCGGCTGGAGGGTATGCAGGGCCTCGACGGGTCCCGCAAGGTCGTCGTCCGTGCCGCCGACGGCACCGAGGAGACCCTCACCGCCGACGCCGTCCTGATCGCCACCGGCGGTCACCCGCGCGAGGTGCCCGACGCCCAGCCCGACGGCGAGCGCATCCTCAACTGGACCCAGGTCTACGACCTCACCGAGCTGCCCGAGGAACTCATCGTGGTCGGCTCCGGTGTCACCGGCGCCGAGTTCGCCGGCGCCTACCAGGCGCTCGGGTCGCGGGTCACCCTCGTGTCGTCCCGGGACCGCGTGCTGCCGGGCGAGGACCCGGACGCCGCCGCCGTCCTCGAAGACGTCTTCCGGCGGCGCGGCATGAACGTCATGGCCCGCTCGCGTGCCGCCGCCGCCAAACGGGTCGGCGACCGGGTCGAGGTCACCCTCGCCGACGGGCGTGTCATCAGCGGCAGCCACTGCCTGATGGCCGTCGGCGCCATCCCGAACTCCGCGGGCATGGGCCTGGAGGAGGCCGGCGTCAAGCTGCGCGAGTCCGGGCACATCTGGACCGACAAGGTCTCCAGGACCACCGCTCCCGGTGTGTACGCCGCCGGTGACGTGACCGGAGTCTTCGCCCTCGCCTCGGTGGCGGCGATGCAGGGACGTATCGCCATGTACCACTTCCTCGGCGACGCGGTGGCCCCGCTGAACCTGAAGACCGTGTCCTCCAACGTCTTCACCGACCCCGAGATCGCCACCGTCGGCTACAGCCAGGCGGACGTGGACGCGGGCAAGATCGACGCCCGGGTCGTGAAGCTCCCGCTGCTGCGCAACCCGCGCGCCAAGATGCAGGGCATCCGGGACGGCTTCGTCAAGATCTTCTGCCGGCCGGGTACGGGCATCGTGGTCGGCGGTGTGGTCGTGTCGCCGCGCGCCTCGGAACTGATCCATCCGATCTCGATCGCGGTCGACAACAATCTGACGGTCGAACAGATCGCGAACGCCTTCACCGTGTACCCCTCCCTTTCGGGCTCGATCGCCGAGGTGGCACGACAGCTGCACACTCGGAAGTCCGACGGCGAACTCTGACGGCCGCGGCCAACTCCCCGCTGGTCACGGGGAGTTGTCGAGCATGCGTACGGCATAGGCGGCGGGACTAGGCCGTATACCACTTCTCGCCCTTGCGTGCGAACAACTTCTGTTATTCGGCGCAAACTGCTGAAACCAGACGGTCGTTGGGGTTACTGTCAGTTTCGTGTTCGCTGCAGAACGTCGCCAATTGATCCTCGAAATGGTGCGAGCGAACGGGGCCGTGTCGCTCCGTGAGCTCGCCCGCGTCGTCCAGACCTCCGAAGTGACCGTACGGCGGGACGTGCGCGCACTGGAGGCAGAAGGACTCCTCGACCGCCGGCATGGCGGTGCGGTATTGCCGGGCGGGTTCACGCGGGAGTCCGGCTTTCCGCAGAAGTCACATCTCGCGACCGCCGAGAAGACGGCCATCGCCGACCTCGCCGCGAATTTCGTGGAAGAGGGCGAGGCGATCGTCGTCGGGGCGGGGACCACCACACAGGAGCTGGCCCGTCGGCTCGCTCGCGTCCCCGGACTGACCGTCGTCACCAACTCCCTCCTGGTGGCGCAGGCGTTGGCCCATGCCAACCGGGTCGAGGTCGTGATGACCGGCGGTACGCTCCGCGGGTCGAACTACGCGCTGGTGGGCAGTGGTGCCGAGCAGTCCCTCCAGGGGCTGCGGGTGTCCCGGGCCTTCCTCTCCGGGAGCGGCCTGACCGCCGAGCGTGGGCTGTCCACGTCCAACATGCTCTCGGCGTCCGTCGACCGGGCCCTCGTCCAGGCGGCCGCGGAGGTCGTCGTCCTCGCCGACCACACCAAGCTCGGCAGCGACACGATGTTCCAGACGGTGCCCACGGACGTCATCACCCGGCTGGTCACCGACGAGCCGCCGGTCCACGACGACCGCGCCCACACCGAGCTCCAGGCCCTCGCCGATCAGGGGGTGCAGATCGCCGTGGCCGGGGCGACCGGGAGCCCGGGGGGTGACGAGGTCCCGGCGCGGCGGCGTGCCCTGCCGGGACCCAGGCGGGGGCAGGGGTTGCGGCCCGCCGCGGCGGTGCTCGGGGAGCAGGGGGTGGCGGAGCGGGAGCGGGCCCGGGTCGCGGATCTGCGCCGGCGGTAGTCCGCCGACGGCTCGGCCGGACGCCACTCAGCCTGCTCTCAAGCCCCGCAACGTCAGCATGAGCAGTCGGTCGGCCAACCCCGGATCCCCCGGTGTCTCCTCCGCCGCCAACGCGATCGCGTGGGTGAGTTGGAGGAGGTCGGCAATCGCCACGTCCTGCCGGACCCTCCCCGCCTCCTGCGCCCGGGCCAGCAGCGCGCCGCCCGCCTCGCGGATGGGGTCGCTGCAACGAGCCAGTGCTGAGGTGCGGTCGTAGGAGACGGACATCAAGGACCGCGCCAGGCCCCGGTACTCCCCGGCGTGCGTGACCATCTCGCGCAGCCACGTCACCAGGGCCGCGCAGGGCTCGGGGGCGTCGAGGAGTTCGTGGGAGCGGGTCAGGAGGTCGCCGACCGCGTCCTCGAAGATCGCGCTCAACAAGGCGTCCCGGTTGGGGAAGTGGCGGTACAGGGTGCCGATGCCCACGCCCGCCCGGCGGGCCACGTCCTCCAGCGACGCGTCGGTGCCGCGCTCGGCGAAGGCGGAGCGGGCCTCGGTGAGTAGACGCTCGTAGTTGCGGCGGGCGTCGGCACGCATGGCGCGCGGCGAGGCCGGCCCGCTCCCCGCGCCCTCGCGTGAGGTCGCGCTCACCATCGCTCTCACCTGCCCTCTCCCGTGCCCGGGTGTGCCTCCAGGATGCCACCCGGGAAAAGAGGAGACGCCCGGCGGACTGTTCGCTCAGTCCGCCGGGCGCCCCGGATGCCGTAGGCGTCAGTCCTTGATCTCGCAGATGGGGGCGCCGGAGGTGAGGGAGGCGCCGACGTCGGCGGACAGGCCCTTGATGGTGCCGGACTTGTGCGCGTTCAGCGGCTGTTCCATCTTCATGGCTTCGAGGACGACGATGAGGTCGCCTTCCTTGACCTCCTGGCCTTCCTCGACGGCGACCTTGACGATGGTGCCCTGCATCGGGGAGGCGAGGGTGTCGCCGGAGGCGGCGGGGCCGGACTTCTTGGCGGCGCGGCGTTTGGGCTTGGCGCCGGCGGCGAGGCCGGTGCGGGCCAGGGACATGCCCAGTGAGGAGGGCAGGGAGACTTCCAGGCGCTTGCCGCCGACCTCGACGACGATCGTCTCGCGGTCGGTGTCGTCCTCGGTCTCGGCGGCGGCCGGGACGGCGAAGGCGGGGATGGTGTTGACGAACTCGGTCTCGATCCAGCGGGTGTGGACCGTGAACGGTTCGGTGCTGCCGGTCAGTTCCGGGGCGAAGGCGGGGTCGGTGACGACGGCGCGGTGGAAGGGGATGGCGGTGGCCATGCCCTCGACCTGGAACTCGGCCAGGGCGCGGGCGGCACGCTGGAGGGCCTGCGCGCGGGTGGCGCCGGTGACGATCAGCTTGGCGAGGAGGGAGTCCCAGGCGGGGCCGATGACACTGCCGGACTCGACGCCGGCGTCGAGGCGGACGCCGGGGCCGGTGGGGGCGGTGAAGGCGGTGACGGTGCCGGGGGCGGGCAGGAAGCCGCGGCCGGGGTCTTCGCCGTTGATGCGGAACTCGAAGGAGTGGCCGCGCAGGGGCGGGTCGTCGTAGCCGAGTTCTTCGCCGTCGGCGATGCGGAACATCTCCCGGACCAGGTCGATGCCGGCGACTTCTTCGGTGACGGGGTGTTCGACCTGGAGGCGGGTGTTGACTTCCAGGAAGGAGATGGTGCCGTCGAGGCCGACGAGGAACTCGACGGTGCCGGCGCCGATGTAGCCGGCCTCTTTGAGGATGGCCTTGGAGGAGGAGTACAGCTCGGTGACCTGTGCCGGGGACAGGAACGGGGCGGGGGCTTCCTCGACCAGTTTCTGGTGGCGGCGCTGCAGGGAGCAGTCGCGGGTGGAGACGACGACCACGTTGCCGTGGGAGTCGGCCAGGCACTGGGTCTCGACGTGGCGGGGCTTGTCGAGGTAGCGCTCGACGAAGCATTCGCCGCGGCCGAAGGCGGCCACCGCCTCGCGGACGGCGGACTCGTAGAGCTCGGGGACCTCTTCGAGGGTGCGGGCGACCTTGAGGCCGCGTCCGCCGCCGCCGAAGGCGGCCTTGATGGCGATGGGCAGGCCGTGTTCCTCGGCGAAGGCGACGACCTCGTCGGCGCCGGAGACCGGGTCGGGGGTGCCGGCGACGAGCGGGGCGCCGGCGCGCTGGGCGATGTGCCGGGCGGCGACCTTGTCTCCGAGGTCGCGGATGGCCTGCGGAGGCGGGCCGATCCAGATCAGTCCGGCGTCGAGCACGGCCTGGGCGAAGTCGGCGTTCTCCGACAGGAAGCCGTAGCCGGGGTGGATGGCGTCCGCGCCGGACTCCCGGGCGGCCTTGAGGACCTTGTCGATGTCCAGATAACTGGTCGCCGGAGTGTCACCGCCCAGGGCGAACGCCTCATCCGCGGCGCGGACATGCAATGCGTCCCGGTCAGGGTCCGCGTAGACGGCCACGCTCGCGATCCCGGAATCCTGGCAGGCCCGGGCCACGCGGACAGCGATTTCGCCACGGTTGGCGATGAGCACCTTGCGCACGATTGAGGCTCCCTCCTTGAAACAAGCCGAGTTTAGGGACTGCCGACACGCCACATCGACCCGTCCCCAGTGGTGAGCTTGCCCACACGGAGCGTGATTCCAGGCTTGCTCGACCTGCGAAATCCCATGTCGCGCCTCGGCACGCAGGTCTCTCCCGGAAAACCCTAGCCCTCCGCTGTGGTCAAGGTCTCTGTCATCACGTGCTGCGGGCCACTCGGTTTCTTTGTGGAATCCCTACGAATGGCCCAATGATTCTTTGCTGGCGCCCGAACCCTTGTCCCGGGGTTTACCCGTTAGTAGCGTTCGCGATGCTGAATCAAACGCAGCGGCCCGGAGGGCCCCCTTGAGGGGTGGTGGTCGGGCGGCGGGTGGGCGTACTTGGGGTAACAGCGCGGAGCTCGGAAGTGGGTGGGGACCGGTGGTACGCAGACCGGTGGCGTGGCTGGTGGCGGTTGTGCTCTTCGTGGAGGGGCTCGGCATCGCGGCGCTTCAGTGGTTCCTCGGCGTGGTCGTCGACCGTCAGGACATGTCCCTGGCGGGTCTCGACCCGGACGTGATGTCGCTGTCCTCGAAGATCGGCGGGCTCGTCTTCGGCGCCTACTTCGCGCTGTGCGGCCTGGTCGCCCTGCTCGTGGCCCTGCGCGACCGCGCGCCGGCCGGCTTCGGCCGCATCCTGCTGATCAGCGCGGCCGTGGTGCACGCGCTGCTGGGCGCGTTCGCCTGGGGGCTCGTGGGCTGGACGGCGTTCCTGTTCATGGTCGGCGTGCTCGGTCTGATAGTGCTGCTGCTCATGACGTACGACGCCCAGGGCGCGCCCGGCTCCGGGGAGCCCGCCGACGCCGCCCCCGACGGGGGCACGGACGGCGACAGCGCCCCGGCGGGTGGTCCTCCGGCGGGTGGCTCCCCGGTCACGCCTCCGCCGGCGCCCACAACTCCGTGATGCCGATGCCCAGTTGCCCCAGCAGTCGCCGCACCAGCGGCAGGCTGATGCCGATCACGTTGCCGTGGTCGCCGTCGATGCCGTCGATGAACGGGGCCGAGCGGCCGTCGAGGGTGAACGCCCCGGCGACGTAGAGCGGTTCGCCGGAGGCGACGTACGCGGCGATCTCCTCGTCGGTCGGTTCGCCGAACCGTACGACCGTGGAGGCGGTGGCGGAGGTGTACCGGCCGGTGACCGTGTCGTAGACGCAGTGGCCGGTCTGGAGTGTGCCCGCCCGGCCGCGCATCGACTTCCAGCGCGCGGTGGCCTCCTCGGCGTCCGCCGGCTTGCCCAGGGCCTGGCCGTCCAGGTCCAGGACCGAGTCGCAGCCGATCACGATCGCGCCCTTGACCTCCGGCCTCGCCGCCACGACGGAGGCCTTCGCCTCGGCCAGGGCCAGCGCCAGCTCGGCGGGGGTGGGGGCGGTGACGGCGTCCTCGTCCACGCCGCTCACGATGACCTCGGGGGCCAGCCCGGCCTGGCGGAGCAGGTTGAGCCGGGCGGGGGACTGGGAGGCGAGGACGAGTCGGCGGCGCGGCTGATCAGTCATGCGGTCAGCGTATCGGCGTACCCGGCCGGACTCACCTCAGCCCGAGCACGATCATCGTGAGCACCATGGCCAGCGCCATGAGAACGCCCAGCCGCCGCAACATCTCCTGCATGTCACGCAGTTCCTTGGGCGGCTCGTTCTCGGGGTCGGACCACAGCATGCCTTCCATCGTCGGCCGGGTGTCCGCGGCGACGCCTGAGTACGCATACTCAACTTTCCCCTAAATGGTGTTACTGTTCCATTAGCTAAAGGGTCTACAGTTCCGTTTGGGGGATGTGTCATGTTCAGCGCTTCCTGGATCGCGTCACCGCAGCTGCCCAGCGAGGGGTTCACGCCCAACTGGTCCCGAGAGGGCTTCTGGCGCCAGTCGGTGCGGCAGGCCGTACGGCTGTCGGCCGGGGGCGCCCGGGTGCGGGTGCGGCTGTCCCACGCGTACGGCACCTCGCCCGTCCGCATCGCGGGTGCGAGCGTGGGGCGTACGGCCGCGGGGGCGGCCGTGCGGCCGGGGTCGCTCGTGCCGCTCGCCTTCGGGGGTGCCGGGGACGCCACGCTGCCGGCGCGCGGGGAGCTGGTCAGCGACGACGTCCCGCTCACCGTCGCCGCCGGCGAGTCGGTGACCGTCACGCTGTACTTCGACACCACCACCGGTCCCGCGACCTTTCACGCCCAGGCCTTCACGAGCAGTCATCGGGGCGACGGCGACCTGACGGCGGACACCGGCGGAGCGGGCTTCGACGCGGCCACGGAGTCCTGGTACTTCCTGTCGGCGGTGGAGGCCGACAGCGGGCGCGCCGACGCCGTCGCCCTCTTCGGCGACTCGGTCACGGACGGGTTCGGGTCGACGCCGGGCGCCGACCGGCGCTGGTCGGACGCCCTCGCCGAGCGCACGGGGCGGCCCGTTCTGAATGCGGGGATCGGCGGGAACCTGCTGCTCAACGACTCCGCCTGGTACGGCGAGAAGGGCATCCACCGGTTGCGCCGGGACGTCCTCGACCAGCCCGGCGTGGACACGCTCGTCGTGCTCCTGGGGCTCAACGACATCGGCTTCAGCGAGACCGACGAGCAGCCGACGTACAAGCCGGCGCCGGTGCTGGAGGCCGAGGAGCTGATCGCCGGGCACCGGGAGCTGATCCGGCAGGGCAGGGTGGCGGGGCTGCGCGTGATCGGGGCGACCCTGCCGCCGTTCGGAGGCTCGGACCACTGGGGCGAGCACGCGGCCAAGGTGAGTCACGAGCTGAACGAGTGGATCCGCCGCAGCGGGGAGTACGACGCGGTGGTGGACCTGAACCGGGCGCTGGCCGATCCGGAGGACCCGGACCGGCTGCTCCCGGCGTACGACTTCGGCGACCACCTGCACCCGAACGACGCCGGGTACGAGGTGATGGCCGAAGCCGTGTCAGCGCTCCTCTAACCGGGCCAGTAGGTACGGGCCCAGGTCGTCGGCCCCGGTTGCGGCAGCCTGTGCGAGGCGATGCGGGACGGGTCCGACCACCCGTCCCGCGGCTTGGGTGCGCCGGGCGGCGTGGCTGCCGCCGCCGCGGCGCGGGCGCGAACCACCGCCAGTGCGGCGGCCAGCTCCTCCGGTGTCGGGTTGCCCCGTATGACCTTGATGTTCATGACGGCTCCCGGCCGGACTAGAGGGGGATGTTGCCGTGCTTCTTCGGAGGCAGGGATTCCCGCTTGGTACGCAGCTGACGCAGGCCGCGGACGACATGGCGGCGGGTGTCGGACGGCATGATCACCGAGTCGACGTAGCCGCGCTCGGCCGCGATGTAGGGGTTGAGGAGGGTGTCCTCGTACTCCTGGATCAGCCGCGCGCGCACCGCCTCCAGGTCCTCCCCGTTCGCCTCCGCCTCGGCGATGGTGCGCCGGTGCAGGATGTTGACGGCGCCCTGGGCGCCCATGACGGCGATCTGGGCGGTCGGCCAGGCGAGGTTGATGTCGGCGCCCAGGTGCTTGGAGCCCATGACGTCGTAGGCGCCGCCGAAGGCCTTGCGGGTGATGACCGTGATCAGCGGGACCGTCGCCTCGGCGTAGGCGTAGATCAGCTTGGCGCCGCGGCGGATGATGCCGTCGTGCTCCTGGTCGACGCCCGGGAGGAAGCCGGGGACGTCGACGAAGGTGATGACCGGGACGTTGAAGGCGTCGCAGGTCCGCACGAAGCGGGCCGCCTTCTCGCTGGCCTGGATGTCGAGGCAGCCGGCGAACTGCATCGGCTGGTTGGCGACGATGCCGACCGGACGGCCCTCGACCCGCCCGAAGCCGGTGAGGATGTTCGGCGCGAACAGCGCCTGCGTCTCGAAGAACTCGGCGTCGTCCAGGATGTGTTCGATCACCGTGTGCATGTCGTACGGCTGGTTCGCGCTGTCCGGCACGATCGTGTCCAGCTCGCGGTCCTCGTCGGTGACGGCGAGGTCCGCCTCGTCCGGGAACGCCGGGGGCTCGGAGAGGTTGTTGGACGGCAGGTACGACAGCAGCTGCTTGACGTACTCGATGGCGTCCTTCTCGTCGCCGGCCATGTGGTGCGCCACGCCGGAGGCCGAGTTGTGGGTGCGGGCGCCGCCCAGCTCCTCGAAGCCGACGTCCTCGCCGGTGACCGTCTTGATGACGTCCGGGCCGGTGATGAACATGTGCGAGGTCTGGTCGACCATGATCGTGAAGTCGGTGATGGCGGGGGAGTACACCGCACCGCCCGCACACGGCCCGACGACCAGGCTGATCTGCGGGATCACACCGCTGGCGTGCGTGTTGCGGCGGAAGATCTCGCCGTACGCGCCCAGCGAGGCCACGCCCTCCTGGATGCGGGCGCCGCCGGAGTCGTTGATGCCGATGACCGGACAGCCGGTCTTCAGCGCGAAGTCCATGACCTTGACGATCTTCTGGCCGTAGACCTCGCCCAGCGCACCGCCGAAGACGGTGAAGTCCTGCGAGAACACGGCGACGGGCCGGCCGTCCACCGTGCCGTACCCGGTGACGACACCGTCGCCGTACGGGCGGTTCTTCTCCAGGCCGAAGTTGGTGGAGCGGTGCCGGGCGAACTCGTCGAGCTCGACGAAGGAGTCCTCGTCGAGAAGGAGCTCGATGCGCTCACGGGCCGTCAACTTGCCCTTGGCGTGCTGCTTTTCGACGGCGCGAGCGGAGCCGGCGTGCGTCGCTTCCTCGATACGGCGCTGGAGATCCGCGAGCTTGCCCGCGGTGGTGTGGATGTCGATCCCTTGGATCTCGTGACGCTCTTCCGGCTCGGACATCGGGATGGCGCTCCCTGCCTGCTCAAAAGGGGGGACGGTTACTCATCCGTAGAGTAGTGGGGGCCCTACGAAACAGCAGTGCGGCGTTTCACACACCTAGGGTGGCTTGCATGACGCCGCGAGATGCATCAGATGACAGCCGCTGGTCCGACCTGGACCGTCCGCCGCTGAACGCCGCCGCGCTGCGGCGCGGACTCGTGCGGGACGGCGGGCTGTGGCGCGAGGTGGAGGTGGTGCGGAGCACCGGCTCCACCAACACCGACCTGGTGGCCCTGGCGGCCGCGGGCAAGGCGGCCGAGGGCGCGGTCCTGGTCGCCGAGGAGCAGACGGCCGGCAAGGGGCGCCTGGACCGGCAGTGGACGGCACCGGCCCGCTCGGGGCTGTTCTTCTCCGTGCTGCTGAACCCGGCCGATGTGCCGGCGGCCCGCTGGGGCTGGCTGCCGCTGCTCACGGGCGTCGCCGTGGCGACAGGGCTGTCGCGGGCGGCAGGCGTCGACACGGCACTCAAGTGGCCCAACGACCTCCTGGTGACCGTCGGCGGCGAGGAGCGCAAGGCCGGCGGGATCCTGGCGGAGCGGGCCGGAAACGCGGGCGTGGTCATCGGCGTCGGCATCAACGTCACGCTGCGTGAGGACGAACTGCCGGTGCCCCAGGCGGCCTCACTGGCGCTGGCCGGGGCCGTCAGCACCGACCGGGATCCCCTGCTGCGGGGCATGCTGCGCTCCCTTGAGGAGTGGTACGGGCGGTGGCGGGCCGCCGCGGGCGACCCGGTGGTGAGCGAACTCCAGGAGACGTACGCGGCGGGCTGCGCGACGCTGGGGAGGGTCGTACGGGCCGAGCTGCCGGGGGACCGGTCGATCATGGGCGAGGCCGTCGCGATCGACGGTGACGGGCGGTTGGTGCTGGCCACCGGGGAAGGCGTGCAGGAACCCGTGGGTGCGGGGGACATCGTGCACCTGCGGTCGGTGTGAGTTCGGCTCCCCGGCCTTCCGGAGTGAGGTGGCCCACACCTGCCGTAAAGTGAAGGCCGGTCGATTACTGACCGCGGCAGATCGGAAGGGCAGCAGGCGTGACCGTCGACGACACGGGCTCCGGCACGGGCGCGGACGGCCGGGTGGACCCCCATGCCGCCGAACCCGGCGAGGACAATCCGCTCGCCCTGCGCCTCGAAGGCCTCATTCTCGGCGCCGAGCGGCGCTACACACCGTTTCAGGCGGCCCGCAGCGCCGGCGTCTCCATGGAACTGGCGTCCCGTTTCTGGCGGGCCATGGGCTTCGCCGACATCGGGCAGGCCAAGGCACTGACCGAGGCCGACGTACTGGCGCTGCGGCGCCTGGCCGGTCTCGTCGAGGCGGGGCTGCTCAGCGAGGCCATGGCCGTGCAGGTGGCACGGTCCACCGGGCAGACCACCGCCCGGCTGGCCGAGTGGCAGATCGACTCGTTCCTGGAGGGCCTGACCGAGCCCCCGGAACCCGGCATGACGCGCACCGAGGTGACGTACCCGATCATCGAGCTGCTCCTGCCCGAGCTGGAGGAGTTCCTCGTCTACGTCTGGCGCCGCCAGCTCGCCGCCTCCGCCGGCCGGGTCATCCAGGCCGCCGACGACGAGGAGATGGTCGACCGGCGGCTGGCCGTGGGCTTCGCCGACCTGGTCGGCTTCACCCGGCTGACCCGCCGGATGGAGGAGGAGGAACTCGGCGAACTCGTCGAGGCCTTCGAGACCACGGCGGCCGACCTGGTGGCCGCGCGCGGGGGACGGCTGATCAAGACGCTCGGCGACGAGGTCCTGTACGCGGCCGACGACGCGGGGGTCGCCGCGGAGATCGCCCTGCGGCTCATCGAGACGATGGCGGGCGACGAGACGATGCCCGAGCTGCGCGTCGGCATCGCCTTCGGCACGGTGACCACCCGAATGGGCGATGTCTTCGGTACGACCGTGAATCTCGCCTCCCGGCTGACGTCGATAGCTCCGCGTGACGCCGTCCTCGTCGACAGCGCGTTCGCGGAGGAACTCATTCGAACGGGTGAGGCGCCGGCGTCGGAGGCGGAGGCGGCGGAGGCCGCTGCCGCTGCGGAGAAGGAGGGGGAGGAGCCCCCGGCCTATCGGTTCGCGCTCCAGCCGATGTGGCAGCGGCCGGTGCGAGGGCTTGGTGTGGTGGAGCCTTGGCTGTTGACACGGAGGGCGTCCGGCGGGGGCGAGTGAGCGCCGTCGGGGTGGCGGATACAGCCCCGCGCCCCTTCGGGGGCGCCCCTGTGCTCGGCGTTCCTAGTCACCGTTCGACAGGTGGTCTACGCACAGGCCGATGAAGGGCACGCAGACTGAGTCCTCGTCGGGGTGGTCCGGCTGGGAGGCTGGGGGACTCGTCGGCGGTCGGCTGGGGGGCAGGGTCGGGGTCGGCTGGGGTGCCTGGTCGGTCGTCGCTGGTGGGCGGGGTGCGGCCGGGGTGTCGGTCAGCGTCGTGCCGGGGCGTGGTGCCGCGGTCTTGTGCGTGGTCGGTACGACGATCGTGGTGGTTGTCGGTGTCGCGTTCAGGCCGCCCATGACGGAGGTCGCGGACGGGCTTGCCTTGGGGCCGGGTGTCGGGACGGTGGCGGCGGCGTTCGCCGAGCGGTCCGTGTCGGTGTCCGTGTCCGCGGCTGTGTCGGCGAGGGTGTCGGAGTCCCGGGCGGGCTCCGTTTCCGTCGCGCCGAGGCCGGCTACCTCGGCGTCGGGGGTCAGGCGCACGAGGCTCAGCGCGCCGGCCGCCAGGGCCAGGCCGCCCGCCGCCAGGAGGACCTTGCGGGGGCGGGGGCGCCGATGGCGGCCGCGGGAGCCGAAGAGGCGGGCGGTGGGCTGTCCGTCCGCACCGGCCGTCCCGGTTTCCGTCGCTGTTTCCCTCGTCCCGCTCATCACGACCCCTCCCGACCCGCTCGCGCCCCCGAAGCGCCGTGGCTCGCGCACGTTATGCGCTGTCATTGGCGGTAGGACGGGAGTTGGGCGGGATGTCACTCGAACGGGGTGTCGGGACTGGCCTTTCCCCGGCGGGGTCCGGCTGCGATGATCGGGGCGAGTGTTGTTAACCCGCGTTAACCGGAGGGTGTCATGAGCGAGGAGCGGTTCGGGGAGTTCGTGCTGGTGAGGCGGCACGGTGACGGGGGTGCCGGGCATGTCGCGGAGCTCGTCCTCGACCGGCCCAAGGCCATGAACGCCGTGTCGACTCAGATGGCGCGTTCGATCGCGGGGGCGTGCGCGGCCCTGGGGGCGGACCGTGAGGTACGGGTGGTGGTGCTGACCTCGACCCATGAGCGGGCGTTCTGTGTCGGGGCGGATCTGAAGGAGCGGAACTCGTTCAGCGACGCCGATCTGGTGCGGCAGCGGCCCGTGGCCCGGGCGGCCTACACGGGCGTGCTGGAGCTGCCGGTGCCGACGATCGCGGCGGTCCACGGCTTCGCGCTGGGGGGCGGCTTCGAGCTGGCGCTGTCGTGCGATGTGATCGTGGCCGACCGTACGGCCGTGGTGGGGCTGCCCGAGGTGTCGGTCGGGGTGATCCCGGGCGGTGGTGGGACGCAGTTGCTGCCGCGGCGGGTGGGGGCGGCCCGGGCCGCGGAGCTGATCTTCACCGCGCGGCGGGTCGAGGCCGTCGAGGCCCGGGAACTGGGGCTGGTCGATGAGCTGGTGGAGGAGGGACGCGACCGCGAGGAGGCGCTGGCGCTCGGGGCCCGGATCGCCGTGAACTCGCCGGTGGGGCTGCGGTCCGCCAAGCGCGCGCTGCGGGTGGGGCACGGGCTGGATCTGCGGGCCGGGCTGGAGATCGAGGACGCGGCCTGGCGGGCGACGGCGTTCTCGGGGGACCGCGCGGAGGGGGTGGCCGCGTTCAACGAGAAGCGGAAGCCTGTGTGGCCTGGGGAGTAGGGCTTGAGGGGGCGGGGGTTGGGGGTTGGGGGCAGGGGGGTGGACCGGGAGCTGGCCGGAGGTCGGAGTCGGAGGTCGGAGGCTGAGAACTGAGGCTGAGGGTAGGAGGCCGGGGGCTGAGGGGCAGGGGCTGCGAGGGCTGAGGGCTGGGGGCGCGGAGGCCCGGCGGCTGAAGGCTGAAGGCTGAAGGCTGAGGGTCGGGGGCGGAGGCCGCGGGCTGCGGCTGAGGGCTGGTGGCGGAGGCTGGGGGGCCGGAGGCTGAAGACTGAGGGCCGGGGACCCAAAGCTGAAGGCCGAGGGGGCCGGGGGCCGGGGGCTGGGCGGTGGAGGTCGGGGGCCGGAGGTCGGAGGCTGGAGGGCGGCGGTCGGGAATCGGGCGCCGGGGTCGAGGGCCTGCGGTCAGGAATCGGCGTTGGGGGCCGGGGGTCCAGGGCCCCGGGCTGGGGTCCAGGGCGGGTGCTGGGTGGCTGCGTCCCGTGGCCGTGAGGTGAAGGCCGGGGGCGCGGGGCGCGGGCTGCGGGCTCGTGCCCTGCGGGCCGGTCCTGGTGGGGCGTCTCCGTTCCGGGTGCGGCACCTGTTCGCCGCATCAATGTCCCGTTTCACCCCAAAGCTCCCTAGCCTGGAGTGATGGGTGAGGACAGACGTCTCGCGGCCGTGGTGACGCTGGCGCAGGGGATGGCGGCGGCGCACACCCCGCGTGAGTCCTGGCGGGCGGCGGCGCTCGGGGCGTGTCGGGCGTTGGCCGGGAGCTTTGCCGCGCTGTCGGTGTGGGAGCGGGAGCTCGGGCGGTTGCGGGTGCTCGTGAACGTGGGGGACCGGGCGGAGGGGGAGGAGGAGTTCCCGGGTGACGAGACCTACCCGGTGCACCAGTTCCCGGAGATCGCCGAGTTCCTGCACGAGCGGTGGGCGGCCGGGGGCGAGCCCAACGCCTGGGTGGAGACGGCCGCCGGTCCCGCCACCGGGCATCCCGGGTACTGCCATCAGCGGGTCGCGGCTCTCCGGCGGCGTGGACGGGGGTGCTGTGTCGTCGCGCCGCTCGTGTTGCACGGGCGCGCCTGGGGGGAGCTCTACGTCGCCCGTCCGGCGGGTTCGCCCGTCTTCGACCGGGGCGACGCCGACTTCGCCACCGTGCTGGCCTCCGTCGTGGCCGCCGGACTCGCGCAGAGCGAGCGGCTGGAGGAGGCCCGGCGGCTGGCGTTCACCGACGCGCTCACCGGGCTCGCGAACCGGCGGGCCGTAGACGTGCGGTTGGAGGAGGCCGTCGAGCGGCATCGCGACCAGGGCGTCGTCGTCAGTCTTGTGGTCTGCGACCTCAACGGGCTCAAGCGGGTCAACGACACCCAGGGGCACGCGGTCGGCGACCGGCTGCTGGAGCGGTTCGGGTCGGTGCTGTCGCTGTGCGGCGCCATGCTGCCCGGCGCGCTCGCCGCGCGACTCGGCGGTGACGAGTTCTGTCTGCTCGCCGTCGGACTGCCTGCCGACGACGTCGTGAAGGCCGCTGACGAACTGTGCCGGCGTGCCGGTGAGTTGGAGCTCGGCGAGGGCGTCGCGTGCGGGGTCGCGTCCACCGAGGATCCCATCGGGGCCGTGCGGTCCGCGCGGCGGTTGTTCCGGCTCGCGGATGCCGCGCAGTACCAGGCCAAGGCGGTGCGGGCCGACCGGCCCGTGGTCGCCGGGCGGGAGGGGCCGGACGATCCCGTCGTGCGGCTCGCCGACGAGCCCTTCGGGGACGAGGGCGGGGAGCGGCGACGTTTCCGGGGGCGTCTGCCGTGACACCGGTGCGGGCCGGGCGGGTTCTCGCCCTCGCCGCCCCTACCCGTCCCGTCCTTGGCTGAAAACGTTGTAAGGGGTGTACCGCCCACCCACTAGTGACATCTTCGTCTTCACTGCGTACGCTCCTGAATATGGATATGCACACTGTGGTGGTGGGGACGTCCGGGGTCACCGCGTCCGACGTTCTCGCCGTGGCACGCGGCGGGGCCCGGATCGAGCTCTCGGCGGAGGCCGTCGCGGCGCTCGCCGCGGCCCGCGAGATCGTGGACGCGCTGGCGGCCAAGCCCGACCCCGTCTACGGCGTCTCCACCGGCTTCGGTGCCCTGGCGACCCGGCACATCAGCCCGGAGCTGCGCGCCCAGCTGCAGCGCAACATCGTCCGGTCGCACGCGGCGGGTATGGGGCCGCGGGTGGAGCGGGAGGTCGTACGGGCGCTGATGTTCCTGCGGCTCAAGACGGTCTGCTCGGGACGCACGGGCGTACGGCCCGCGGTCGCGCAGACCATGGCCGACATCCTCAACGCCGGGATCACGCCGGTCGTCCACGAGTACGGCTCCCTCGGCTGCTCCGGCGACCTCGCCCCCCTGTCGCACTGTGCCCTCACGCTCATGGGGGAGGGCGACGCCGAGGGCCCGGACGGGACCGTGCGGCCCGCCGGTGAGCTGCTCGCCGCGCACGGCATCGCGCCGGTGGAGCTGCGCGAGAAGGAGGGGCTCGCCCTTCTCAACGGCACCGACGGCATGCTCGGCATGCTGGTCATGGCCCTCGCCGACCTCGACACCCTCTACAAGTCCGCCGACGTCACCGCCGCGCTGAGCCTCGAAGGGCTCCTCGGGACCGACCGGGTGCTCGCACCCGAGCTGCACGCCATCCGGCCGCACCCCGGGCAGGGCGCCTCCGCCGCCAACATGCTGGCCGTGCTGAAGGGTTCGGGGCTGACCGGGCATCACCAGGACGACGCGCCCCGCGTCCAGGACGCCTACTCGGTGCGTTGCGCCCCGCAGGTCGCCGGCGCCGGGCGGGACACCATGGCGCACGCGCGGCTCGTCGCCGAGCGGGAGTTGGCGTCCGCGGTCGACAATCCCGTCGTGCTGCCCGACGGACGGGTCGAGTCCAACGGCAACTTCCACGGGGCGCCCGTCGCCTACGTCCTGGACTTCCTCGCCATCGCCGTCGCGGACCTCGCCTCCATCGCCGAGCGGCGCACCGACCGGCTGCTGGACAAGAACCGCAGCCACGGACTGCCGCCGTTCCTGGCCGACGACGCGGGCGTCGACTCGGGGCTGATGATCGCCCAGTACACGCAGGCCGCCCTGGTCAGCGAGTTGAAGCGGCTGGCCGTGCCGGCGTCCGCCGACTCGATCCCCTCCTCCGCCATGCAGGAGGACCACGTCTCCATGGGCTGGTCCGCCGCCCGCAAGCTGCGTACGGCCGTGGACAACCTCACGCGTGTTCTGGCGGTGGAGCTCTACGCCGCCACCCGCGCCATCGAGCTGCGGGCCGGCCTCGCCCCGGCGCCGGCCTCGCGGGCCGTCATCGACGCCGTACGGGCCGCCGGGGTCCAGGGCGCCGGTCCGGACCGGTTCCTGGCACCCGACCTCGCCGCGGCCGACGCGTTCGTGCGCCGCGGTGAGTTGCTCGCCGCGGCGGAGAAGGTCACCGGGCCGCTCCAGTGACGGAGAAGGGGCCCCGTCGTACGAACGACAGGGCCCCGAAGCGGTAGGCGCGGGTTACTTCAGCTTGGCGGCCTGCGCGTCGAGGACGGCGGCCGGGACGTCGTACGCCTTGTCGGTCATCATCAGACCGAGGTTCATCGTGTAGTACGTGGCGATGGTGCTGCCGTGCCGCACCACCTCGACGTGCGTGGTGGCCACGTCGCCGTCCTCCGCGTCGCTCTTCGCGGTGAAGCCGACCGACTCGTCACCGGCGCCGGACGGCTTCTCGGCGGTGATGCCCGTCAGCTTCTGGTCCGTGCCCTGCATGACGAGCGGGAAGCCCTTGGAGCACTTCTCCACCGCGTCCGACACGGACTTGAAGGTCTCCTCGGCGCCGTCACCGTCGTAGGAGGAGAGCCCGACGACCGTCATGGTGAGGTCCAGCGCGCTGGTGAACGAGTCCTCGATCTCGCTCTCCGTCAGGTCCTCCAGGGACTTGGAGGCGTCGTCGGTGGGCTTCTTCTTGTCCTGCGTGACCATGACGGCCGTCTGCGAGGCCGCGTCGCCCGGTGCCTGGCCGCTCATGGCGTAGGCCAGCGGCGTGCACTGCTCGTCGCTGCTCTTGACCTGGTCCTTGGACTTCGGCAGCTGCTTGCCGGACGCGTCCACCTTGTAACCCTCGACATCGCCCTGCGCGATGATCGACTTCTTCAACTCCGCGGCACTGAGCGCCTTCGCGTCGGAACCGCCGGAGTCACCCCCGCAACCCGTGACAAGGGCGAGCGACAGCACGCTCACGGCAACCGTGGCGGCTACACGCACGCCCGATGATCTCTTCATGGGCGGACTATGAAGCCCAGGTGAAGGGAGCGTCAAGCGAGTTCAAAATTCGAGACGTTCCCGGCGCACCGAGTAGGCGACGAAACCCGCGCCCAGCGCGAGGGAGACGGTCCCCCCGACGATGTACGGCGTGGTGTCGAAACTTCCGGTGTCGGCGAGCCGGGTGCCGTTCCCGGTGGTGTCGTCGACGCCCTCGGACGCGGCCCGAGCCTGCTGGGTGACCTGGGTCGAAGGGGTCGCCGAAGGCTCCGTTCTCGCCGGTTCGTCGCCTGTCGCGTTCGCGGAGGGTACGAACCACAGGGCGCCCAGCAGGGCTCCCGCGGCGGTGGCGGTCAGCAGCGATCGGCGTGCGGTGGACGACGATCGGTGAGCGGCGGACACGGAATATCGATCCCCTTGTGGCGCTGGCGAATTGGCCGTGTGGGCCGATGTTAGTGAAAGTCGCGGGTCACGGGAAAGTCACGGGGGAAAAGGGCCGTACGCTCCGGGCATGAGTACACCAGAAACATCACGTTTTGTACGGCTTCGCGTGGAACTCGTTCTCGAAGTGGACGACCAGAACGCCGTCACGAAGGCCGCGCTGCGCCGGATCGCCGACGACACCACCATGCCGGCCGACGAACGGACCCACGCCGAGGCCGCTGTGACGGAAGACACTGCGGAGGCCCTCGCCTATCTCGTCGATCCGTTCGACCTGGTCAGCGAGGTACCGGGGGTCGAGCTCGCGCAGGCCTCCTGGTCCAGCGAGCGCATCGAGTACGACCCGGATTCGCCCGAGTGGGACCTCGACGAGGATGATGTGGAGGAGGACTTCGACGGCGAAGAGGCCGAGCGGGCCGGCTGAGACGTCTTGGGGAAATCGTGACCCCGGACGGCAACCGCCGCCCGGGGTTTCGTCGTCTCATGGGGCGCACTGACCGACACCCGCACCACCCGCCTCGGCGGACGTGGTGTGCGCTACACATACAAGGGATGTGGAACGGGACGAACCGGTCGTAGCGTTGAAGATCTTGACGGGGACTCTCGGGGTTTTGGGGATTCGGGAACAATGGAGAAGCGTGTGATGACGAACAGTAAGCGACGCAGGGGCCTGACGGTCGCGTCCGCACTGCTCGGCGGTGTCCTGGTGCTCTCGGCCTGCTCCGGCGGCGACGACAACGCCTCCGGCAGCGACGGCGGCGACAGCTCGCAGTCCAAGGTCGACGAGGCGGCGGCCAAGAAGACCTCCGCGGCCCAGATCAAGATCACGCCCAAGGACGGCACCGACAACGCCTCCATCAACAACTCCGCCGCCGTCACCGTGAGCAAGGGCACGCTCACCGAGGTGTCGATGACGACCGCCGAGGGCGCCGCGGTCGAGGGCGCGATATCCGCGGACAAGACCAGCTGGAAGCCCAACGCCCAGCTGGACCGCTCCACGACCTACAAGGTCACCGTGACCGCGAAGGACTCCAAGGGCCTGGAGGCCCACGAGAACGCCTCCTTCACCACGGTCTCCCCGAGCAACAGCTTCCTCGGCTACTTCACGCCGGAGGACGGCTCCACCGTCGGCGTCGGTATGCCCGTGTCGATCAACTTCGACAAGTCGATCGCCAACAAGGCGGCCGTCCAGAAGGGCATCACCGTCACCAGCACCAGCGGCCAGGAAGTCGTCTGCCACTGGTTCAACGACACCCGCATGGACTGCCGGCCCGACGAGTACTGGAAGGGCGGCTCGACCGTCACCCTGAAGATGGCCCTGGACGGCGTCGAGGGCGCCGAGGGTGTCTACGGCGTCCAGGAGAAGACGGTCACCTTCAAGATCGGCCGTAACCAGATCTCGTACGTCGACGCGAAGACCAAGCAGATGAGGGTCACGCAGGACGGCAAGACCATCAAGACCATCCCGATCTCCGCCGGTTCGCCGGAGAACAAGACCTACGAAGGCATCATGGTGATGTCCGAGAAGTTCAAGGAGACGCGCATGAACGGCGCGACCGTGGGCTTCACGGACGACGACGGCAAGGGCGAGTACGACATCAAGGACGTGCCGCACGCCATCCGCCTGTCCAGCTCCGGCACCTTCATCCACGGCAACTACTGGGGTGCCAAGTCCATCTTCGGCAGCGTCAACACCAGCCACGGCTGCGTGGGCCTGTCCGACACCAAGGGCGCCAACGACAAGGGCGTAGCGGGCTACTGGTTCTACACCAACTCGATCGTCGGTGACGTCGTGGTCGTCCAGAACACCGGCGACAAGACCATCGCCCCGGACAACGGCCTCAACGGCTGGAACCTGGACTGGGCGCAGTGGAAGGCCGGTTCGGCCGTCTGACACCGCTGAGGCGCGCACAGTCGCCCTACAGCACGCTCACAAGCAACGATGCCGCCCTCAGGGGCGGCATCGTTGTTTCCGGGGACGTTCTCAGCCTTCTCATCCTTCTCTTATTTCGGCCTTATCCAGTCATCACGCGCCGTCCCTACCTTGCGGCCATGTTCTTCACCTACCTGAGGCGCGAGCTGCGCCGCCGCAGAAAGGCGGCCCTCGTCGTCGCCTCCGGACTCGCGCTGGGTATCGCGCTGGTCATCGTGGTCAACTCCGTGTCCTCCGGCATGAGCCAGGCCCAGGACAAGGTCCTCCAGTCCCTGTACGGCCTGGGCACGGACATGACCGTCACCAAGGCCGCCGAGCCGGCCGCGAACAGCTCCGAGCGGCCGCGCTTCCAGTTCGACGCGCAGGACAACGGCTCCGACGAGGAGCAGTCCAGCGACCGTGTGATGGTCCAGGGCTTCCAGACCCTCGCCGGCTCGACCGTCACCAAGGTCGGCTCGCAGAACGGGGTCTCGGACGCCGTGGGCGGGCTGAGCCTCCAGGTCATCAAGGTCAGCGGCGAGTTCACGCGGGGTGAGTTCCAGCAGGACCAGAGCAGCGGGGGCCAGCAGGGCGGCGGTCCCGGGCAGCAGGGCGGTGGCGGCACCGGGCAGCCGCAGGGCGAAGTGCGCGGCGGCGGCGCCAACTTCGACGTCAAGAACTACTCCGTCTATGGCACCGATGTCACCAAGCCGGCGCTCGGCCCGCTGACCTCGTCGAAGATCACCAGCGGCCGTACGTTCAGGACGACGGAGACGAACGCCGAGGTCGTCGTCGCCGACACGTCGTACGCCAAGGAGAAGAAGCTCAAGGTCGGCTCCACCGTCACCGTCAAGGGCACCAAGTTCAAGGTGATCGGTATCGCCACGCCCGACAGCGGGGACGCGGCCGCCAACCTCTACATCCCGCTGAAGCGGGCGCAGACGCTCGCCGACGCGAAGGACAAGGTCACCACGATCTACGTCAAGGCGACCGACTCCCAGCGGATCGACTCCGTCAAGTCGACGATCCAGAAGAACATCTCCGGTACGACGGTGACGACCTCCGCCGATCTCGCGGACACGGTGTCCGGCTCCCTGTCCACGGCGTCCTCGCTGGCGACCAGCGTCGGCAAGTGGCTGTCCATCGCGGTGCTGGTGGCCGCGTTCCTGGTGGCGGGGCTGCTGACGTCCTCGGCGGTGTCGCGCCGGGTGCGGGAGTTCGGCACGCTGAAGGCGCTGGGGTGGAAGTCGGGGCGGGTGACCCGGCAGGTGGTCGGCGAGGCGGTCGTCAACGGGCTGCTCGGCGGTGCGCTGGGGATCGCGGTGGGGCTCGCGGGGGCGTATGTCGTGACCGCGATCAGCCCGACGTTGCAGGCGCAGTTGGGCGGCGGCGCTGGTGGTGGTGGCATGGGCGGTGGTCCGGGCGGCGGCTTCGGGGGCGGTCCTGGTCGGCAGACGGCGAGCACGACGCTGGACGTCGCGCTGACGGCGCCGGTCAGCCTCACGACGGTTGCCCTCGCGGTCGGGCTGGCGGTGACGGGTGGGCTGATCGCCGGCGCGTTCGGCGGCTGGCGGGCGTCCCGGCTCCGCCCGGCGGACGCCCTGCGCCGCGTCGAGTAGCCGACGCCGACGCCGGCTGCGGCTGCGGGCGTGGACGGGGCCGGGGACTTCGGCTGCGGGTAGTGGGGGCTGGTCGCGCAGTTCCCCGCGCCCCTGGGGGGTTGCAGTCCCGCAGACCACACAGCCAGCCAGGCAAGCGTGCCACCCAACAGCCACCCAGAGGCACGGGGAACCGCACGATCGGCCCCCACGAACCCGCAGTCGAAGTGGAGCGCCACTCCCCGCAGTTACGGCCGACAGGACTGCACCCCCTTAGGGGCGCGGGGAACTGCGCGATCAACCCCCACTCACCCGCAGCCGAAGTGGACTGCCACTCCCCGCAGTTACGGCCGACAGGACCGCACCCCCGCCAGGGGCGCGGGGAACTGCGAGACCAGCCCCCACTCACCCGCAGCCGCACAACGATCCGATCCACCCCGAAGTCCACTCCACCCAGGAGCACCCTCATGTACGAACTCAGAAACGTCACCAAGCGCTACACCCGGGGCAAGGACACCGTCCACGCCCTCGACGGAGTCGGTCTCACCATCGCCGACGGCGACCGGCTCGTCATCCAGGGCCCCACCGGCGGTGGCAAGTCCACCCTCCTCCAGATGCTCGGCGGGCTCGACCGCCCCACCGCGGGCGAAGTCGTCCTCGACGGCACCGACTTGGCCAAGCTGTCCGAAGCCCGGCTGACCAAGGTCCGCAGCGAGAACATCGGCTTCGTCTTCCAGTCCTTCAACCTGATCCCCACCCTCACCGCCCAGGAGAACGTAGAGACCGCCCTCGTCCCCCTGGGCGTCAAGGCGAAGGAGCGGCGCGAGCGGGCCGCCGAAGCGCTGAACTCCGTCGGACTGGGCGAGCGGCTCGGGCATCTGCCCTCCGAGATGTCCGGAGGACAGCAGCAGCGAGTCGCCATCGCCCGCGCACTCGTCAAGCAGCCCAAGGTGCTGCTCGCCGACGAACCCACCGGAAACCTCGACGAGTCGATGCGCGACGAGATCATGGACGTACTCGAACGCATGTGGAAGGAACTCGGGTTGACCTTCATCATGGTCACCCACGACTCGGCGATCGCGAAGAAGGCCCCGCGGGTGGCGACCATCCGCAAGGGGCGGATCAGTGTCAAGGAGAACACGGGGGCGTAACCCGGCGACTGCGTAACGGAGTTCACGCCGTCGCGTAACAGAGGGCCGACGTGCTTCTTACCTTCTTCTCATGTATTGAGGTGCCTGATCGCCCCTCGGCATACTGCGTATTCCGGGGGGCGACGCGCATGCGTACGTGACTTCCCCTGGCCGGGTGAACGGGAATTCGCCCGGACCTTCAGCAAGGGGGAAACTTGCGCAGACAGGTCAAAAGAGTATGCGCGGCCTCTGTCGCCACGGCGGCCGCCGTCGCCCTCGCCGCGGGCATGACCAGCCCGGCGTCGGCCGAACCGGAGCAGCGCCCGTCCGGCGCCGCTGCCTCGCTCACGTCCCCACACCGCATCACCCTGATCACGGGTGACCGGGTCTCCGTCGACTCCAAGGGCCGGGTGGTCGGCATGGAGCGGGCGAAGGGGCGCGAGCACATACCCGTGAAGATCCGGAAGGCCGACGGGCACACGCTCGTGATCCCGGCCGACGCGGCCCAGCTGGTCGCCGCGGGCAAGCTCGACCAGCGGCTGTTCGACGTCACCGAGCTGGGCAAGTCCGCGACCCGGGCCTCCCAGGCCAAGGGCCTGAAGGTCATCGTCGGCTACCAGGGGGGAGCGGCCGGCGCCAAGGCGGACGTCCGTGACGCGGGCAAGCTCCGCCGGACCCTGAAGTCCCTGAACGCGGACGCGGTGCAGACCCCGCACCAGGACACGCCCGAACTGTGGGACGCGCTCACCAACGGCGACCGGACGGCCTCCGGCATCGCGCACATCTGGCTCGACGGCGTCCGCAAGGCCAGCCTCGACAAGTCCGTGGCGCAGATCGGCGCCCCCAAGGCGTGGTCGGCCGGCTACGACGGCAAGGGCGTCAAGATCGCCGTCCTGGACACCGGCGTCGACGCCACCCACCCGGACCTCAAGGACCAGGTGGTCGCGGCCAAGAACTTCACCCCCGCCGCCACCACGGACGACAAGGTCGGCCACGGTACGCACGTCGCGTCCATCGCGGCCGGCACCGGCGCCAGGTCCGGCGGCAAGTTCAAGGGTGTGGCGCCCGGCGCCGACATCCTCGCCGGCAAGGTCCTCGACGACACCGGCTCCGGTGACGACTCCGGCATCCTCGCCGGCATGGAGTGGGCCGCCGAACAGGGCGCCCAGATCGTCAACATGAGCCTCGGCGGCGGCGACACCCCGGAGATCGACCCGCTGGAGGCGGCGGTCAACAAGCTCTCCGCCGAGAAGGGGATCCTGTTCGCGATCGCGGCGGGCAACTCCGGTCCGGAGACGGTCGGTTCGCCCGGCAGCGCGGACGCCGCGCTCACGGTCGGCGCCGTCGACGACAAGGACGTCCTCGCTCCGTGGTCCAGCACCGGCCCGCGGGTCGGCGACGGCGCGATCAAGCCCGACGTGACCGCGCCGGGCGTGGCCATCACGGCGGCGTCCGCCAAGGGCAGCCTCATCGAGCAGGAGGTCGGCGAGAACCCGCCCGGCTACCTGACCATCGAGGGCACGTCGATGGCGACCCCGCATGTCGCGGGCGCCGCGGCGATCCTCAAGCAGCAGCACCCGGACTGGACGTACGCCGAGCTCAAGGGCGCGCTGACCGGTTCCGCCAAGGGCGGCAAGTACACGCCGTTCCAGCAGGGTTCGGGCCGGATCCAGGTCGACAAGGCCATCAAGCAGACCGTGATCGCCGACCCGGTGTCGGTGAGCTTCGGCACGCAGCAGTGGCCGCACACCGACGACAAGCCGGTCGCCAAGGAGCTGACGTACCGCAACCTCGGTACGCAGGACGTCACGCTCACGCTGGCCGCCACGGCCACCGACCCCAAGGGCCGGCCGGCCCCGGAGGGCTTCTTCAAGCTCGGTGCGACGAAGGTGACGGTCCCGGCAGGCGGCAAGGCCACCGTCGACTTCACCGCCGACACCAGGCTGGGCGGCACGGTCGACGGCGCCTACTCCGCGTATGTGACGGCGACGGGCGGCGGGCAGAGCGTCCGTACCGGCGCCGCGGTGCAGCGCGAGATCGAGTCGTACGACGTCACCGTCCAGCACATCGGCAAGGACGGCAAACCGGCCCCGGAGTACCTCACGGACCTCTTCGGCTACACCGGCCTGGCGAAGGACCGCTACTACCAGGTGCCGCCCACCGAGTCCGGCACCACGAAGATGCGGCTGCCCAAGGGCACGTATCTGATGGACGCCTGGATCGCCAAGGACTGGGTGAACATGGAGGGCGGCCTCGACTGGCTGGTCCAGCCGAAGCTGAGCGTCACCAAGGACACCTCGGTGACGGTCGACGCCCGCACGACCGAGTCGGCCGACATCACGGTGCCCGACGCGCAGGCCAAGCAGGTGCTGGCCGGCACGAACTACTACTACGCCCCGGCGCTCGTCGCCATCGGCGCCGTGCACGACTCCTTCGCCGACCTGCGCCTGGCGCATCTCGGTCCGGAGGTGGCGAGCGGTCTCACCCAGACCTGGAACGGGCAGTGGACCAAGGGCGCCGACACCGAGTACGACGTCGCCACCACCGCCAAGGTCAAGAAGATCCAGGGCGACAAGGTCCGCCACTTCAAGGCGGGCGAGCTGGCCAAGGTGAAGAACAACCTCGGTGCCTCGGCTCCCGGCAAGACCGGTGGGCTGCTGGCCCTGGGAGTCTTCCCCGAGGACGTCGTGTTCGGCACCCCGGTCGAGCAGAAGCTGCCGGGCTCGCGGACGGTGTACCTGTCGACGTCGGACAAGGTCCAGTGGACGTTCGACCTGGAGCAGTACGCCGGCCGGGACGCGGACGGCGCCCTGATCGTCGACGCGTACTACACGCTGGGCCTTCCGCAGACCTTCAAGGCGGGCCAGAGCTACGCGAAGACCTTCAACACGGCGGTCTTCGGCCCGCACATCAACAAGGAGTTCGGTCTGTTCCGGGAGGGCAACGAGATCTACGGCTCGCTGCCGCTGTTCGCCGACGCCAACAAGCACGCGGGCTCGTCCGACTTCACCGCGGTGACCACGAACCTCTACCGCAACGGCACCAAGGTCGGCACCAACGAGGACCCGCTGTTCGGCGGAGAGACCTTCAAGGTCCCGGCCGGGGACGCCGAGTACAAGCTGACGACCTCGGTCAAGCGGACCGTCAAGGTCGCGGCCGCCTCCACGCGGATCGACGCGAGCTGGACCTTCCGCTCCAAGAAGCCGTCCGCCGACCAGGCCACGCTCCCGGCCTCCACGGTCCGCTTCAACGCCAGGACGGGCCTGGACAGCCGGGTCGAGGCGGACCGGAAGGTGACGTTCCCGGTCACCGTCGTGGGCGCGGCCGCGGGCAGCAACCTGAAGTCGCTGCACGTGTACGTGTCGTACGACTACGGCCAGAGCTGGAAGAAGCTCGACGTCAGGAACGGCAAGATCACCGTGAAGAACCCGGCGAAGGGGAAGGCCGTCTCCTTCCACGCCAAGATCGCCGACAAGAAGGGCAACAAGTCGACGATCTCGATCTACAACGCGTACTACGGGAAGTAGGCCGTACGACGTGATGCAGGCCCACTACAAGAAGTAGGCCGTGAGCGAACCGCCCGCCGGAAGTGCAGCTTCCGGCGGGCGGTCCGTGTTTCCGTGAGGCCATGACGGCTCACACGGTGGAGTACATCCGGTACCACATTCCCGAGCAGCAGTCGGCGGAGTTCCTGGCCGCCTACACCCGTGCCGCGGCCCAGCTGGCCGCGTCCCCACACTGCGTCGACTACGAACTCGCCCGCTGCGAGGAGGACTTCGAGCACTACGTCCTGCGCATCACCTGGACGTCGACGCGGGACCACATGGAGGGCTTCCGCGAGTCGGAGCTGTTCCCCGACTTCCTCGCCGAGATCCGCCCCTACATCCCCTACATCCAGGAGATGCGCCACTACAAGCCGACGACGGTCCGTGGCGCGGGCGCGTCGGTACCCACGCTCTACGCCTGGGCCGGCGGCGCGGTGGCGTTCGCCCGCCTGACGTCCGTCTTCTACGACAAGGTCCTCAAGGACGACCTCCTGGCCCCGCTCTTCGCGGGCCTGGACCCCGCCCATGCGGAACATGTGGCCCTCTGGCTCGGTGAGGTGTTCGGCGGCCCGCCCGCCTACTCCGAGACCCAGGGCGGGCACGGCCACATGGTCGCCAAGCACATGGGGCGCGGCATCACCGAGCCGCAGCGCCGCCGCTGGGTCAACCTCATCCAGGACGCGGCGGACGAGGCGGGCCTGCCGACCGACGCGGAGTTCCGCTCGGCGTTCCTGGCGTACGTGGAGTGGGGGACGCGGCTGGCGGTGTACTTCTCCGGGCCGGACGCGGTGCCGCCGGCGGAGCAGCCGGTCCCGCGGTGGAACTGGGGGGCGGCACCGCCGTATCAGGGGTGAGGGCAGTCGGCCGAGGAGCGCGTCGAAGGCCGCGGGCGCCCGGACTCAGCCGCCGCTGCCGTACGGCCTCGTCAGGATCTCCAGGTTGTGGCCGTTCGGGTCCTCGAAGTACGTGCCGCGGCCGCCGTCGTTGCGGTTGATCTCGCCGGCGCGGCGGTGGTACGGGTCGGCCCAGTACGTCAGGCCGGCCTCCTGGATCCGACCGAAGATCGTGTCGAACTCGTCCTCCGACACCAGGAACGCGTAGTGCTGCGGCGTGATGGTGTCAGATGCGTCCACGTAGTCCAGGGTCACGCCGTTGGGGATGCCGACCGGGATGAACGGGCCGTACTGCGGGCTCACCTCCAGGCCGAGGATGTCGGCGAGAAACCGGGCCGATGTCTTCTTGTCGTGCGCGGCGACGATGGTGTGGTTGAGCTGGACGGTCATCGGGGCTGCCTCCTCGTGTGCACGGTTCGGTCGGGCTCCTGACCTCACGCTAGGCGGGGCCGCCGCACGGCACATCGGTCCCGAGGAGGGGGCGGCTCTACTCCTTCGGTACTCCGCCTCGGAGCCGCCCGTTCCGCATGAGGTCCACCGGGATAAGGTAAGCCTCGCCTTAGTGGCCGTGCCGGTAGTCGTGGATCGTCGTGGGAGCAGTCGTGCGTGCAGTCGGAAGGAAGGCCGTCCTGGCCACGGTCGTCGTCGGAGGGCTACTCGTCGGCTGCTCGTCCGCGTCGGACGGCGGGGGCGGGGCCCGGAAGGAGGACGGCTCGCGCAGTCAGGTGATCGGTGCCGCCGAGGGCGACGGACCGTCCGCCGCGCCCAGCGCCCTCGCCGACGGCATGGGTGCCGACACCGACGAGGACGGCTCCTTCCCGCGCACCGTCAAGCACTTCCGGGGCAGCACGACCCTCAAGGCCGAGCCCAAGAAGATCGCCGTCCTCAGCACCGGGCAGCTCGACGACCTGCTCTCTCTCGGCATCGTTCCCGCGGCCACCACCCGCGCCGACAACGCCGGGCTGGTGCCGGACTACCTCGCCGACGCCTTCCCGAAGGACAAGGAGCGGCTCGCCGGGATGACCGACGCGGGCACGCGGCAGGCGCCCAACCTCGAAACGCTGGCCACGGCCAGGCCCGACCTGATCCTCGCCAACGACTCGCTCGGCGACCTCTACCCCAAGCTGTCGAAGATCGCGCCGACCGTGATCACCGCCGGCAACGGCATCAACTGGAAGCGCGACCTGCTGCTCGTCGGCGAGGCCGTCGGCAAGGGGCGGCAAGCGCGGGGGCTGTTGGACGACATCGTTGCCGAGGCCGGTGCGGAGGGGCAGGCGATCGAAGGGGATCCCGCCGTCTCCATGGTGCGCTTCACGCCGGACCGGACACGTATGTTCGGCGTCTCCTCCTTCACCGGGTCCATCGCCGTGGACATGGGACTGGAGCGGCCCGAGTCCCAGCGGTTCCACGCCATTTCCGAGGACATCGGTCCCGAGAGCGTCGACACCGCCGACGGCGACTGGATCTTCTACTCCGTGCAGGGGGACGCGGCGAAGACCGATGCCGCGAGCGTCGTGGCCGGACCGCTGTGGAAGTCGATGAAGGCCGTCGAGGCCGGGCACGCCGTGAAGGTCGACGACGACCCCTGGTACCTCAACGCCGGTCCGGCGGCCGCGCGTCTGGTGATACGACAGCTCGCCGAACACGTCGGCGAGTGAGTCGCGTACCGAGTCGCGTACGGGGCGGTTCGCACCCTCTGACTGCCCGTCTGGCTCTTCCGGTGACCGCCCTCGTGGTGGTCGCGGCGGCGCTGCTCAGCCTCGCCGTCGGCACCCGGGCGGTGCCGCCGTCGGCCGTGCTCGACGCCCTGCTGCACGGCGGGGGGTCGCCGGACGCACTCGTCGTGCGGTCGCTGCGGCTGCCGCGCACCGAGGTGGGGCTGGCGGCCGGTGCCGCGCTCGGCATGGCCGGGGCCGCACTCCAGGCCGTCACCCGCAATCCGCTCGCCGATCCCGGCATCCTCGGGCTGAGCCAGGGGGCCGCCGCCGGCGTCGTACTCGCGATCGCCCTCGGCCTCGCGAGCGGCTTCGGCGGCTACGTCTGGTACGCCTTCGCCGGTGCCGTCGCCGCCGCGTGCCTGGTGTACGGCATCGCGGCCCGCGGGCGCGGCGGGGCGTCGCCGGTGAAGCTGGCCCTGGCGGGGACCGCGCTGTCGGCGATGACGGCCGGGGGCACGACCGTCGTCCTGACCTCCAGCTCGGCCACGCTCGACCAGTTCCGGTTCTGGCAGGTGGGGGCGTTGAGCGGACGGGACGCGGGGACGGTCGTACGCATGCTGCCGTTCCTCGTCGGCGGGGCCGTGCTGGTGCTGGCCTGTGCGCGCGGGCTGGACGCGTTGGCGCTGGGGGACGAGACGGCTCGGGCGCTGGGGCACCGGGTACGGCTGGTGCGGGGGAGCGCCGCGCTGGGGGCGACCCTGCTGACCGCCGCCGCGGTGGCCGCGGCGGGGCCCGTGGCGTTCGTGGGGCTGGCGGTGCCGCATCTCGCGCGACGGCTGGTGCGGGGCGGGTACGCGGCGGTGCTGCCGCTGTCCGGGCTGCTGGGAGCCGCGCTGCTGCTGGGGGCGGACGTGGCGGGGCGGGTGGTACGTGCGCCGGCCGAGGTGCCGGCCGGGGTGATGACGGCGCTGGTGGGGGTGCCGGTGTTGGTGGTGCTGGTGCGGAGGAAAGGGGCGGTGTCATGAGGGGGCGCCCGGCAGTCGTCCCGGCCGGACTCACGCTTCTGCGCCCGCACCCCCGTGTCTCCCTGGTCCTCCATCGCCGTTCCGCCGCCGTGGCCCTCGTCCTCCTCGCACTCCTCGGCGCCGTCTTGCTGGCCTCGGCCTGCGTCGGGCAGACGTACATCCCGCCCGCCGAGGTCTGGCGCGCCCTGCGCACCGGATCCGGCCCCCATGACCTCGTCGTCAACGAGCTGCGCGTCCCCCGTGCGGCCGTCGGTGCCCTCGTGGGCGCCGCGCTCGGGACGTCAGGGGCGCTGGTGCAGAGCGTGACGCGCAATCCGCTGGCCAGTCCCGATGTCATCGGTGTCGGGCACGGGGCCGCGGCCGCGACCGTGCTCGCGCTGGCGACCGGCGCGGTGAGCTCGCCGAGTGCCCTGCCCCTCGTCTCCGTGCTCGGCGGACTCGTCGCGGCCGCCCTCGTCTACGTGCTGGCCTGGCGGCGCGGGATGCAGCCGAGCCGCTTCGTGCTCACCGGCGTCGGGATCGGTGTCGCGCTGTCGGCGGTGGTGCAGCTCTATCTCACCGACAGCGAGCTGGAAGCCGCCGAGCAGGTCAAGCTGTGGCTGACCGGGAGCCTCAACGGGCGTGGCTGGGAGCAGGCGGGGCCGCCGGCTGTCGTACTGGTCCTCTCCCTGCCCGCCCTGGTGTGGGCGAGCCGGGCGCTGCGACCGCTCGGGCTCGATCCCGAGACCGCGGCCGGACTCGGCGTACGGGTGGACCGGGTGCGGCTCGGGCTCACCGTTCTCGGCGTGGTCCTCGCCGCGACGGCGACCGGGGCCGCGGGACCGATCGGGTTCGTGGCGCTGACCGCGCCGCAGCTGGCCCGGCGCCTCACCCGTACACCCCAACTCCCGCTCCTGAACGCGGCGTTGACGGGCGCGATCGTGCTGGTCGCCGCCGATCTCGCCGCCCGCACCCTCCTGCCCCCGCTGGAGATCCCGGTCGGCGCGCTCACCGCGCTCGTCGGCGGGCCGTATCTGCTGTGGCTGCTGGGACGCCGTACGGCGACACGCTGAAGGCCCCGGAGCAGTGCGGCTCCGGGGCCCTCGACGGTCTGTACCGAACGGCGGCCGTGGCGGACCGGGCGCCCGTACTAGATCGTCGACGTGTCGATCACGAACCGGTACCGCACATCGCTGTCCAGCACCCGCTCGTACGCCTCGTTGATCTGGTCCGCGCTGATCAGCTCGATCTCGGAGCCGAAGCCGTGCGCCGCGCAGAAGTCCAGCATCTCCTGGGTCTCGGCGATACCGCCGATCATCGAGCCGGCGAGGGTCTTGTTGCCGCCGATCAGCGAGAACAGGTTCAGGGCGACGGGCTCCTCCGGGGCGCCCACGTTCACCAGGGCGCCGCCCGTCCTGAGCAGGCTGAGGTAGGCGCCGAAGTCCAGCGGCGCGGACACGGTGGAGAGGATCAGGTCGAAGGAGCCGGCGAGCTCCTCGAACGTCTTCGGGTCACTGGTCGCGTAGTAGTGCTCGGCGCCCAGCTTCAGGCCGTCGTCCTTCTTGCGCAGCGACTGCGAGAGGACCGTGACCTCGGCGCCGAGCGCGTGCGCGATCTTGACGCCCATGTGGCCGAGACCGCCCAGGCCGATCACGGCGACCTTCCTGCCCGGGCCCGCGCCCCAGTGCTTGAGCGGCGAGTACGTGGTGATGCCGGCGCACAGCAGCGGCGCGGCGACGTCCAGGGCCAGGCCGTCGGGGATGCGGACGACGAAGTTCTCGTCGACGACGACCTTCTGCGAGTAGCCACCGTAGGTGGGCTCGCCGTCCTTGCCGACGGCGTTGTATGTGCCGACCGAGCCGCCGGTGCAGTGCTGCTCGGCGCCGGCCTTGCAGTTGTCGCACTCACGGCAGGAGTCGACCAGGCAGCCGACGCCCACACGGTCGCCGACCTGGTACTTCGTGACGCCCGGGCCGACCTCGGAGACGACGCCCGCGATCTCGTGGCCGGGGACCATCGGGAAGATCGCCTCGCCCCAGCCCTCGCGGGCCTGGTGGATGTCGGAGTGGCAGATGCCCGCGAACTTGATGTCGATCAGCACGTCGTGCTCGCGGACGGCACGGCGCTCGATGGTGGTGCGCTCCAGCGGAGCCTTGGCGGAGGGGGCTGCGTATGCGGCAACGGAGGTCATGCCGGGTTCTCCTAGCGGGGATCTCACGCCCGGCTGCCTTCTGACTTCGTCTTTCCGGCCGGGCATGGCATTCAGCCTGCTGGAACGCGCCGGATCCACCCAGACCCCGGTTGTGCGTACGTCCGCTGGTCCTACCACTGGCGGGGTCAGGCTGGTGCGCGTAGGACCGGGAATACTTGAGGCATGGACGAAAAGCCCGATGCCGTGACGGGACCCGCGGCCGGCCCTGGCCCCGGCCTGGACCGGCGTGCCGAGCTCAGCGAGTTTCTGCGCACCCGACGAGCCCGGCTGAAGCCGGAGGACTTCGGGCTGCCGGACTTCGGGCGGCATCGCCGGGTGCCGGGGCTGCGGCGCGAGGAGCTGGCGCAGCTGGCCGGGGTGTCCGTGGCGTACTACACGCGCCTGGAGCAGGGCAACGGGCGGAACGTCTCGGCGGAGGTCCTCGACGCGATCGCACGGGCGCTGCGCCTGAGCGACGCCGAGCACGCGCACCTCATGCATCTGGCGAAGCCGAAGCAGCACAAGAAGAAGCCGACGGCGCGCACGGAGCAGGTGCGGCCGGCCCTGGCGCAGCTGCTGGCCTCGATCAACGACGTACCCGCGTACATCTCGGGCCGGCGCTCGGACATCCTCGCCTGGAACCGGATGGCGGTGGCGCTCTTCGGTGACTGGGCTGAACTGCCGGAGCGGGAGCGGAACTGGGCGCGGCTGGTGTTCCTCCAGCCCGAGTACCGCGACCTGTTCGTGGAGTGGGACCAGAAGGCGTCCGACATGGTCAGCTTCCTGCGCATGGACGCGGGCTGCCGTCCGGACGATCCGCGGCTGTCCGCCCTGGTCGGCGAACTCTCCGTCAAGAGCGAGGAGTTCCGCCGGCTGTGGGCCAGGCACGACGTCAAGGAGAAGACCTACGGCGTCAAGCACCTCAGGCATCCGCTGGTGGGCGAGCTGACCCTGAACTTCGAGTCGTTCCGCCTCACCGACGGCACGGAACAGGTCCTGATCACCTACCACGCGGAGCCGGGGTCGCCGTCGGCGGAGGCGTTGCGGTTGCTGGCCAGCTGGGGGGCGGACGCGACGAAGGCGGGGACCGGGGCGGGGCCGGGAACAGGGTCGGGAGCGGGGACAGGAACAGGTTCGGGAGCGGGGACGGGGTCGGGGACCCCGGCGCCGTAGGCGGTCAGCCCGCGCGGCGGCCCTCGATCGCCACGGCGATGTCCTCCAGATCCTTGGCGACGGCTTTGCTCACCGCCCGCGCGCCCACTGTGCCCAGAAGCTTGGCGAGCAGGCCGGTGACGCCGCCGGAGGTCACGCCCGTGAACGTCATCCGGACGGTCGTCGCCGACGGGCCGTCCGCCCGCAGCCGCCACTCCGAGATGTAGTGGGTGCCGTGCGACTCCGCCTCCACCACATAACGCTCGGGCGGTTCGCTGGCGGTCACCCACATCTCCTCGGTGGCTTCCTTCCCGAACATGCGCCGCGTCTCGCGCCACCGCGTACCGACGTCGAAGGCCCCGGCCGTCAGGACCTCGACACGGGTGACACCACTGAGCACGTGCGGCATGCCCCCGAGGTCGGTCAAGGCCTCCCACACGGGCCCTTGGCCTGCGGCGATACGGCGCTCCACGACGACGCTTCTGCTGCTCATGCCCTCCATGAAAGCAGCAGGGTCCGACCCTCGCCCGCCTGCGAGGTCCTGCCACGGGGCGCGAGATGGACGGGGGGCTCCGTAGGCTCGTAGGGAACAGGTTCCCTTGAGCCGTGCGTGAACGGTCTCGGAGGTGAGAGCCATGCGCGCCTCGCTGATACAGCTGTCCGTGGACTCGTCGGAATCCGCCGACGAGCGCCGTCACCGAGCTGCTTCGCTGGTCCGCGGCCGGGCGGGCGACGACCTGGTGGTCCTGCCGGAGCTCTGGACGGCCGGCGCGTGGTCGTACGACAGCTGGGGGAGCGATGCCGAAGGGGTCGACGGCCCCACCGCCGAGGTCATGTCCGCCGCGGCCCGGGAGGCCGGGGCCTGGCTGCACGCCGGGTCGATCGTCGAACGCGACGGGGACGGGACGCTGTACAACACCGCGCTGCTCTTCGACCGGGCCGGCGACCTGCGCGGCAGCTATCGCAAGATCCACCGGTACGGCTTCGACACCGGCGAGGCGACCCTGATGGGCGGCGGCAGCGACATCGTCACCGTGCCCACCGACTTCGGCGTGATCGGCCTCGCCATCTGCTACGACCTGCGCTTCCCCGAACTCTTCCGGGGCCTGCTCGACGCGGGCGCGGAGCTGGTCGTGGTGCCCGCCGCCTGGCCCGCGGCCCGCCTGAGCCACTGGCAGCTCCTCACGCGCACGAGGGCCCTGGAGGAACAGGTCTTCCTGCTGGCCTGCTGCGCGGCGGGCGCCCATGGCGGGATGCGGCAGGGCGGACACAGTGTGGTCGTCGACCCCTGGGGAACCGTCCTGGGCGAGGCCCGCACCGCGCAGGAGACGGTGACGGTGGATCTCGACATGGCCGAGGTCGCCCGCATCCGCGCCGAACTCCCTGTCCTGCGCGACCGCGTCCTCACGTCCAGGTGAGGCGACCGCGTCGACCGGTGCCCCGCCCAGCCGCCACAGGTGTCACAGCCCGGCTGGATGAGCGGAGAGCCACTCGGTGTGCCGGGCGCGCATCTCGTCGCGCTCCGCGGGTGTGGTGAGGACGACGTCCGCGCCGCCGTCGTACGGATGATGGATGCGGCGAAGTTCCGTGTCGGTGATGAACACCTCGACGACCGCTTCGTCGGCGACGGCACGCAGCAGGCCATCGGCACATCCGTGCCGCCACCGCCGCCGGTCGGCGTACAGGCGTGTATGGGTGTGGAACCGCGGGTCCGGCTCCTCCTCGTCCACCTCGGTCCACCAGCGCAGGCCGTCGGGATGAAGGTCCTCTCGCGGCGTCGGAAATGTGGCGGGACCGTCCGGTGTGTACGACCAGTCCATGGTCACGACGAACACGTCCAGGCCCGAGAACAGTTCGTCGAGGACCGTGTTGTACCGCTCCAGCACGATCCCGTACTCGTCCTCGGACTCCGGATGGCGCTTGGAGCCGGGGAGGGTGTGGAAGCGCACCCAGCGATCCGCGTACGCGCCGCGAAAGGTGTGGGCGACGGGCGGGCCCGAACTCCGTCGTTCCCGCCACAGTGCTGCCAGCCGCGTCGGTATGACGCCGGTGCTCACCCCTCGGCCCTGGCGACACCGATCGGGCACGAGACGCCCGTCCCGCCGATCCCGCAGTATCCCGCCGGGTTCTTGTCGAGGTACTGCTGGTGGTACCCCTCCGCCGGGTAGAAGGCCCGCCCCTCCGCCGGAAGGATCTCCGTGGTGATCGTGCCGTAGCCCGAGCCCGTCAGGACCTTCTGGTACGCGTCCCGGGACGCCTCGGCCGTCTTCGCCTGCTCCGGGGTGTGCGGGTAGATCGCCGAGCGGTACTGCGTGCCGACGTCGTTGCCCTGGCGGAAGCCCTGGGTCGGGTCGTGGGCCTCCCAGAAGGTCTTCAGCAGACGCTCGTACGAGATCACGCTCGGGTCGAAGACCACGCGGACGGCCTCGGTGTGGCCGGTCAGGCCCGAGCAGACCTCCTCGTAGGTGGGGTGCTCGGTGTGGCCGCCCTGGTAGCCGACCAGGGTCGTCCACACGCCCGCCGGAAGCTGCCAGAACTTGCGCTCGGCGCCCCAGAAGCAGCCCAGCCCCAGGTCGGCGACCTCCAGGCCCTCGGGGTAGGGGCCCAGCAGCGGGTTGCCGAGGACGGTGTGGCGGTCGGGGACGGAGAAGGCCGGTTCCGGGCGGCCCTGGAGTGCCTGCTCGGGGGTGGGCAGGACGGGCGTACGGCCGAAGAGCATGAGGGTTCCTTCCTCGCGGGCCACACGGACCTCGCGGGCCGGGGGCGCGTGCTGCGGTACGGCGGCGGGGGTGCTCGGGGCACTCCCCGCCGGGCGGTACCCCCTTCAACGTACGGCCGGGCCCCCGGATTCCGCGGGGCTCGGCGGGACCTCAGTGCGGCAGTGTCGCCGGGCTGCCGCCGTTGGCCTCGTAGCCCGCCACCGCCAGCGCGCGGTAGACCGCGAACTCCCCGGCCGGGTCGGGGGAGAGCGTCCAGGGGAGGGCGCCGACATGGCCGTCGACGTGTATCAGCTGGTCCATGGCCTCGGCCCAGCGCTCGCCGCGGACCAGGAAGAAGACCAGCAGATGGCGTACGTGCGCCAGCATCGGGTCGTCGTGGCGGGCCGCGTGCACCGCGAACAGCGCGCCGTGGACCGCCTTCGTCACGACCTCGCTCTGGTAGAAGCCGCTGACCAGGTTCACCTCGGGCAGGTGCTCGAAGACCGCGAACAGCGGCATGGCGGCGAGGAGGGAGCCCTGGGGTGCGCGGGCCGCCGCCGCTTCCGCGAAGTCGTAGGCCAGCTGCCGCGAGCCGTGCCACTTCTCGCACCAGTAGTGCAGGGCCGCCAGGTGCGCGCCCATGTGGGCCGGGGCCCGGTCCAGGATCTTCAGCCAGAGCTGCTCGAACTCCGGCCGGGGATAGGCGAGTCCACGCGCGACCGACAGCTCGATGATGTACGGGATCGGGTCACCGGGGGCCAGGAGTGCCGCGTCGCCGCAGGCCGACCTGGCCTCCTCCATGATGATCCGGAACTCGTCCGTGCCCGGCGTCGCCGTCCGCCACGCCTGCTGCACCAGGAACTCCGCGTGGACGGCCGCCCCGCCCGCGTCCTTGGGCTGCTCGGTCCGCCACACCCGCAGCCACTGACCGCCCGGCGACTCACTCACCCCGCCCGGCCGCTGCTGGAGCTCCAGCGACGCGGCCCCGGCGAAGGCCTGCACGCGCTGCCAGCGCAGCTCGCCCTCCGTCTCGGTGCCGGCGAGCAGCTGGGACGCCGCCTTGTAGTCCTGCGTGCGCTGCACCAGGTCCAGGACGTCCAGCAGGTCCTGGTCGGGGCCGGGCATGCGGACGTCCAGCTCCTCCTGGCGCACGAAGCCGTAGTTCGCCGGGTCCGCGGCGTCCGGGTGTCCCGGCGGGACCTGCTCGATCATGCCCCGCCTGCGCCGCATGAACGGCACGGCCACAAAGCCGATCATGAGCAGCGCGATCAGGACCCAGAGAATCTCCATGCCTCCAGCGTTCCAGACGCCGCGGACAATTGGCCAACGAGGTCGGCGACCTGTGGACAACGAGTCCGGTGGGGACGGACCAGCGGGATCGGGCCTGTGGAAAAGCGGGCCGCGCAAGCCGATCGTGCAGGCGGACCGTGCGAACGGACCGGGTGGTCGCAACCCGTCGGGGGTGCCCGCCGCGGGTGCCCGCCGCGGAATCCTGCCCTCCGGGGCAGGACGGCCGCCGGGTGTGCCCGCCGACCGGCATCCGCCTCGTTCGCGGACTACGCTCGGTGCCCATGAGCGACAGGCACATCAGTCAGCACTTCGAGACCCTCGCGATCCACGCGGGCAACACCGCCGATCCCCTCACCGGCGCGGTCGTCCCGCCGATCTACCAGGTCTCGACCTACAAGCAGGACGGCGTGGGCGGCCTGCGCGGCGGCTACGAGTACAGCCGTAGCGCCAACCCGACCAGGACCGCCCTCGAAGAGAACCTCGCCGCCCTGGAGGGCGGTCGCCGCGGCCTCGCGTTCGCGTCCGGACTGGCGGCCGAGGACTGCCTGTTGCGTACGCTGCTCAGCCCCGGCGACCACGTGGTCATCCCCAACGACGCGTACGGCGGCACCTTCCGCCTCTTCGCCAAGGTCGTCGCCCGCTGGGGGGTGGAGTGGTCGGTCGCCGACACCAGCGACCCCTCCGCCGTACGGGCCGCCATCACCCCGAAGACCAAGGTCGTCTGGGTGGAGACCCCCTCCAACCCGCTGCTCGGCATCACCGACATCGCCGCCGTCGCGCAGATCGCCCGGGACTCCGGCGCCAGGCTCGTCGTCGACAACACCTTCGCCACGCCGTATCTTCAGCAGCCGCTGTCCCTCGGCGCGGACGTCGTGGTGCACTCGCTCACCAAGTACATGGGCGGCCACTCGGACGTCGTCGGCGGCGCGCTGGTCGTCGGCGACGAGGCGCTCGGCGAGGAGCTGGCGTACCACCAGAACGCGATGGGCGCGGTCGCCGGGCCCTTCGACTCCTGGCTGGTGCTGCGCGGGGCCAAGACGCTCTCGGTGCGCATGGACCGGCACAGCGAGAACGCCACGAAGATCGCCGACATGCTCACCCGGCACGCGCGCGTGAGCCGCGTCCTGTACCCCGGCCTGCCCGACCACCCCGGTCACGAGGTCGCCGCCAAGCAGATGAAGTCGTTCGGCGGCATGGTCTCCTTCCAGGTCACGGGCGGCGAGGAGGCGGCCGTCGAGGTCTGCAACCGCGCCAAGGTGTTCACGCTCGGCGAGTCCCTGGGCGGCGTCGAGTCCCTCATCGAGCACCCCGGCCGCATGACCCACGCCTCCGTGGCCGGCTCGGCCCTGGAGGTACCCGCCGACCTCGTCCGCCTCTCCGTGGGCATCGAGAACGTCGACGACCTCATCGAGGACCTGCAGCAGGCCCTCGGCTAGTCGCGGGGCTCACCAGCCCGTCAGGGGTGGAGTCGTCTCCGACGGCGGCTCCACCCACGGGCGGGCCGCCACAGCCCACACCACGAACGCCACGGTCGCGGCGAACAGCAGCAGCCACATCAGCCGTACGGCCGCCCTCCTGCGGCGCAGCATGCGGCCACCGCGCCGCACGGCCTCGCCGTACACCTCCGGCGGCACCGGCGACGGCGCGCGCTCCATGATCTGTCGTGCGGCCGCTTCCCGTTGGGGTCGGTTCACGGCGACACCGCCTTCGCGCCCAGCACGGCCGGCGCGGCCCTCCGCGGCGGATGCAGCAGCGTCGCCGTCGCCCGGTCGCAGATCGCGTGGACGCGCTCCCGGGGCAGACCGAGCAGGGCCGCGGTCTGCTCCTCGGGGACCCCCTCGTACAGCCGCAGGACCAGGATCAGACGTTCCCGCGGGGAGAGACGGGCGAGCGGGCTGTCAGGGTGCGGGCGCGACCGGCCGAGGGCGCCCCAGCCGCCGCACTGATGCCAGGCGGCCCGGGAGAAGCGGGTGGCCAGGTACCCGCGGGCGCGGTCGTACGGGTCCTCACCGCGCAGCCGGTCCCAGCACGCGTACGTGTGCGCCAGGGACAGCGTCAGCAGGCGTCGCGCGCGTGGGTTGTCGTCCGGCGGCTCCGCCGTGAGCAACGTGGCCGCGAGCGACAGCCGCCCGGCCGCGCCCGCGACGAACGCCTCGAACTCGCGGTCCCGGCGAGCGTCCTGGACCACACGTCGTCGTCCCACCGCTCCTCCCGCCTGACCGACCCCGAGGAACCGGGCCCCGGCGACACACGAGACGCGTCGGTCGCGCACAAGGAGGACCCGGTTTCATATGAGGCCAGCGACGGCCCGGGGTCAAGAGCCGGGACCGGATCACCCCTCAGGACGCCGTGGGGGACTCCGCGCCCGCGATTCCCTGGGCCGCCATCCGCGTGGAGAGCGCCGTGTTGAAGCGAGTGAGGAGCGTGCAGAACGCCTCACGCTCCTCCGGGGCCCAGTCGTGCGTCAGCTCGGCCATCAACTGACGTCGCGAGGAGCGCACTTCCTCCAGCCGCGACTGCCCGCGCGGGGACAGCTGCAGCACCACCGCCCGCCCGTCCTCCGGGTGGGAGGTGCGCTTGACGAGCCCCGTGTCGACGAGCGGTGCCACCTGCCGGGTGACCGTCGACGAGTCGATCCCCATGCTCGCGGCGAGCGCCTTGACGCCCATGGGGCCTTCCTTGTCGAGGCGGTTGAGCAGCAGGTACGCGGCGCGGTCCATGGAGTTGCGCACCTGCCCGACCCCCCCGAGCCGGGTCTGTTCGGCACGACGGGCGAAAACTGCCACCTCGTGCTGCAGCGTGTCGAGGAGACCGCTGTCGGCGACGGTCGTCATGTCCATCGACATTTCAGGTGTTGTGGGCATGGCCGGAGGCTCACTTCATGAAGGGGGTGCTGGGTTGGGGGACAGGGTACGCGGCCCGGACGCGGGGTGTACCAGCGCTGCGCAAACCCATCTCGGAGCTTGGTCACAACGCGGCGCCGCGCCTGTGAACTGCGAGACTTGAGTCATGAGCTACAGCACGGCTGACTCCTTGCCTCCCGTCACGCTCGACGACGTGCGCGGCGCTCAGAAGATGCTGACGGGCGTGGCGCGGGTGACGGCGATGGAGGGCAGCAGGCACCTGTCCCAGCTGGTGGGCGCGCCGGTGCACTTCAAGTGCGAGAACCTCCAGCGGACAGGATCGTTCAAGCTGCGCGGTGCTTACGTCCGGATCGCCGGGCTGCTCCCGGAGGAGCGGGCGGCGGGGGTCGTGGCCGCGAGCGCCGGCAACCACGCGCAGGGCGTCGCCCTGGCGTCGTCGCTGCTCGGGGTGCGCGCCACGGTGTTCATGCCGAATGGCGCCCCGCTGCCGAAGATCAGCGCCACCCGGGACTACGGCGCCGAGGTGCGGCTGCACGGCCAGGTGGTCGACGAGACGCTCGCCGCCGCGCAGGAGTACGCCGCCGAGACGGGCGCGGTGTTCATCCACCCCTTCGACCACCCCGACGTCATCGCCGGCCAGGGCACGGTGGGCCTGGAGATCCTCGAACAGTGCCCGGAGGCGCGGACGATCGTCGTCGGCATCGGCGGGGGAGGGCTCGCGGCAGGCATCGCGATGGCGGTGAAGACGCTGCGCCCCGACGTGCGGATCGTGGGTGTGCAGGCGGCGGGCGCCGCGGCGTACCCGCCCTCGCTGGCGGCCGGGCACCCGGTCGCGGTCGACCACCCGGTGACGATGGCCGACGGGATCAAGGTCGGCCGGCCCGGTGACGTGCCGTTCCGGATCATCGCAGACCTGGTGGACGAGGTTCGCATGGTCACCGAGGACGAGCTGGCCACCGCCCTGCTGCTGTGCCTGGAGCGGGCCAAGCTGGTCGTCGAACCGGCCGGGGCGAGCCCCGTCGCGGCGCTGCTGAGCGACCCGGGATCCTTCGAGGGGCCGGTCGTCGCGGTGCTGTCCGGCGGCAACGTCGACCCGGTGCTGTTGCAGGGCGTCCTGCGGCACGGCATGGCCGCGCAGGGCCGCTACCTGGCCGTACGGCTGCGGCTGACGGACCGGCCGGGCGCGCTCGCCACGCTGCTGGGGGTGCTGTCCGTGGTAGACGCCAACGTCCTGGACGTGAGCCACGTACGGACCGACCCACGGCTCGGGCTCACGGAGGCGGAGGTCGAGCTGCACCTGGAGACGAAGGGCCGTGCGCACTGCGTCGAGGTCGGCCAGGCCCTGCGCGAGGCGGGCTACACGGTCATCGGCTGAGGCGCCGACGGGCGCCAGGGTGTAGGCGGGAGTCCCTCGCGTCACTCGTTCGGGCAACTCCATTGAGAGACGCGATACATCGCGTTATGGTGTGTCTCGTGATTCCGCCACCCGGCGGAACGAAAAGTGCAAACCTAGGCTTTCCGAAGTTTCCCCGATGACGTGGAGATTCATATGCCAGGCGCCATCTATGCCGAAGGCCTGGTGAAGACCTTCGGTGACGTAAGGGCTCTGGACGGCGTCGACCTCGACGTTCCCGAGGGCGCGGTCCTGGGCCTGCTCGGGCCGAACGGCGCGGGCAAGACGACGACCGTCCGCTGCCTGACCACCCTGCTGCGCCCCGACAGCGGCTCGGCGGTCGTCGCGGGTATCGACGTCCTCAAGCATCCCGACGCCGTGCGCCGCTCGATCGGCCTGTCCGGTCAGTTCGCGGCGGTCGACGAGTACCTCACCGGCCGCGAGAACCTCCAGATGGTCGGCCGGCTGTACCAGATGAAGGCGAAGCCGGCGAAGGTCCGCGCGGACGAGCTGCTGGCGCAGTTCGACCTCGCCGACGCCGCCGACCGCCCCACCAAGACCTACTCCGGCGGCATGCGCCGCCGCCTCGACCTGGCGGCCGCCCTGGTCGTCTCCCCGCCCGTGATGTTCATGGACGAACCGACGACCGGCCTCGACCCCCGCAACCGGCAGATGCTGTGGGAGGTCATAAAGCAGCTGGTCTCAGGTGGCACGACCCTGTTGCTGACCACCCAGTACCTCGAAGAGGCCGACCACCTCGCGCACGACATCGCGGTCGTCGACCACGGCCATGTCATCGCCCAGGGCACCTCCGACCAGCTCAAGGCCCGCACCGGCGGAGAGCGCGTCGAGGTCGTCGTGCACGAACGCGCCGACATCCAGGCCGCCTCCGAGGTGCTGGGCGGATTCGGCAAGGGCGAGACGACGGTCGAGGAGCACATGCGCAAGCTCACCGTTCCCGTGACCGGAGGTGCGAAGCTCCTCGCCGAGGTCATCCGCGAACTCGACACCCGCGGCATCGAGATCGACGACATCGGCCTGCGCCGCCCGACCCTCGACGACGTGTTCCTGTCCCTGACGGGACACCTGGCCGAGGCGAAGTCCGAGGAGACCGGCAAGGAGGCCGTCAAATGAGTGCCCTCACCGACGCCGTGCGGGTCGCGCCGAGCACGAACCCGATCAGTCAGTCCTTCCGGGACTCGATGGTCGTCGCGCAGCGCAATCTGATCAGGATGTCCCGGATTCCGAATCCTGTTCGCTCGGGTCGGTCAGGATTCATCTCGTCGCGCACCCGAGACCTGCACGTGAGCGCCGGGAAGGGGCAGGCGAAGTGAGCGTGATGAACGATTCCCTGGTCATCGCCCGACGGAATCTGATTCGGATGTCCCGAATTCCTGAGATGATTCTGTTTGGCCTGATTCAGCCTGTGATGTTCGTGGTGCTCTTCACCTACGTCTTCGGTGGCTCGATGAAGATCGGCAACACCACCGATCCGGACGTCTACAAGAACTTCCTGATGGCGGGCATCTTCGCCCAGACGGTCACCTTCGCCACTGCGGGCGCGGGGGCCGGTATTGCAGACGACATGCACAAGGGCCTCATCGACCGGTTCCGCTCGCTGCCGATGGCGCGTGGTGCGGTGCTGACCGGTCGTACCGTTGCGGATCTCGTCCAGACGGCCCTGACCCTGCTTGTCCTCGCGATCGTCGCGCTGCTCGTGGGCTGGCGCCCCGGCTCTGCGGAGCCGACCAACTTCGGAAACATCTTGGGCGGCTTCGGCCTGCTGCTTCTTCTGGGATACGCCTTCACCTGGATCGGCGCGCTGATCGGTCTGACCGTACGCACTCCGGAGGCGGCGACCTCGGGAGGGCTGATCTGGCTCTTCCCGGTGACGTTCATCTCGACGGCGTTCGTGGACGCCGGTCAGATGACGCCCTGGCTGCGACACATCGCCGAGTGGAACCCGTTCAGCGCGACCGTGCAGGCATGCCGTCAACTCTTCGGCGACCCTGGCCTGTCCCAATCCGGCGCCTGGCCGATGCAGCACCCGGTGTGGGCGTCGCTGATCTACTCGATCCTGATCATCGCCATTTTCCGCACGCTCGCGGTCCGCAAGTACCGCCGGGCAGACGGTTGATGCTCCACCTTCCCGCAGGCCCCCGCCCTCAAGGACGGGGGCTTGTTCATGTTCGGGTATCTCTCACTGGAGGAACAACTGCCAGTAGGCCAAGCGTCGTACGCTGAAGTGGAGGTGATTCGATGTCGTCGCTCGGAGAGAACGTCAAGAACTACCGCCGTCTGAAGGGCTGGACGCAAGAGCAGCTTGCCGAAGCTGCGGGCGCCTCGGTCGGTACAGTCCGCATCGTCGAGCAGGGCGGAAATGCGTCCGTCGAGATGCTGAACTCCTTCGCCCGTGCACTGGACACCACGACGTCGAGTCTCTTTGCAACTGAGGTGCCGTCACCCATTGAGGTGGACTCCAGTGAGGGCCCCAGGCTCATGGAACTGCGCCGAGCCCTCATGCCGCCGGTGGGTCTGTCCGAGACGATCATGGAGCCGGTGCAACCTGTCGCTCTGTCCACGATCCAGCGGGACATTGACGATCAGCACGCTCTCTATCGCACCGACCGCTACGACAGCGTGGCGAAGAAGCTGCCGGGCATCCTGCGCGCCGCCGAGGCTGCGGTTGCCACCAGCGACGACGGAGAGGACCGCCGGCGTGCCGTCATCGTGCGTGCCGGGGCCTTCCTGCTCGCGGGCAAGTACCTGACCCAGGTGAGGCGCTACGACATGGCGTACCACGCCCTCTCGCGTGGCATCCAAGACGCAAGGGAGACCGGACAGGTCCAGCTCGCCACGAACGGCGTCGTCGGCATGGGCTGGCTACTCCTTCGGCAAGACCGCTTCGACGAGGCCGAGCAACTGGCGACCCGAACCGCTGACAGCGTCGAGCCGCGCATGTCGAAGGCCACTCCTGGCGAACTGGCCGTCTGGGGTGAGCTGCTTCAGCGCGTGGCGTCCGCCTCGTTCCGCAACAACCGTCCGGACGTCGCCAGGGAGGCCCGCCGCATGGCGACGACGGCCGCGAGTGCGCTGGGGCGGGAGCACATGGACTTCCGGGAGCACTGGGCTACGTTCGGGCCGGTGACTGCCGAGACCAAGGTGATTGAGGATCTGGCGCTTATCGGTGATGCGCGGGGTGTCCTCAGTCGGGCCGACGATGGCCCTGTGAGCGGTAAGGCCCTGAAGAAGCTCGGCCGGACGAGCCCGAACAACTGGGACAGGCACCGCTTGGACGTCGCGAAGGCTCACGTCCTGCTCGGGTCACACCAGGACGCCATGGACGAACTGACCGGCATCAAGGCGTCGTCTCCGGAATGGCTTAAGCATCAGTCGATGGCCCGGCGGATCATGCGGGACATCCTTGCCAACCGGAAACGGACCCTTACTCAGGACATGCGTGACATGGCCTCCCACCTGGGAATTGCCGGGTAACTACCAAGTAAATTGGTAGTAGTTGACGGAGCGTTGGGTAACTACCAACGTTGCTGTCTGGAGCCGTTCGGTCGCGGCTCGTAGTTTCGATGCATGGCCACGACGGAGAGAGACCAGACGGCCGTGGCCCCGGAAAGCTGCGCGCTCGACAGCCTGGTGATGGACATTGAGACCGGCAAAGTTGGCGTAGTGATGGGGCATCACGGCCCGGACCGCGTACAGCTCCGCCCCGTTCGCGGGGGCCGGGAGTGGGAAGCCTTCCGAGTGAGGCACCTGACCCAACGCGAAGAGCTGTCGGTTCGCAACGACATAAGAAATGCCATGTCCAGGGCGGGCCTGTGATGTGCAGGGAGATCATCACCCTCGTGTGGCACACGTATCGCCCGCGTGTGGCACGCGTGATGAGGCGCGCGCTTGGCTGGTTAGCCCGCTTCACAGCCCCGCTGCTGATCATCATGATCTCGGGCTCGTGCGGCTTCGTGCTGGGCGTCACCGCTGCATCCGGGACCACGTCCCCCTAGACCCTCGATCCGCCAGAGATGGCGGATCGAGGCCCCCACTATCGGATTCGTTCTGGTCGCCACGTACGTGATGGCGAATCCCTGAGACTGGCCTTTTCCGAGCAGTGTTCCCCCGGGCGCGCGGGAAAGGCCGCCCAACCCCCGCCCCGGCCAGTCTTGATGGCCGAGGCGGGTCAGCAAGTGCAGAGCACCATCCCTACGGAATCGAGGAGTGTCACATGCGCGACGAGTGCCCCTGGATCGTGCGCGGCGGCGAGGACGACAGCAACTCGGGCAACAAGCACGGCGGTGGAGGCAGTGAGGGCGACGACTCGGGCCACAGCGACACGAACGGCGGCTCCAGCCGGTGACTGAGCACGAAATGCGGGAGGCCAGCCTTCACGGGTTGGCCTCCCGGCTCAAGGGGATGGGTGCGCTGCGCTCGGACTGGCTACCGGCCTTCGCCGCCGTTCCGCGCGAGTCGTTCGTGCCGGATCTGATGTGGCCGGGCCAGTCCAAGGGCACGGGGCAGGGCGATGCGATCGACCGCAACGAGGACCCTGAGGCATGGTTCCGCGCGGTCTACTCGGACGTGTCCCTGACGACGCAATGGGACGACGGGCAGCACTCGGGCACCGGCAAGGGGAGGACGCCGACGTGTTCGAACTCGCAACCGTCCATGGTCTTCTCGATGCTCGCTGCACTCGACGTCCAGGAATCCAGTCGAGTCCTGGAGATCGGCACGGGTACCGGTTGGAATGCCGCGCTCCTGTCTGAGCGGGTCGGTCCGGGCAACGTCGTCTCTGTAGAGGTCGACGAGGAGAACGCGAAATCGGCACGTGAGCGGATCGAGTCGGCGGGCTACCACCCGACTCTGATAGTGGGCGACGGCTTCGAGGGGTACCGCGAAGGGGCGCCGTATGACCGTGTCCTCGTCACGGCCGCTCTGACCGAAGTGCCGTACCGGGTGATCGGCCAGGTCCGCACGGGCGGGGTCATCGTCGCCCCGTACGCCACCACTGAGGGGCCCCGAAGATCCCGGACAGGGACCCAATAGGGTTGTCCTGTAAGGAATCGAGGGAAGCAGCAAGTGGCACGTCCAAGTCCGTATACG
>NZ_JBHVGZ010000075.1:0-48239 GCF_042800355.1 Streptomyces sp. NPDC057623
AACCAGCGAGACCGACCTACCCACCGAACTCACCGCATAGCCTCAAAACGAGATCACCGAGTGGCCGTCAATACACCACTCCCGCGGACGTGACCACGTACCAGAACGTTGCCCCTGCGAGTGTCCGGGCCGCCGGCCGCGCCATCCGTCGTCTTGAGGTCCGCCCGCTCGCGTCACCCTTCCAACTGCACCTGGAGGCAAAGCCGTCGGCCGATGGCGGCGTGGCGGTCGAGTTGCAGTGGGACCCACGCGCCGTGGCCACGTCCTGTGTCCATCGCCTGCGCGACGTACTGGTGACCGACGCGGAACGCACGGCAAGCGCGAAAGGGAAGTCGTCGGCCGGAAGGCGCCGGAGCGGAACGTGAAGCTCGTCGGCCAGCGGCCATGGCAGCTACGCGTCGACCGGGATCGCACGCTCCGCCGCGCTCAGTACGACGGAGCGTACGCAGGACATCACCCGGTACCGGTAGACGTCACCGCGGACGACTTGGACCAAGGAGTGGTCGGCGAGTTGAGCCAGCATCTGGACGATGTCCAGAGGTGAGAAAGGGGCAGGAGGCGCGGACGCGGCGGGAGACGGAAACCTCTGGATGTCCCGCAACGAGAACTCGCCGCCGATGGACGCGAGTCGGCCGAGGAACGAGCGAAGGGTGGGGTCCAGCAGGTCGAGGCTCCATTCCACGCTCCTGACGATGTCCCGCTGGTGCGGCAGCAGCGAGCCGTCCATCGACCTCAGCACCTCCTGCTTCGCCTCGTTCCCCAGCAGAGCCAGCAGATCTTCGAGGGAGACCGAGCGCAGCCGCTCCGCGGCGATCTCAAGGGAACGCGGTATGCCGTCGAGCAGCTGGCACAGCCTTTGCACCTGGGTCGGATCCATGGTGTCGGCCAGACCGGGGAACGCGGTGCTCGTGCGCTGCAGGACCAGCTCGACGGCCGCCGGCAGCCCGCCTCGCGCACGGGGAGAATCCGCGCGCAGCGGTGTGACCTCCCAGGTACAGGCGGCGTCCATCGCGAGGCGGAGTCTTGAGGTGATGATCAGCCGTATCCCGGGGTGATCGGCGAGGAGGCGCCTGCTCAGCCGGGTCACCGATGTGGCGACGTGCTCGGCGTTGTCGAGAACAACCAGGTGGGAGGGGTGCAGACGCTCCTTCGTGACCGCGGCCGAGACCCGTTCGTAGCTCTGCTGCGGGTCGCCGCCCTCGGCGGGCAAGAGGCCCAGGTCGATCACCGACACCCCCTTGACCGAGACGCCCTTGACCGGCCCTTCCGTCGCGGACTCGGCCAGCGCCATGGCCAGCCTGGTCTTGCCCACTCCGCCCGGTCCCACGAGGACGACCATGCGCCGCTCACGGATCATCCCGGAAAGGAACCGGAGGTCCTCGTCCCGGCCCACGAGTGGGTTCTGTGGAGATTTCGTGCCACGCCAGGGCACCGTCAATTCGGCGTACGCTTGTTGCTTCATGAGGAACGCCTGTCTGCCCTCCGGGTCGAGAACCGAGGACAGGAGGCGCAAGGACGCCCGTCGCGGGTGACTCACCTTTCCGGTTTCCAGGTTTCTGATGGTGCGTACACTGACGCCGGAAAGCTCCGAGAGTTCCTCTTGCGTCCAGCCGTGACGTTGGCGCAGATTTAACAGCATCTCATGCAGCAAGGAATACGTCCTCGTTCAATAAACCGCTTCGTCGATCTGGCCTGTTGGCACGAGGCGGATGTGCGTTCAGTGCGGAAGGCGCTACCCGGGTAGGCGCCAGGTCTAAGAAGCAGTCATACGAGTACGCCACCTCCGCCCGGCCTGTTGGCTCCCCGTGAGTCAGTCCAGCTGCATGGACACCGTCTGCCGAGATTAAGAGTGCCTTCGCGAGTTAAGCAAGCCCTTTCCCTTGCCCCCTCGTAAAATCTCCGAAAGTAGCGAAGTAGGACCAAAAGGTAGAAAAGGTGACAGCTGCTGATTTGTAGCCCGGGGCTTCGCCTGGCGGGTGGCAAACTCGCGGGGTTCGGTTTTTGCCAAAAATTGAGAGATCCTCGATGTGGGTACGGCGTTGACAAGCGCTTTCTGGTCGGATTAGATATCGTGGGCCGTCAATTCCGCAAAGCGCGTGGGCGGGAAATGGAGAAGAGGTGAAAGTGGACAAAATAACGATTCACTTCGAAGGTGAGCGCGACGCGGTCGCACCCCTTACCTGGGCACAGCGAAGGACTTATCGAGGATCTCGCCTCAAGTACCGGCCGTTCGTGTGTGTCCAGGCTGTTCCGCCAGGGATGGGCATCCATGAGGTCGGTAACGCCGCCAAATGGGCATTGGAGGAGTTCGAGTCCCTGCGGACGACATTTCCGTTGGATGGAGATGGCGATCCCTACCAGAAGGTCGAAAAGTTCGGATCGGCGGATATCTTCATAATTCCAGCCGGAGAATCCACCGGAGAATCCACCGGAGAATCCGCCGGGGAAGCCGATATCCAAAGTGCAATACATCGCCTCCAGAGGGAGCGCTTCGATGTCACGGCCGAGATCGGGGCATTATTTGCCATAGTGACCTGCGCCGACGTTCCAACGCACCTTATTTGTCTGGTTTCCCACCTCGCAGTGGATGGTCATGGTCGCGCGGCGCTGGGAGCGGCGCTCGACAGCCACTTCTCCGGGCAGTACGACCGGCCATCGACGCCTCTGATGCAGCCGGTGGACCGAGCGCAGCTGGAGCAATCGACGAAGTGGCAAGAAAGGAGTGCTCGCTCCCTCGAATACTGGAAGTCGGTTCTGGAGAAGCTTCCGCAGGACGCCAGTCGGTCGGCAGTAATTGATTCTGATGCACTGGGGGCTGCTGTCTCAGTCATCTCGAAGAATTATGCAATGAGTACATCCGCTGTCTATCTGGCCATTATTTCGGTGGCTTCCGGCGCACTCATCGGGCGGGACAAGTCCTCCTTTCTGCTGCCGGCTTCCAATCGTCTGAACCTGGAAGAGCGTTCGTTCGTCGGGGAGCTTGTGCAATTTGCCCCTGGGGTACTGGAAGAGCTCGACAGGCCTTTCGAGGCGATAGTCAATGACGCTTGGAAAGCAAGTGCCAAGGGTTACAGATTCAGTCGCTACGACGAGCAGGCTCTTCAGTTGATGCTCACAGACCTCGACGAAGGCAGGGAGTACAAAAGAGCTTTCGACTTCTCATTCAATGACGTAAGGAATTCCACGGAAGGGGAAGCGTATCGCGGAGTGGTAGAAGATATTCGCGACCTCGCGAAACAGACGAAAATCGAATTGCGCGAAAAGGTGCCCCAAGGCGGAGCTCGTTTCCTGTCGTTCACCCTCTGGGGTGAAGGCAGTCAAACACTCGCGATCGCTGTTCACGACTCGTACTTCCCGGAGTTTCCGGTCCCGCGCATTTTGCTGGCAATTGAGGCTCTGGCGGTCGGAGTGGCCCTGGGGGATGCGGAGGCGCTCCATCACCCCATGCGATTCGCGAGAGCCCACCTGACATGAGGAGGCCGCCCTGGTCCGGGTGTGAGCTTGTCCGCGCAGGATTTTCGACGGTGGAGGAAACGCCGATATGGCAACTCGGCGTACTCGTACCCACAGCGTGAACCGTCCCACCGGCGACCAGCCGGCCTTCCTGCTCGACGCGGCAGCAGAGATGTTCCTGGCCGCCGGCTTCGACAAGACCTCCATGAACGAGATCGCCGCCAGGGCCGGCGTCTCGAAGACCACGGTCCATGCGTACTTCCGTGACAAGCTCGAACTGTTTCACGCGGTGGTCCGGCGGGGCGCGTCCAAGACGAACCTCAGATTCGACCCAGCGCTGCTCGACTCAGCCCAAGACACCGAGGAAAAGCTTTCCCGGGTCGCCCTGATCCTCTTGGAATCCACGACCGAGCCCGAGCACCTGGCCTTTCTGCGGATCCTGGTCATGGAGCGCGACCGCATACCAGAGCCGTTACGAGTGGTGAACGAATGCGGCGGCCACGATGTCATCGACGTTGTCACCGCTGTCCTCAGCGAGGACGCCGCCGAACATGGCTACTCCGTGCCAGAACTGAACACTTACGCCGCGATGTTCACTCGAATCGCACTGGCCGGCGTCCAACTGTCCGCACTTCTCGACCCTGGCTTCCGGCGCGACCGCACACTTCTCCAGGCCCACGCCAACTGGATCACCGCAGTCTTCCTGCGCGGCATTCGCCCACGGGACGGCGCCGACAGTCAACCCCTGCCGTCAAACATCTGATTGAACACGAGTCATCCGACAGGCTGGAGCGTCAGTGGAGAAGTTTGTCGTCAGTACGGGCTGGGTGCGGCGCCTGGGGGTTCATATGCTCCGGCACCGCAGGGAAATAGTGCTCACACTGCTCGGCGCGGTACTCGGTAGCGTCTGCATGATCGCCACGCCTCTGATCGTGCGGCAGATCATCGACGGCGTCATACTCGCCCAAGGGTCGGCGTTGTGGCCGTGGCTGGCCCTGGTCCTGGCGCTCGGCGTCGCTACGGTCAGCTTCGAGTTCCTCCGCCGTCTGTCCGGTGCTCGCCTTGCCCTCGAAGTCGAGTGCGACCTTCGCAACGGCATGCACGACCACCTTCATTCCATGGACGCGGAGAACCTCAACCGCATGCCGACGGGCCAACTCGTCGGGCGCGCCAATTCCGACACCACCCTGGTCCAGGGACTGCTCAACTACTTCCCGTTCCTGGGCAGCGACGCCCTGAGGGTAGTGCTGGCGGTCGGGGTGATGCTCTTCCTGTCCCCGCTGCTGGCCATCGTCAGCATCGCCATCGTGCCGACGGTGCTCGTCCTCGCCCACCGGATGCGCTGGAAGGTGTTCCCCGCCACTTGGAACGCCCAGCAGCGCGTGGGCGACGTCGTCCAGATCGTCGACGAGGACATCAACGGAGTGCGGGTCGTCAAGGCTTTCGGCCAGGAGCGGCGGGAACTCGAGCGAGTCGCCGAGGCGTCGCGGGCCCTCTACGGTTCGCAGATGCGCCTGGTGCGACTGCAGGCCCGCTACCAGCCGGTCCTGCAGGCTGTTCCGGTCTTCGGGCAGGTTGCCATCCTGGCCTTCGGCGGCTGGATGGTGCTACGCCACGAGATCACCCTGGGCACGTTCCTGGCCTTCTCCACCTACGTCGCCCAACTCGTGCCCCCCGCCGGCCGATTGGCCCGCTTTCCCATCCTCGCGCAGCAAGCCAGGGCCGGTGTCGAGCGCATCTTCCAGCTCATCGACATGCGCCCTGCCATCGCCGACGCGCCCGACGCGACGGAACTGCCGGCTCTCCGCGGCGAGATCACCTTCTCCGGTGTTCATTTCTCCTACGCGGAAGGCCCCGACGTGCTGCGCGGCCTCGACCTGCACATCCCGGCCGGATCACGCGTCGCCGTCGTGGGCCGGAGCGGGAGCGGCAAGTCGACCGCGGCAGCGCTGGTCTCACGCATCCATGACCCGCAGCGGGGTGCCGTGCTCGTAGACGGCCACAACGTACGGGACGTGACGCTGCGCTCCCTGCGCAGCCAGGTCGGCGTGGCGTTCGAGGAGAGCTTCCTCTTCTCCGAGTCGGTACGGGACAACATCGCCTACGGATGCCCGGGTGCCGGTGACGCCGACATCGAGCAGGCGGCACGCGCCGCGGGCGCTCACGACTTCATCATGGGCCTGCCCCGTGGCTACGACACGGTGGTGGGAGAGCGGGGACAGACCCTGTCGGGCGGGCAGCGTCAGCGGGTGGCCCTGGCCCGTGCGCTGCTGTACGACCCCCGGGTCCTGATCCTCGACGACGCGACCAGCGCGGTGGACGCCTCCACCGAGGAGGCCATCCACGACGCCCTGCGCGAGGTGATGGCCGGGCGGACCACCATCCTGATCGCGCACCGCCGCTCGACCCTGCGTCTCGCGGACCAGATCGTCGTCATGGACCACGGCCATGTCGTCGACACCGGCACCCACGACGAGCTGATGGAGCGCAGCGCCCTCTACCGGACACTGCTCAGCGGGGAGCCCGACGACGACGCGGCCGGTGGCCGTATCGAGGCACTGGCTTCCCTGTCCGGCACCGGTACGACCGCCACGGCGTCGAACGGGAAGCGTCAGCCCGGCCGGGGCGACGGCGGCTCCGGCCGGCGAAGCGACGTGGCGTCAGCTCCCGGACCGCTGGGCCACCGGGCGGCACTCGAGCCGGTGCGCGACATTCCGGCCATCGACCTGGAGACCGAGTCACGCCGGGACTCCTCGTTCGGGCTGGGCCGGTTCCTGGCGGAATTCCGCCGCCCGCTCCTGCTCGGCCTGCTCCTGGTCGTCCTCGACGCACTCGCCTCACTGGCCGGCCCGTATCTGATCAAGAACGGCGTCAACAGCGGCGTGATGGCCGGATCGGAGGTCGCCCTCTTCACCGCATCGGGCATCTACCTGACGGTGGCCCTGCTCGGCATGCTTGTCCAGATCGGCGGTACGTTCGTGGCCGGCAAGACCGCCCAGCGCATCATGCTGTCCCTGCGGATCCGGATCTGGGCCCAGTTGCAGCGGCTGTCCCTCGACTACTACGAGAGCGAGATGGCCGGACGGATCATGACGCGGATGACCACCGACGTCATTCAGTTCGAGTCGCTGATCGAGAGCGGCATGCTCTCCGCGATCGTCTCACTGGTCACCTTCGCCGGCGTGGGTATCGCGCTGTTCGTGCTCAACCCCGAACTGGCGGCCGTCGTGCTCACCCTCGTCGTCCCGCTCGCCATCGCGACCGTGCTGTACCGACGGCGCGGCGGCATTCTCTACGGCCACGCCAGGGAACGTATCGCCGTCGTCAACGCCGACTTCCAGGAGAGCCTGTCCGGGATACGCGAAGCCCAGGCCTTCGTCCACGAAGAGGCCGCCAAAGCCCGGTACCGCCGATTCGGCCGCGATCACATCGCCTCCCGGATGTCGGCCCAACGGCTGATGCTGGCCTATTTCCTGTTCGTGCAGTTCCTCCCGGACGCCGCCGTCGCCATCGTCCTGGGCGTGGGAGCCGGGATGGTCACGTCCGGGCACCTCACCTCGGGCGCTCTGATCGCGTTCATCCTCTACATCGGCCTCTTCTTCTCACCCCTCCAACAGTTCTCGCAGGTCTTCGACTCCTGGCAGCAGACCCGGATCTCGGGGAACCGCATCGCCGACCTCATGAAGACCGACACCCGCACCCCCAACCCCGAGCATCCCGAGGAAGCGGGTCACCTGTCGGGTGAAGTGGTCATCGACGACGTGCACTTCTCCTACCCGGCCGTGGCGCACGCCGACGCCCTGGGGGCCGGGCCACCCGAGGCGCTGCGCGGAACCAGCCTGCGTATCGCGTCCGGTGAGACGGTCGCGCTCGTCGGCGAAACGGGCGCGGGCAAGTCGACCGTCATGAAGCTGGTCGCACGGTTCTACGATCCCGGAGAGGGCGCCATCCGCGTCGACGGCCACGATCTCCGCACGCTCGACCTGCCGTCGTACCGGCGCCGGCTCGGCTATGTGCCGCAAGAAGCGTTCCTGTTCACCGGATCGGTCCGCGACAACATCGCCTACGGCCGGCCCGGCGCCGACGACGCCGAGGTGGAGGCGGCGGCGTGCGCGGCCGGTGCCCACGACTTCATCACCGGGCTGCCCGGCGGCTATCTGCACGAGGTGGCCGAACGTGGCCGGTCCCTGTCGGCCGGGCAGCGTCAGCTCATCGCGCTGGCCAGGGCCGAACTGGTCGACCCCGTCCTGCTCCTGCTGGACGAGGCCACCTCCAACCTCGACCTCGCCACCGAGGCCCGGGTCGCGGCGGCGATGCGGCGCGTCGCGCACGGCCGGACCACGATCGTGATCGCGCACCGCCTGCAGACGGCCCGGACCGCGGACCGGATCGCCGTGCTCGACGGCGGCCGGATCATCGAGGCCGGGACGCACGAGGAACTGCTCGCCGAGGGCGGGAAGTACGCCTCGATGTGGCAGGCGTTCGAAACGGCCGGCCACGCCGGAGCGCGCACCGTGCTCGAGACGTAGGCCCCCGGGTCAGGCGAGGGTCACCGAGCGGTCCCACAGCGACAGGGCGCCGTTGGCCGTCCACAGCCTGTCGTTGGAGTAGTTCAGGCTCGCCGACCGCAGGTCTCTGAGCGCTCGCTCCAGTGGTACAGGGCTGCTCGACGAGTAGCCGGTGGACAGCCCGGCCAGCTCCACCATCCGGTCCACCGCGCGGAAGGAGAGGTCCGAGGCGGCCAGCTTGAGCGAGTTCAGATGGATCTGCAGCACCTCCGGGCGCACCTCGCGGACACCCTCGCGAACCTCGGCGACCTCCTGGGTCACGCGCTCCAGGTAACCGTGGACGAGTTCGAGGTCGAGACGGATGCGAGCCAGTCGCTCCCGTACCAGGTCGGAGGTGAGGGTGGGGCCGCCCTTGCGGCGTGGGTTGCGCAGATGGCCGATGAGCTGGGCGAAGACATCCCGTGCGGCGCCGAGCCAGCACGCGGACAGTCCCAGGTGCGCCAGTGGAATGGCACTCTCGGTGGCCACCGAGCGGAAGCCGCCGGGGCCACCGATCAGATTCCGTTCGGGCACGGTGCCGCTCAGTTTGAGCGAGACGTTCTCCATGCCCCGCATGCCCAGTGTGTCCCAGTCCCCCGAACATTCGACGCTCACCTGGTCGCGTCCGGCGTACACCAACGAGACCTCGTGGCTGGGCACGTCCGGGGCCGCCCGCATCGTCAGGAGGAAGCCGTCGGCGTGTGCCCCGCCCGAGACCACGGGGGCCCACCGGTCCAGGTGCAGCCCGTCCACGTCCGGGACGACCGGGGACTGGGCCGAGACGAAGCTCCAGCCCTTGACCGCCTCCGTGGTGATCGACGCGAGATAGCTCTCCCCGCCTGCCACGGAGGGCAGCAGCTCATCCTTGAGCTCCCTCGTGCCGTAACGCACCACGGCATCGACCTGCTGACAGTGCATCGCCCAGATCGTCGCCGTGTTCAGACAGCCGCCGCCCAGTTGTTGAGCGGTCCGCACCAGGCCCGGCAGATCCCCGCCCCAGCCGCCGTACTCGACGGGTACGAGAAATCCGAGGAGTCCCGACCCGCGCAGAGCCGCCATGCCGTGGGCGGGGAAGGACGCCTCCTTGTCGGCGTGGGCGGCGTGCTTGCGCAGCGTCTCCAGTACATCCGTCAGGACGTCGTTGACCCGCTGGCCGGGGGCCGTCATGGCTGCGGCTCCGCGGTGGGCAGCCCGGAGACCGCCTGCCACAGGCTGCCCGCCGTGGCGAAGGTGACCGGCTGCAGCAACTCGTCCGGAATCTCCGCGCCGTAGTTCTCCTCCAGCATCAGCAGCAGCTCGACGCTGGCCATCGAGTCCAGTCCCGCCGCTGCCAGGTCCAGGTCGGCCCGCAGCGGTTCACCGTCCGGCAGGGTGCGCAGCACGGAGCGCAGGATGGACTCGAACGCCGAGTCCCAGGGAGCCGTCATCTCTCTCTACCTTCCAGTGGTGTCTCGATCACTTCGAGCCGACGGACGTGCACCTCGGCGGCGCCGTCGACGACCACCTCCGTGGCCGGAGGGTGGCTCAGAAAGGCCAACAGGCTCGCGGTCAGGCCGTAGGCACCCGTGTTGGGTATGCGCAGCACGTCTCCCACCTTCAGCGACCCGAGGGGCGCCGACCGGCTGAGCACGTCGAGGGGGGTGCACAGGGGGCCCACAAGGGTGACGGCTTCGCGGGCCGGCTCGCCGCCCGACGCCTCCCGTGTGTCGGCACCGGCGTCCGCGCCCGGTTCCGGAAGGGCGGCGGGGGCCATGATCCGTCCCAGTCCGGACATGCCGCCCAGCACGTTCGTCCCCGCGTCAAGGATCGCGTACGTCCTGTCGCCGCTGTCCTTGATGTCGAGCACGGTGGTCAGCAGGGTGCCGCAGGCGGCGGTGAGGTGGCGCCCCGATTCGAAGGCGACGACCGGACGGCCGTCCCGCCATCCGGGAAGGTGGCGGTCCAGAACCGACTCGAGCTCAGCACGCAGGCCGCCGTAGTCCGGGCGGTCTCCCGGCTTGGCGAAGGGAGCGGCGAAGCCCCCTCCGAGATCGATCAGTTCGGGGTCGAAACCGGTTCTCTCGCGCAGGGCGGCGGCTGTCTCCACGCTCAGCCGGAACTCCCGGGCCAGCGCGGCCGGGTCGGCGACGTTGGTGGCCGGAAAGAAGTGCAGCCCCACTGGGCGCAGTCGGCCGGTGGCCCGGAACAGGCCGGGCTGGGCACAGGCCTGGTCGAAGTCGATACCGAACTGCGAGGGCACTCCCGTCATCCGCAGCCCGGTGCTTCCCGCCGCCGGGCCGGGGGCGTTGATCCGTATCAGACAGTCGATCTCCTCCGCCTCCGCCTCGGCGGCCTCGGCGAGCCGGTCCCGTTCGGTGGCGGACTCGACGGAGAAGCGGCGGACCCCGGACCGGATCGCGGTCCGCATCTCCTGGAGGGTCTTGCCGGGGCCGGTGTAGAGGATGTCGGACGGAGACTGGGAAGCGGCCAGGGCCGCCCGCAGTTCGCCGGGCGAGCTGATCTCGGCGTGCACGGTCAGGTCCGTCAGCTCCCGCACGATCCGGGGGTGCGGATTCGCCTTCAGGGAGTAGTAGAGCCGGGAGCCCTCGGGCAGTCCACGCCGCAGTGCGGTGACCGCTTCCCGGACCTTCTCCAGCTGGTAGACGTACAAGGGGGTGCCGTAGCGGCTCGCGTAGTCGATCATGGCTTGGGGTCCGTCCGTGTCACCGGCGTCGAGGGTTCCGGCAGGTCCCGCTCGGCCTCGCGCAGCCGCCGCTTGTCCACCTTTCCGTGCGCCGTCTGCGGAAGCCGCTCCCGTACCCAGCAGTGGTCGGGAACCTTGGCGGGCTCCAGCCGTTCGGACAGCCCCCGCAGGACATCGGCGGGAGCGGCGTCCGAGACCACCCACAGGTGCAACCTGCCGACCGGGCCGGGCGGGTTGACCGCGGCCTGGACGACTCCGGGTACATCGAGGGCGGCCGCCTCGATCTCGGCCGTACTGGTGCGCATGCCGCGCCGCTTGAAGATGTCGTCGTCCCGGCCGAGGAACGTCAGACGCCCCGCTGAGTCGAGCATCCCGAAGTCGCCCGTGAACAGAGCCCGCTCACCCGTGACCGGATGGGGGCGGTAGCGCTCTTCGGTGGGCCGGGGGGCCTGCCAGTACCCGTCCATCAGGTGGGGTCCGCACACCACGATCTGGCCGGGCTTCCCGGGAGGCAGGACCGTCCCCGCCTCGTCCACGATGTCGACGGTCGTGCCGGGCAGCGCCGTGCCCACGGTGCCGGGGGCGCGCAGATCCTCGTCGGCACCGGCGATGGTGATCCGCTTGCACTCCGTCATGCCGTACATGAGGACGACGGCGGCTCCCGGGAACACGGACCGCAACTCCCCGGCCGTGCCCGCCGTCAGCTCGGCACCGGTGTTGGTGATCAGCCGCACCGGTGGCAGCTGTCGGCCCCGTCGCGCGAGGCGCAGCAGGAGGATCGCCAGCGTCGGTACCAGCGGCAGGACGGTCGCCCCGTATTCGGCGGCGAACTTGAGCACCGCGGGCTCGGGCTGACGGCCGGTCACCGCGAGCGCGGCTCCGGCCTGTGCACAGAGGAAGACCTGGTAGAGGCCGTAATCGAAGGAGAACGGAAGCCTGCAGTAGACGACGTCGTCAGGACGGTACGCCAGTCGGCTCGCCACCGCCGCCACCGCGAAGGCGATCTGTTCGTGCCGGCAGACGACCGCCTTGGGCCGGGACGTGGATCCGGAGGTGTACATCAGCAGAGCGACGTCGGAGGGACCCGCCCGATCCGCGTGCGCGCGTGACAGCGGGGCGGGCAGGCCCGCGAGAAGCTGGTCGACGGAGATCTGCCGGGCATCGCCCGTGGGGACGTCGTGGTCGTTCTCCTTGCGCCCCTCGTGCACGAAGAGGACCGGACGACAGTCCTGCAGCAGCGCGGCGAGCTGGTACGGCCGCGACTCGGGGCTCACCGGAACGAAGACAGCGCCGTACCGGATGACGCCGTACAACAGACCTACCACCGTCCGGGAGTTGGGCAGGCTAACGACCACCCGGTCTCCCCGGACAACGCCCTGGCCCTTCAGCCAGGCGCACACCGACCTGCTGAACCGGTCGAGTTCCCGGTACGTCCACACGGCGGTCTCGTCCCGCACCGCGACCGCGTCGGGCTCTCGCTCGGCAGCCTTCACCAGCCACTCGTGCACCGGTCCGGTGCGCGAGGACCCGGCTGTGTTCCCTTCGTGGACAGGGGCGGTCATCGGCGCTCCCCTCGCGCGGCCGCTCCGCACCGGGGGGCCGTGAGCAACCCCGCCTCCAGCGCGAACACGGCGGCAGCCGTACGGTTGGGCGTTCCCAGTTTCAACAGGATGTTGCCCACGAGTCGCTTGACGCCATGGTCGGAGATGCCGAGCCGCCGCGCTATCTGCTTGTTGCTCAGCCCCTCCGTCAGATGCACCAGGGTCTCCCGCTCGCGTTCCGTGAGCGGGGACAGTGGGAACCGGTCCCGGCCGGGCTCCTGCAGGGCGGCGACAAGCCGCCTGCCCAGCCTGAGCGGCATCGGCATCTCGTTCCTGGCCAGTTGGGCCAAGGCCCGGTCCAGGGTCTGCCCGGTCACTTCCTCCCGCAGCAGAAAGCCGTCGGCCGGCAGGGTGTCCAGCGGCGTCGCCGAGGTCAGTCGTGACTCGTCGAGCAGGACCAGAACCCGTGGTGTCGGGCCGGAACGTCCGGACAGACAGGCACGCAGCGCGGCACTCCGGGAGCCCGAGACGACCAGCACGTCCGTCTGCCCCTGCGACAGGACGCGCGACAGTTCGGCGAGAGTGGCACAGCTCTGGGCGAGCCGGACGATCGCCAGCTCGCTCAGCTGCTTCCGCAGCCCCTTCCGCAACAGTTCGTCCTCGACGAAGAGCGAGACGCGCAGGGCGTCCTGCTCGGCCATGGCCGGCGTCTTCGCCGGCGACGTTCCGTGTTTCATTCTGCGATCGCCTTGGTGAGAAGGGAGCTTGACTTCGGGTTCGGCAGCCCCACCGACAGGCCGATGAGTGGCGCGCGGGTGACACTGTCGAAGCGCAGGGCGGTGCGCCCCGCGAGAGTGGGGCCGTAGAAGAGGCACGACTCCAGTCCCGCTGTCGCGGCCGCCAGCTGCGCCCGGTAGACCGACCGTCCGGCCAGCTGGTAGAGCGGCGCGGCGGACCTCCCTGCCGGGACGAGCAGGTTCGCCATGGCGACGACGATCACGGGCGCGAGATGGAACTCGCGCTGCGGCCAGGCCTCGGCACCTGGGACGGGCCCTACCCGGTGCAGCCGCAAGCCGCCGTCCGGCAGCGCCTCGACGTGGTACGAGCCGACGGCGAGGCCCTGCGCGCGCCGGGCGACCACGGCCCAGCCCAACAGCGGGGTCAACCGCACAGCGCCCGACAGCACTGCCGAGACCGCCGCCGCCGGGACCTCCTGCTCCGCGTAGAGCCGCGTCGACCGCCGATCGGCGAGCGCGGCGGGCAAGGCCACTGCCGGGGCGGCGGGCGCCGGGAGCGGCACCGGCGTGTCCCCCCGTTCCGGCAGGCAGGGCGGCAGGCCGTCCGTACCGGCAGCGCCCGCCCGCGGATCCCGCGCCTGTTCCAGGGCCTGTGCGAACTGCGGATACCCCGTCATGTCACTCGCTCTCCGTGTGGATGTCCGGCAGTTCGACCAGCCCGGCCAGGAGCAGTTGCCGCGACAGCCCCGGAACCGCGTCGAAGAACTCCCCGGCGCACGCGGGAGAGGACAGGCGCGCTGTGACCGCCCGGGCCTCGCAGACCGTCAACAGGTGTTCGAGGGTCACGCCGGCGTCGAGTCGCCCGATGCGCGGGGCCCGCGGACCGTACTTGCTCTCCAGCGGCTCGATGTCGACCACCTGGAGAACACAGGTCGTGTCGCCCGCCGACACCCGGAGCCGGTCGTGCGCCCCGTGCGGGACCTCCAGCCGGCACAACGCGTCGATCTGCGGCTCGTAACTGTGCAGCCCGGCCCGCGCCGAACCCCACGTCGACTCCGGCAACCAGGCCAGCGCCCGCGGTGAGCCGATGTTTCCGCCGGTCGGCGGATAGCGGCGCAGCGTGCCGGGCCGTAGTCCGTAGGTCTCGGTCAGCAGGGCGCTCAACCGCGCCCATGGCCCGTGCTCGATCACGGCCGGCTCGCGGACATCGGTGCTCCACAACGCCGTCTCGTCCACACACAGCCGTCGTGGTACCTGGGCCAGCACGTTCGCGGCGGTGTAGTGACCGTACTGGGCCCGGCCTCCGTGCAGGTCCTCCGGAAGCCCGGCGACCGCGTACTCGTACACATGGGCCGATGCCGTCGACGTGTCCCGCACCGGCCCGTCGGACACGCACCGACGGCAGTCGGCGGCCGGGCTGACCGACCGCACGGTGACGCCGTCCTCGACGTCTCCCACACCGATGATCTGGCGCACGGTGGAGGGGTGGCCGACGCCCGCCATCAGAGCGAGACACTCGGCCGCGACGTAGGCGGCCACGACATCGGTGCGCGTCTCCCGCTCGAGAAGGGTGTCGGTGTTCTCGGGGGCCTTCGGCTTCTCCTGCCCAGCATGGTCGGGCAGGGCCCGTCGGGCGCAGCCGAGGCACGGAAACAGACTCCTGTCGAGCAGCGGGCCCAGGAAGGCGCCGTCCTCGCTGTCGAGAACGACGAGCCAGCGCCCTCCCGACACGGCCATGGCGTCGTCGAAGGCGATGAGCTCCGCCGGATCGTCGGCCCGCTGTCTGATGACGACGGTCAGGTCGGCCGTACCGTCCGGGTCGATGGCGTCGGGGCTGCCGAAGGCACTCGTACGCACCGTCAGCCCGTGCTCCGTCAGCAGTTCGCCGACCCGGGAACGCAGTCCGCCGTTGCCGATCAACCGGACCACCTGGGCCCGCAGGCACCGCACCACCGCCCGGCCACTGGAGTGGAGGGCCGTGTCGGCGGTGACCCGCGCGTACCAGTCGGACAACGGGGTGTCCGGGATGTCCTCGCATCCGGCCAGATCCTCCAGGACCCCGATGGAATCCAGCTGCCGCAGCGCCTTGTGCAGGACGGCCTCCGAGCAGGCCGCGGCCGCGGCGAGTTCGGTCTGGTCGGCCCGGCCCGTCATGGCGGAGAGCAGGGGCACGAGCAGTCGGCCGACGTGCCGCCCACGGACGTAGTGTGTCCGGTCGGCACCGCGGACGACCATGGCGTCGTTCTCCATGGCCCATGTCACCCCGGGCCGGAGCCGAGGCTTCAACGGCAGTTCGGGCAGGCTCAGATCGATCGCGTCCGTCATGAGACCGCCCTGGCCGAGATGTCCCGGACGTGTGTGCACCGACGGCAGTACGGCATCGGCAGGACGCGCAGAGCGCGCGCGCCGTGGGGTGGGAACTCCATGTGCCAGGCCAGCCCGGCGGGGGGATCGTCGCGTCCCGTGCCGAGTGCCATGCGCATCACCAGCGCGGCCGCGGCCCGCGCCGCCAACGGGCTCACTCCGGACACCCCGGAGGGCCTCCCGTCGGTGGTGAAGAACGGTTCCAGTCCCCACTGGTGCTGGTCGCTGCGCTGCAACAGGCAGGACAGGCAGGGTCGTCCCGCGTCCCGAAGCGGGCCGACCAACAGGCCGTGCGGACCGCTCAGCACGGAGAGCTTCCATGCGCCCGCCGACTGCGCCTCCTCTTCGTCGGCGCCGAGTACCGATACCGATACGGGAGACGCGGCGACGTCGACGACCAGAGTCGGACTGCCGCAACCCTGGGCGAGGCGACCGGGCCGCTCATGGCGCCGCAGGTAGGCGGCCACGTGGTCGGCCACCCGCTGTCCGAAGGCGTCGTGTGCCGTGCAGCGCACGACGGGCAGCACGCTGTCACGGCGACCGGGGTCTTCTTGGAGCATGCCGTTCCTCAGGCCAGGGGACAGGGCATCGGGTTCACCTCGGCGAACGGCACTCCGATGCGACGGAGGCGGTCGCTCGCGAGGTATCGCGCCGCGAACACGGGGGACAGTGGTTGGAGGGAGGGAATGATCGCCCGCACGACGCGAACGCCGGACGGGGCGACGTCGCGCGGTGTCAGATCCACCGCGTAGATCTCGTGCCCGGCCTCGATCAGCCGGCCGACAGGGTCGGAACCGGGCGTCGGGCTCAGGGACGGCTCAAAGGCGTCGTCCGGCCTGGAGCCGTCCAGGAAGTCGAAGCAGTGAGCCTTGCTCTCCGGTGCCATGAAGAGAGCGCCGTCATGGACGCGTCGGCAGCGGACCGGGCTCGTGGGCGCCCGGTCTCCCGCGCGCACGGAGGCCTCCAGACCCGCGTGGATCTGGGCCGCCTCAGCCGCGCTCGCTGCGGCGGCGGCCCGGAGGGTCCGGCGTGCCGCGGCTCCGACGATCCGGTGCACACCGCGTCCGGGGCCGCGCAGGACCGAGAGCACGGTGGGGACACCGAGGTCGCTGGTGATGTCCCAGCTGGTGAGGGTGTACTCCCGCATCCGCTCGGCGGAGTACGGCAGTCGGGCCTCCGGGTCCGTCTCCGAGGGACCGCCGAACCCGTCGGGAAGCCTCCGCGCGCGGGCACGCAGCAGCCAGGTCAGCGCGACCGCGTCACGCTCGACGACCTCGAGCACCGCGTTCTCCAGTGCCCGCGCCCAGGACAGGTGCGCGGCGGTGCCGGTGGAGACGGGCACCCAGAACTCCTCCCCGGGGTACCGGGGCGCGGTGTTGAACGCCATGACCGTCGGTACGTACACCACGGCCCCGTCCCCGCAACGCGTCGCGCGTACCCAACGCACCCGGTCCCGGTCGCCGAGCACGCCATGCGTGCCCGAGCGCGGGCCGGGTTCCCTCGGGTCGTGGCGGGGCAGGACACGCGTCGGGAGCGCGCCCGGCCCCAGTTCGACCGCCGACGCGAGTGTCGACCGCTGTTCGGCACAGGTGACGGAGGCATAGCGTTCCACCGCTTCCATCCGTGCTTTGAGGGCGGCTGAGGCGGAGTCCGGGTCGCTGGCCGCGCCGTGCAGGACCTCGGCACAGCCCAGAGCGTCCACGGGCGGCCGGTCTCCGGTCGCCGCGCGGTGCAGCCCGGCGCTGACCACGAAGGTGTGCCGGTCACCGTACGCGGCATGGCCGCCCCGCGGCGGCGACAGCACACCGTCGAGCGACTCCGCGAGCCGGGAGGCCCCGGCCTGTGATTCCCGCACCGTGGTCACCTCTGCACGAGCAGCGGCCAGGCGTCGACGTCATGGCGGTCCATGACGTCGGTCACCACTTCCAGGTAGACGGCGGCTCGGGCGCAGCGGTCGCCGAGCCGATCCGCCCCGTACCGTTGCTCCACGCCCAGCCCGGCGTAGATGGCGGGATGCGGTACCTCAGTGATCGAGAAGCGACCGGCCAGACCGAGCAGCATCAGGATTTCCAGCGTGCTTCCGTACTCCCGCACCTGGATCCGAGGTGCCAGGAACTCCATCGCCGCACGGCCCATGGCCCAGCAGCCGGAGATGACGTCGGTCATCGCCAGACCGCAGACCTGCTGGACGAGGGACCGGAACATCACGTTGAGCGCGATGCGGTCGGTGGGCGGCGCGGCGACGACGTGGGACAGCGGGTGGTAGCGGGATCCCAGCACCAGGTCGGCTCCGGCCCCCTGCCGCGCCAGGAGTTCCCGCAGCACGGCGGGATCGTGCTGTCCGTCGCCGTCGATCCGGGTGACGACGTCGTAGCCGTGGGCCATGGCGTACTCGATGCCCTGCCGTACCGCCGCGCCCACGCCCCGCGGCACGCCGACGGAGGTGACCCGGTCGGGAAAGGCCGAGGCGCTGAAGGCGTTGCCGCCCGCATCGAGCACCAGCACATCGGCGTCCAGCGCGTCCAGGACGGAGCCGACCACACCGGACACCCGACCGGACTCGGCCAGCGCCGGGACGAGCACCAGGGCCCGAGGCGCCGAGGTGCCGCTCACCGGGGTGCCGCAGTCGGCGGCGGAGAGGCTCGTCATGCCGAGCTGGGTCACCTCAGACCCACCCCTCCACGACGTAGCGGTTCCAACGGCGGGCCCAGCGTTCCAGCCGGGGCATCGCCGGGCGTTCCACCGCGTCGATCCACGGCAGGCGCTCTCCCTGGACCCGGACCAGGCCGGCCCGGCGCATGGCGTTGGCGACCGGCAGCACGGACGTGGCCCGCTTCAGCGGCTGCTCGTGCAGGGGGATCTTCGGGAAGTCACCGTCATGGCTGTCACCGCTGCCGATCAGCGGGTTGAGCAAGTCGGCCAGCTCCCGGACGCCCTGGCGCACGGGGTGCACCCGGGGGCGCAGCTGGTCGATCACAATGATCTTCCCGCCCGGACGGCACACCTCCTTCCAGCGACGCAGCACCTCCTCCGGGTAGGGGAGGGCCCACAGCAGATGCCGGCAGACGACCACGTCGAACTGCGCGTTCGCCAGTTCGCCGAGCATGGCGTCGGTGTGCGCGAACGAGATGTTCAGGTCCCGCGCGGACTGCTTGGCCTTGCGGGCGGCCACCTCCAGCATCGCCTCGGAGTAGTCGGCGCCGGTCACTTCATGGCCCAGCTCGGCCACCAGGAGGGCGATCATGCCGGTCCCGGTGCCGACGTCGAGGACCTTGAGCGGTGTCTCCTGAGCGGGCAGGAGACGCCGAAGGAGCAGCAGCCAGGCGGTGCGCTCCGCTTCCGAGTGGAGGCCGTGCCCGTACAGGGAGTCGTAACCCTGGGCGGACTGGCCCCACGCGGTCCGGAACGCCGACCACAGGTCTTGTGACACCGGGAAAACCTTTCGGTAGCGCGACGGTTCAGCCGCGTGCGCCGTACACCGGCACGAACAGGGGCAGCAGACGCAGAGCCGAGGAGGGGGGAAGGTGCCGGCGGTCGTCGGGGGTGAGGAGGGCATGTCCGCCGAGATAGGTCCCGCCTCGGAAGTAGGCGGCGAGCTTCAGCGTTCCGGAGACCGGTGACGGCTCCCCGTCGGCGTCCGGGACGGGGAAGGTGAACCGGCTCTGGCGGACCCGCTCCTGGAGCAGCAGTCCCTCGTAGTGCGAGGCCGTGAGCGAGTCGGTGAGCTCTGCCCTTTCGCCGGGCGACGCAGGCCGGCTGGTCATCTTCAGCCCCGCACCGCCCGTGGAGTCCGCTCGCTTCAGCACGGCCCCGTCGAGATCCCCGGGCCGGCGCTCACGCACCGAGAACCGGGTGGGCGCCACTTGTTCCCCGTCGACGACCCGCAGAGTGGGCGGGATGCGGGACATCAGGTACGACCGGTCCGCTTCGCCGTGCAGGGCGCGGAACCTGTCCGCGAACTCCCCGTCGTGCCAGTAGTGCATCCAGGCGTGGCTTTCCAGATACATGTGAAAGCCGGGAGCCATACGGACGGCCCCCGACCGCCAGGCGTCCGTGAGGTGTTGGAACGCCTGGGCCTCGCGCAGCCTCAGGGCCGCGGTCGCCGCGTGTTTGGTCGTCGCCCGGACCTGCCGGAAGACCCGCTGGACCGGGTCGCCGGAGCCGTCGGTCAGCCGTCCCCCGACGAGCCGCAGTTCGTCGAGGGAGGTGAGCCGGGCCCGGGTGCCGTTGCGCCGCAGTGCGGACACCACAGCCTGAGCGTCGGGCACCAGGGCGTGCCCGGACCGGACGACGTAGTCGATGACGCCTGTGCCGGGAGCGGGGTCCGGCAGTCCGTCGGCGATTCCCCGCGCCCAGGCGTCGAGGTCGAAGGAGCCGGGGAGCGCGTCCGGGCCCCAGACGAGGCCGGAGTAGTCGGCGTAGGCCTGCTGGATCTCAGCCGTGATGCCTGCCATGCCGGCCATGAGGTTGATGTCCACCAGCCAGGGGACGATCTCGGTGCCGTTCTGTTCGAGAAGGAGGTCCAGCCGGAAGAGAGGGGCGTCGCCGAGCGGGTACGCCTGCCGGGGGTCGAAGTGCTCGCCTTCCGCTTTCGGCGACCGGAAGATGAACGAACGTACGTCCTCGCAGGCCACGAGGGTGTCCCACGAGCAGCGGAGCGCTCCGGGCACCAGGGCGCCGATGTTCCGCACCTCCGAGAGCAGCGGGGCGGGCAGTACGACGGGAGCGAGGGAGACGGGCCAGGGCACGTCGACATGTCCGACGCCGGGTTGCGGGTACCTGCCGGGAGACGCGGCGAGCAGGTCACGCACCACCGGCTTGTCGGAGAGCCCCGCGGAGACACGGTATTTCGCCGAGGTGGCGTTCAGCCGTTCCGTGAGGAGTTCTTGGTGTGCAGCTTGGAACACGGAAGAAGGGAGTGGAAGGGAAATAGGGTCGGACGCTTTTCCGGTGCCCCAAGATGTTTTCTTCACGGTCTGGATGCCGTTCGGTTCTGCTGCTTCAGGAAATGTTCGTGGTATGGCGCCGAACCCTCTGATGCCGGTGTCCGACGCCATACCCCGGCTCACTCAGGAGCTTGTGTTCAGACGGTCGGAGCGTACGTGCCGAGCTGAGTCGGAGCGTACGTGCCGAGCTGCGCCGGCGCGTAGGTACCGAGCTGGGTCGGGGCATACGTACCGAGCTGCGTCGGAGCGTACGTGCCGAGCTGAGTCGGAGCGTACGTGCCGAGCTGCGCCGGCGCGTAGGTACCGAGCTGCGTCGGCGCTTCCTCGGCCGCGGTGCCGCTGTCCAGGTAAAGCTCCAGCTCTTCGATCTCAAGCAAGGTTTCCAAGAGGATTCCTTTCGCGTAGGCGGATAGCCCGCTGGCTATTAAGCCCCTGCAGGGAGGCGCCTTTTTGAAGACCGTGAAGTCGCTTGTCAGCGAGCCGAAAAAACTGAAGCACAGTCGAGTTGTAGTGGCAAGACCTTCTTTTTCCGGAGTCAGTCTCGGCAGCGGTCAATTCTGGGCGGCCACAGCCGACTTCGTCCAGGCAACTGACCGGCAACTCAACCGGTAGGTAAATGCCGGGCAATTGCCTGGAGCGGCTCCGGGACGCATGTGCAGTATCGATGGCGGTCTGCTGCCAGCGCTCTTATGGGACGACCCGAGTCCGCCGAGCAGCTACGCACAGGCAGGAGCAAGCAGTGAGTACGAGACGCGCCGGGACGCTGCACCTCAATGTGTTCCTTCACAACGTGGGCCATCACGAGTCGGCCTGGCGGCTGCCGGAGAGCAATCCCGTCGCGGACACGGACATCGATCACTACCGGGACCTGGCGGTCATCGCGGAACGGGGGAAGTTCGACTCGGTCTTCCTGGCCGACAACCCCAAGATCACCACGGACATCCGCCGGCGTCCCTCCGGAACACTGGAGCCGACTGTCGTCCTGACGGCGCTGGCCGGCGTGACCCGGCGCATCGGGCTCATCGCCACGGCCTCGACCACCTACAACGACCCGTACAACCTCGCGCGCCGGTTCGCGTCCGTCGACCACGTCAGCTCCGGACGTGCCGGATGGAACATCGTCACCAGCTCCGGAGCGGCGGCCGCCCGCAACTTCGGCCTCGACGACTCGCCCCCGCACCATGAACGGTACGAGCGGGCCGCGGAGTTCGTGGATGTCGCTCTGCGGCTGTGGGACAGCTGGGAGGACGACACGGTCGTCGCGGACAAGCGGCGCGGCGTCTGGGGGGACGGGGCGAAGATCCACCCAGCGGCCCATGCCGGGAAGTTCTTCCGGGTCGAGGGCGCGCTCAACGTACCCCGCTGCCCCCAGGGATCCCCCTTGCTCGTCCAGGCCGGCTCCTCGGAGGACGGACGCGCTTTCGCCGCCCGGTACGCCGAAGCGGTGTTCACGGCTCAACAGACCCTGGAGGAGGCGCAGCGGTTCTACGCCGACATGACCCGGAGAGTGGCGCGGGCCGGCCGCGACCCTCGCATGGTCAAGATCCTTCCCGGTCTCGTCCCGGTCGTCGGATCCACACGGAGCGAGGCCCAGGAGCGGGCCGACGAGCTCGATCGGCTCATCCTTCCCGAGTACGCCAAACTCCAGCTCGCCTCCCGGCTCCGGCTGTCTCCGGACGAGCTCCACCTGGACCGCGAGTTGCCGGCGAATCTCCCCCAGGAGAGCGAGATCGAGGACGTCAAGAGCCGCTTCACCCTGATCGTCGATCTCGCCCGACGGGAGCGTCTGACCGTCCGTCAACTCATTGAGCGTCTCGGGCCGGGGCGGGGCCACCGAACCCTGGTCGGTACCGCGGAGAACATCGCCGACTCGATGCTGCACTGGTTCGACAACCGTGCCGCCGACGGGTTCAACCTCATGCCCGCGGTGATGCCCTCCGGACTCGAGGTGTTTGTCGACCAGGTCGTACCGATCCTTCAGGACCGTGGCATCTTCCGCCGTGACTACGAGGGCAGCACGCTGCGCGAGCACTACGGCCTCGCACGACCGGCCAACCGCTTCGTGCCCGATCGGTCTCCCCTGTGACCACCGGCTCTCCGATACCCGAGCTCGACCCCGGCACGGCGCTGCGGTTCGCGGTGCTGACCGATGCCGCCGTTCCGCGCCACTGGCACACCCGGTGTCTGCGGGCGCTGGTGGCCCAGGGGGAGATCTGTGTGGCGCTGCTCCGGATCGCGGCACCCTCCACACGGCGTGGACGCACCGGAGTCCTCCACGATCCGGCGAGACGGTCGGCGGCGCTCGCCGACGCGGATCCCGACGCCTTCACATGTCCCGCGTACGACGTCGAGGCGGGCGAAGTGGCGGCCCGGTTGGCCGAGCACGACCTCGACTTCGTCCTCGACCTGCGCGAGTGGCACCCGGAGATCACGTTCCAGGTGCCGGTCCACGGCGTGTGGCGATTCTCGTTCCCCACGCTCCCGGCGCGGATGGCCGCACGCGCACTGCTCGACGGCGACCTGACGATCACCGCGGCCCTGATCCGCACCACCGTGGACGGGGAGCACCAGGCGCTCGTGGACGGGAGGTACGGCGTCGTGGCCGCCTCGGTCGCCAGAACGACCGACCGTGTCCTGCACGGAGCAGCCGGCTTTCCGTCCCGGGCCGCGCGCGCCGTCCGGCTCCGGCTGCCGCGTCCGGCGGTGGTGCGCGACCGAGGACAGGCCTCCCCGGCAACGGCCACGCTCGGCTTCCTGTGGCGCGCCCGCCTCGCCTTCACCATGGTGAGCAGGCGCTGTGCCAAGGCGCTGCGGGACGCCGTCACCGAGACGTACTGGTCGATCGGCGTGGTGAAGGCGCCGGTGGAGAGCGTCATGGACGGATCGGTGACGGGCGACCAATTCCACTGGCATCCGGGAACCCGGCCTGACACCTATGTCGCGGACCCGATCCCGCTGCCGGGCGACCCCGGCGTGGTGTACGCCGAGGAGTTCGACCACATGACCCGCCACGGCCGGCTGATCGCGACGACGTACTCGGAGACGGAGGGCTGGTCGGGCTCGGAGGTGGTCGCACAGGAGTCGTTCCACATGTCGTACCCCTATCTCTTCGAGCACCACGGCGAGACGCTCTGTGTCCCGGAGACGGGATGGAACAACGCGGTGTCGGTCTACCGCCTCCAGGACCCTCCGCGCCTGGAGAAGGACCGCGACATCCTCACCGGAGTGGCCGCCGGTGACCCCACGGTCTTCTGGTGGGACGGCCGTTGGTGGATGTTCTACACGGACTGTTTCGAGCCACGGGACACGGACCTGTACATCTGGTACGCCTCCACCCCCTGGGGGCCCTGGCGTCCGCACCTGCGCAACCCCGTCAAGAGCGACGTCACCTCCAGCCGTCCGGCCGGGGCACCGTTCGTACGCGAAGGGAGACTGCTGCGCCCCGCCCAGGACGACGCCGGGCGGTACGGCTGGCGGATGGTCGTCAACGAGGTCGTGAAGCTGAGCCCGAGCGAGTTCGCGGAAGTCGAGGTCACCCGGATCGGCCCCTTCGGAAGCGGCCCCTACCCGGTGGGGCCGCACACCCTCTCGGTGGCCGGCCCTCATGTGTACGTCGACGGCAAGCGCAGCGTCGTCTCGCTCTCCCTGAAGGCCCGTCGACTGCTCGGGCGGCTGCGCGCACGGCACGCCGGTCGCCGCCACGACTCCGCATCGAAGGGACACTGATCGTGGAGCCCATGGTGCCGATCTCGACCGCCCTCCCCGGCGGCGTGACAGAGATCGGGCTCGGATACCTGCCCGGCAGCACGACTCCGGCCAGGCCGCACGACTGGCGGTCGGGGAGCCTGCTTCTCGACCCCGATGTCCTGTTGTCCGTCTCGTACTGGTCCGGACAGGCGGAGATCGTCCGCCGCGATGCCCCGGACCGCCGGAAGACCGTCGCCGGACTGACCGGGCCCCGGGGCGTCGCGCGCTGCGCCGAAGGACTGGCCGTCGTCGCACAACCGGAGATCGGCAGGCTGACGCGCATCGACGGCGACGGCCGGATCCACGGACACCTGGACCTGCCCGGGGTCTCCCCGTGGTTCGCCTGCCAGTGGCAGGACCGGTGGCTGGTCTGCGACGACACGCGCAAGGCGGTGCTGCTGGTGTCTCCGGACGGCCGCACCGCCGACCGGCTTCCCGCCCCGTTCACCCTACGGTCCGTGCGCTCGGCCATACCCGTCGATGACAGTCACTACCTGCTGTGCGACCGGGAGAGCCAGAGCGTCGTGGTCGTCTCCCTGACCGGCGAGGTGGTGTGGCGGTACGGGCGCAGTAACCACCCCTCGTCGGAGGAGGGGTGCCTGACCAGTCCGGAGCACGCCGTCCCGCTGCCCTCCGGTGTCGTGATCGCGGACACCCGCAATCACCGGGTGCTGCTCGTGGACTGGAACGGCAGACTCGTCTGGTCGCTCGGAGGGGTGGGCCGGGTGGGAAGCGGACCGGGCCGTCTGTGGCATCCGACATCCGTCTCCGCCCACGGATCCCGGCTTCTGATCACCGATACCGGCAACGATCGCGTCCTCGAGACGGATCTGGACGGCAGGGTCACCGCCGTCCACGGGGACAGCCGGGTGGCGGCAGGGATGTTCCATCTGCCCCGCTCTCTCGAGGCCACGCCCGCCGGGTATCTGGTCGCCGACTCCTACAACAACCGGGTGACCTCCTTCGGCGCGGACGGCCGCGACGTCGTCCACACGGCTTCCGCCCTCGGCCGAAACCTGTTCTGGCCGCGGAACGCCTCGGTCATCGACGGTTCCACGGTCGTCTCCGACAGCCGCAACGGCCGGTTGCTCCTGTCGCCCGGACATGCCGCCGACGCCTGGCAGGAGTTGCGCCTGACCCTCGCCGGCAGGCCCCTCGGCCTGATCGACCCGCACGCCGTGCGCAAGAGCGGCCCGGGCTGGCTGGTCACGGACACGGGGCTCAACGCGGTGCTGCTCTTCGACCCGCGGACCGGCGAAGTGCTGCACGCCTGGTGCGGTGAGCGCAACGCGGCGGCCCTGGGCCCCGGCGAAGCAACGCTGCTGCCGCTGGACGACGTCCATGACGCCGTGATCGACGACGAGCGCACGGTCTGGTTCGCGAACACCGGCCACGACCGGCTCTCCGCCCTGCCCTACGGCGAGTCACGGCTGCGGAACATCACCCCGCGCCGGGCGACGGGGACCGAGTCGCCTTTCCTGTCGCCCCGCAGCGTCGACCTCGTCGACGGTCAACTCCTGGTGACCGACAGCGGAAACCACCGCATCGTCCGCTTGACGCCCTCGGGAGTGGTCACCGGTGTGTACGGACGACGGCGCGGCCACGCCGTCGACAGCCTCTCGGACCCGCGCCTCGCCAGGGTCTGCCGCACAGGTGACGTCATGTCGATCGCGGACTACCTCAACGACAGAGTGCTGCTCGTGCCCCTCGCGGCACTGCGCGAAGACGGTGACAAAGTGGGGAGTGCTGCCTCGTGACGGATCAGCGTCGGTTGACGGTCGTGGGTCTCGGCTATGTCGGACTGCCCCTGGTCATGGAGGCGGTGAGAGCGGGTCTGCGGGTGCACGGCCTGGACCGGGACGACACCCGGGTCGCGTGGCTGGCCCAAGGGCGCAGCCACGTCGACGACATCACGGACGAGCAGGTCGCCCAGGCCCTCGCCGACGGGTTCGTGCCGACCACCGACCCCGGCTGCCTCGCCTCCGCGGACGTCGTCATCATCTGTGTCCCCACGCCGCTGCGCGACGGCGCTCCGGATCTGGACGCGGTACGGGTGGCGACCGAACAGATCGCCCTCACCATGCGGCCGGGCACCCTCGTCGTCCTGGAGTCCACTTCCTACCCGGGCACGACGTCGGAGGTTCTGCTCCCCATGCTGGAGCGGGCGGGACTGGAGGTGGGCCGTGATTTCCACCTCGCCTACTCGCCCGAGCGCATCGACCCCGGCAACCGGGAGTTCTCGCTGCGCAACACCCCGAAGGTGGTGGGAGGGGTGACACCGGCCTGCTCGGAGGCGGCGGTGCGCTTCTACGAACGCCTCGCGGACAGGGTGGTCCCGGTCAGCTCGCCCTCGGTCGCCGAGATGTCCAAGCTGCTGGAGAACACCTACCGACAGGTCAACATCGCCCTGGTCAACGAGATGGCGGTGTTCTGCCACGAACTGGACATCGACCTGTGGGAGGCGATCGACGCGGCCGCCACCAAGCCTTTCGGCTTCCATCCGTTCCGCCCGGGACCGGGGGTCGGCGGACACTGCATTCCGATCGACCCCAACTACCTCTCCCACAGGGTGCGCAGCCTCGGATATCCGTTCCGTTTCGTGGAGCTGGCGCAGGAGATCAACGGGAGGATGCCGGCCTTCGTGGCCGACCGTGTGATCCGGCTGCTCAACGAGGACGGGCTCGCTCTGCGGGGCTCGCGCGTGCTGCTGCTCGGGGTCACCTACAAAGCGGACATCGCGGATGACCGCGAGTCCCCGAGCCTGGCCGTCGCCGAGCGACTGCGGGCCCTCGGCGCGGAACTCTCCTACCACGACCCGTTCGTGCCCGAGTGGCATGTCGCGGGCGAGCGGCTCGTCCGGGTTCCCGACCTGATCACCGCGGTCTCCGAGGCACGGCTGACGGTGGTGCTCCAGCACCACCGGCACTACGACCTGGACGAGATCGCCAAGCACGCGCGACGGGTGCTGGACACCCGGGGGCGCGCATACGGCGCGAATGTCACCAGACTCTGACCGCTCCCCACGGGCCGCCGCCGAGAGAGGAAAGACGGACATGCCCCCTGCCCCCGCGTGGTGGCGGCCGCTGACGGTCGTCGAGGACAAGGCGCTGGAGTTCGCCCGAGAGACCGACTTCCGTGAAGCCGCCGCCACTCTCGAAGCGGTCGGCGGTCTGCGTGCCGGGCCCGCCCTCCAGCGGCTCGCCGCCATCACCTTCAAGCCGGAGGCCGTGGTGGGTCGGCGTATCCCCACGGCCCTGGACTTCATGAGCAGGCACGGGTTCCGGCCGATCGCCTTTCGCCGGGTACGGCTGCACCGGTACCGCGCGAGGGCGTTGTGGCGGTTCCAGTGGAACGTCGCCACCCTGGACCGGCTGGCCGTCGCCGACCTGTTGATGCCCGCCTGTGATTCGCTGTGGGTCGCGTTCCGGGACGAGACGGCGCCGCTGGAGATACCGGGGACGGTGCGCTTCCGTAGCCTGAAGGGGCCCGCGTACCCGTCCGTACGCAAGGAGGGCCAGCTTCGGTACGAACTCGGCGGCACGAACCGGATGATGACCTTCATCCACGCGGCCGACGAACCGGTCGACATCGTCCGGGAACTGGGCGTCCTCTTCGATCCGGAGGAGCGTCCCGCACTGGCACGGGAACTCGTCGCCGCCGACGACGCCGATGTGACGGAGGTCCTCCGCAAGCATCTGTCGGCACTCCACGACGACGTCCCCGGCGAGGAACTCGACATCGACGCCGTCATGGGCCGGTTCGACTCCGTGCTCGCGGAGCACCTGTCCCGTTCTCCTTCGTCCGGCCTGAGTGCCGTGCGCCGGGCCGTGGACCGGGCCCGGGAGGGGGCGACGCTCGACTGGGCCGGTCTCGTCCGGGACCTCGACAAAGCGGAGATACGGCTGCCGCTCTGGGACCGGATCCAGATCGGTGCACAGTACATCCGGCACGACGAGGAGAACACGGTCTGCACCATCGACGAGGACGGACGCTCCGGCTGGCTGTCCGGCCGGGGCACGATCCTGCCGCTGGACGAACCGCGACCCGTGCGGGTCCGTGCAGCGAACGCCCCTCCCGTCGAGATCGTCGGCGTGACCGTGGTCGACGTGGCGGGCGGCCGCCTGCTCCCCGACATGACACTCCGCCTCTCGGACGGGCGGCTGACCCCCGCCGACCGGGACGCCGCCGCGTCTCTCCCGGTCATCGACGGCTCGGGCCGGTATCTGTGCCCCGGACTCCACGACGGCCATGTCCACTACCAGGACGACGACGGCGCCCTGTATCTGGCCAACGGCGTCACCCACGTCCGGAACATGTGGGGCAACGAGGAGCATCTGGCCCTCGCAGCAGGGAAGGACAGCGGGCTCCCTGGGCCGCGGCTGATCACGACAAGCCCCGTCATCGACGGCCCCACGGACTCACAGGCGTCCACCTGGCCGGGGGTCGTCGTGTGCCGGTCCTACGAGGAGGGCGCCGAAGCGGCCACCGGGCTCGCCGACGACGGATACCCGATGCTGAAGGTCTACGGGAATCTGGACCGGGAGACCCTGTCCGGGATCTGCGCGGTCGCCGAGGCACGCGGCCTGCAAGTGGTCGGCCATTGCCCGGGCGCCCTCACCTTCGAGGAGGCGGCGGGCCTGGGGATGGCGTGCATCGAGCACCTGGAGAACGTGGAGACGGGACATCTGCTCCCCGAGTACGCGCGGGCACTGCGCTCGCTCGGCGGACGGGCCCGGCAGCTGGGACCCGCGTACACCGCAGTGGAGGCGCTGCGGATCCGTACGACCGGAATCGACTGGGCCGCGATGGACCGCATGGCCGACGAACTGGCCGCGACGGGCGTCGCCGTCTGCCCGACGCTGTCCGTGTACCGGATGATGTTCCAGGAACCCGAGGTCGCCCTGCGTGATCCCGCGCTGGAACACCTCGCGCCCGAGCGAGTGCGTCACTGGCATCCCCGACAGGATTTCCGGACGCGTGACCTCGCGCCGGTGTGGCCCGACATCGTCGCGCTGTCGCGGCAGCGGCTGGACAACTACCTGGAGATCGTGGCGCTCCTCCACACACGCGGTGTGCGGATCATCGCGGGAACCGATTCCCCCAACCCCTTCCTGGTCCCCGGCTTCTCCCTGCACCGGGAACTGTCCCTCCTCGTGCAGGCGGGACTTGCCCCCGTGGAGGCGTTGCGTTGCGCCACCACGGTGCCCGCGGAGGTGTTCGGCCCGGCCGGCCGGCAAGAGGGCCCGGGCGCGGGTGCGGATTTCCTGCTGCTGAACGCGAACCCGCTGGAATCGCTGCGCACCCTGCGGCAGCCGCTCGGCGTGGTGGCCAAGGGCGTCTACCGTTCCCGAAGCGCCCTCACCGCGCTGCTGGACGGCTCGCGGCGCGACCTGACGGGAGCGGACCGGTGACGACGGCGGAGGAGGAATTCATCGTCGGTCTGCTGCGGCGAGCCGGCACTCTGCTGACCGGCGTCCGACGGGACGGACTCTCCTGGCACACCAAATCCGGTCCCCAGGACATCGTCACGGAGGCGGACACCCGGGCCGAGGAACTCATCCTCGGTGAGATCCGGCGGAGCTACCCCCTGGACAGTGTCCTGTCCGAGGAGGCCGGGCTGTCCCGCGGGGAGTCCGACGCGGTCTGGGTGGTCGATCCGCTGGACGGCACCAAGAACTTCGCCGCGGGCTCGCCGGACTTCGCCGTCATGATCTCCAGACAGATCGGCGGCCGGGTCCAGGCGGCGGGGATCCATCTCCCCGCCCACGGTGTGCTCTACTCCGCATCGGCTGGAGCGGGCGCCCGCCGGAACGCGGAGCCCTTCCGCCTCGGAGTCGCCCCGCCGCTCGGCCAGACCCTGGTGGACTTCTCGATGGTGGCCGAGGACGGCGGCTTCCTGGAGGAACAGCTGCGGCTGCTGCGGCTGTTGCTGGAGCGTTCGCGTGGCGTTCGAGCGGTGGGCAGCGCGAAGATGTTCGCCGACGTGCTGGACGGAACTCTGGCGGCCGCGTGCTCCTTCGCGTACCGCTTCTGGGATGTCGTCGCCCCGGCCCTGATCGTCACCGAGGCGGGCGGGCGGGTTTGCGGACTTCAAGGCGCCCCGCTGGGCCTGTTCGCCTCCGGGGCGCGGGCCCGAGGTGAGCGGGTCCCGGCGGTCTTCGGCGCTCCGGGCGTGGTGGAGGAGATCGTCCGGGCCGCGCGCGACGCCGGCGCCGCCTGACACGGACGGACGGCCCGCCAGGTGCGCCCGGACGGCCCGCCCCGGTACGCCCGGACGGGCCGTCCGTCGTCGCCATGCCTCGTTCATTGCCGCGGAATGGGGCTCGCCTGCCGTACCTCGGCCGTCCGGCGGGTGTCGAACAGGCGCTGCAGGAAAGGCTGTTGCCAGCGCTCCGGACTGCCCTCGAACCTGCCGTACTCGTCCAGGTAGTCGCAGTCCGTGGGGCGCAGTGCCGCGAGCTCCTCCGCCGGCACCGACTCCGGATACAGCAGTGCCGTGTGGTGCAGGGCGTAGTAGACGCTCTCCACGACCCCGAGGTCCTCGGCCCGCTTCCGCACGGTGGGCCACCCGTTCTCCGCGGTGATCCGGCGGCATCCCACGGCGACGTCCAAGAACTTCAGGACTTCCAGATCGCCGCCCTCGGTGACGTAGTACAGCGAGGTCGCCTCCATGTGCAGATTGGCGCACACGTCGATGAACTGGTCCTCCGGGGCGAGGACGAAGCCCTGCTCACCGCAGAGCGACACCGGGGTCCTCGGCCCCAGCAGCTCACCGGTCATCCGGGCGCCGTCATCCCGGGTCTGGAAGACGTTGGAACAGATGTCGACGATGAAGGTCTCGATGCCGTCGTGCTCGGAGATCCTCTGATACGGGAGTTCCACCGGCACGTTGAGCTGCCAGAAGACCTTGGTGCGCCGACTGAAGGGCTCGATGCGCTCACCGTCCGGCGCCAACTTGCCCTGCACGTAGCCGAGGCCGGTGAGCACCGCCCCGGCGGACGCGGCGTCCCGCAGCTCCACCAGGACATCGAGGTCGCTGACCGGCCGTAGGCCCACGTCGCCGTAGAGCCGCTCGCCGAGCACCGGGCCCTTGCGAATCGCGTAGCGCAGTCCGGAGTCGTTGAGAGAGCGGATGACCTGCCCGAACTCGCGGGCGAGAAGCTCGTTGCGGTTCCGGTTGCCGAAGTACACGAAGGTGTAGACCCAGTGGTACGGGACGGTGGAAGTGCGGTGGAGCCCGTGCCGGAGGATGTTCCGGGCCACCAGCGGCAACAGGCGATGACGTGCCGCCTGGTCGACGAAGAAGCCCCATTCGAGTTCCTGGCCACTGCGGGCGAGAAGCTCGCGGCAGCGCTCGACGCGTTCCTCGTCGAGGTCGAGATCGGCCAGCAGCAACAGCAGCGTCGTTTCCGGCCGCCGCGGCGGTACGTCTGGCGTGTTCATGGGTGGCAGTCCTCTCGACGAAACGCTGGAATCACAATTCCTGAGACGTCATGGCCCCGGCTCACCCGCTCGTGGGCCGGAGCCACGCGGCAAGAGCCTTCCGGTCCGTCTTGCCCCGGTCGTTCACCGGGAGCTGGTCGAGCAGTACATACCGGGCGGGGACCAGGACCGGCGGCAGCGCCTTGCGTAGCTGTTTGTCGATCAGGGCCTCGTCCAGCGAACCGCCGCCGCAGAAGGCGACCAGATGCCGGCCGACGCCCTCGCCCTCCGCGAGGACGACCGCGGCCGCCACGCCCGGCAGGGCCCGCAGCCGGTGCTCGATCTCCGCCGGCTCGACGCGCTGACCCCGGATCTTCGTCTGGTGGTCGGTCCGGCCCAGATAGAGCAGACCCGCTTCGTCGCTTCGGCGCACCACGTCACCGGTGCGATACCAGAGGCGCCCGGCCGACCGGAGAAAGCGCCCCTCGTCGTCCTCGGCCCGCAGATAGCCGGAGAACATCTGAGGGCCGCTCACACACAGCTCACCCTGACGGGGGTCCGGATCGCCGGTCTCGTCGAGCAGCACCGCCTCATGGCCGGGGAACAGTCGGCCGATGGGCACGATGCCGTGCTCACCGGACTGTCCGTCCTGCGGTGACCAGCGGTGCACCGAGCACGCGATCGTCAGCTCCGTCGGGCCGTAGAGGTTCTCCACGGTGGAGCCGGGCGCGGCGGCCTGCCAAGCGGCCGCGTCCTCGTGGAGCAGAGCCTCACCGCAGAACAGGCTCCACCGCAACGAGGGCAGCGAACCGGCCGTCAGCGCACCGGAGCGCCGCAGCAACGAGATCGCGCCGGGAACGGAGAACCAGACGGTGACCTCTTCCCGTGCCACGAACTGCGGTAGGCGGGCCAGCGCCGCCGGATGGGTGTACACCAGGGTGCCGCCGCAGGCCCATGTCACGAACAGGTCGAAGAAGGCCAGGTCGAAGGTGAGGCCGAAGGTCTGGCTGAAGACGTCGTCCTCGGTGAAGTCGTAGCGGTCCAGCACGCTGGTCACGAAGTGGAGGACGTTGGAATGGCCGACCGGCACCCCCTTGGGGCGCCCCGTCGAGCCCGAGGTGAACAGCACGTACGCGATGTCGCTGGGCTGTTTCCGAGGGGGTGGCGCGACGTGGTCGGTCCCGGTGAGGACGGCCACGTCCGAGCCCGCCCAGGTGGAGGCATCGACCTCGGGCGAGAAGACCGGCGGGAGCTCCGCGCGCCCCGCCAGTTCCCGTACCTTGGCGGCACACACGGCGTCGGTGACCAGGACGTCCATCGGATGGTCGCGGAGCAGCTCGCCGAGCCGGTCGGCCGGGAGGTCCGGTGGGAGGGGGATCACCGCCGCTCCCGCGCACATGCCGGCCAGGATGCCCACGTACCCCGTGAAGGTCCGATCCGCCAGGATGCCGATCGAGCGGGGCTCACCCTCGGGGTGCGCGGACCGCAGGACTCCGGCCCAACGATCGGCCGTAATCCTCAGCTCCGTGTAACTGACCTGTCGGCGGCCGATTCGCAGGGCCGCCCTGTCCGGCACACGGTTCGCGCTGTGGCGTACGAGATCCTCCAGACGAGGCGCCGCAGCCGCGTCGTCGGCTTCGAAGGCCGTTCTCGTCACCGCGTCTCCCGTCTCGTATGCGTCTTGGTGTGCGATGCCCCGGACGTCGGGCACGACCGCCGCCATCGTGCCGGGCGGCGGCCCGTCGCGACAGATCCTTCCGGACGCCCATCAGGGGGTGCCCATACGGGCATGCCTGCTCGGGTGCCCCGCGTCGGGGCGGTGGGCACGTCGCTACGGTCGATGAGGAGTCGAGTGCCCGCCGTCGCTCCGGTACGTCGTCGCGCCGCCGCGCAGCAGTTCGAGCGTGAGCTCCACGACGAGCTCTGGTCGGACGACGAAGGGGGAGTGGCCCGTCGGCCACTCCCGGACCGATGTGCAACGGCGGGCCAGCACGCGCTGCAGTTCGGGTTCGATCGCACGGTCTTGAGCGCAGACGACGTACGTGGACGGCGTGTGCTTCCAGCTCTGCCGCTCGGGTACGCCCCGCCCGCACCCCGGCGCCTGAACGCGCAGCAGGTCCACCGCCCAGGCGGCGCGATCCTCGGGGCAGTCGGCGTAGAAGACGTCGGCGGCCAGGTCGCGGCGGATGAAGGTGGAGTCGTCAGGTGCGGACACGATGGCGTTTCGGAGCCGAGGAGTCGCACCGCCCGTGCCTGCCGCGCTCTCACCCGCGTCGGGCACGAAGGCCGCGACGTAGACGAGGTGTGCCGCGCCCTGAAGACCGGTGACCACCGAACCGCCGTAGGAGTGTCCGAGGACGACGGGCGGCTCGTCCAGTTCGTCGACGGCGGCCTGAACCGCCGCCGTGTCCGCTCCCAGGGAGCCGCGGTGCAACTCGGGAACGACCACGTGAACGCCCGCGGCGCGCAGGCCTGCCGCTACCAGGGCGAAGTGTTCGGCGCGATGGTACAGACCGTGGACCAGTACCGCGCCTGCCATCGCCATCGCCCTCGCCTCCCCTGGTCAGCCGTCGGCACGTGATCCTACAGAGTGTCCTGGCACTCGGTGCGTGTTCCACCGGGCAGTGGCTTCGCGGACTCCGGGGAGGCGAGTGGGCGCGTCCGGGCTCGTACAATTTGACTCCGAACGATCAAAGAGCTCGGAGGTATCCCGGTTCACCGCGAGCAGATGGCGGTGGTCGCCAACATCTACCGAGCGGCGTCAGCGGTCCGCCAGCACCTGGAGAACTCGGTGCTGCGCGGGGCCGATCTGACCTGGACGGCGTTCGTCGTCCTGTGGGTCGTCTGGGCGTGGGGCGAGTCGGAGACCCGGCACGTCGCGGAGGAGGCCGGGATCTCCAAGGGAACCCTCACCGGGGTCTCGCGGACGCTGGAGGGCCGTGGCCTGATCAGGCGGGCCGGTCACCCCACCGACGGCAGGCTGGTGCTGCTCAGTCTCACCGAGGAGGGCGAGGCGCTGATGCGGCAGCTGTTCCCCCGGTTCAACCAGGAGGAGGCCTTCGTCGCTTCCCGGCTCGGTGACGAGGAGTGCCGGAACCTCGCCGACGGGCTGCGAGAGGTCGTGCTCCAGGTCGAGGAACACGGCGAGGAGCGCCGGCTGGCCCTCCTCGACGGTGCCGAGCCCGCGCCGCGCCGCAGCGGGCGGCGGCCGAAGAGCTGAGTGTCAGCGTCCGTCGCGGGCGGCTCGGACGAGGGCGTCGAAGAGGCCCTGCTGGGCCGGGTCCTCGTGGGCGGTGTCCTCCGGGTGCCACTGGACGGCGGTGAATCACCCTGTGGCGCCGGGGAGTTCGAGTCCTTCCACCGTGCCGTCGGCGGCGCGTGCGGTGACCGCGAGCCCCGGCCCCCGACGGTCCACCCGCTGGTGGTGGTAGCAGGACGCCTCGATCTTCTCCGCGCCGGTGGCCTGCTCCAGAAGGCTGCCGCGCCGTATCGCCACCGGGTGCACGACGGGCCGGTGTTCGCGCCGCGGGCCGCCCATGTCCTGTTCCAGGGTGCCGCCGAGGGCGACGTTGACGACCTGGAGGCCGCGGCAGATCGCCAGCAGGGGCAGGCCCAGGTCCAGGGCGGTACGGGCGACTTCGAGGTCGACGTCGTCCTGCACGTCGTCGACGTCGTAGACGCTGTCGTGGACACCTCGCGCCTCGTACCGGTGCGGGGAGAGGGCCCCGCCGCCGGGGAGCAGGACACCGTCGAAGCGGGCGAGGCGGGAGGCCACGTCCGTGTTCGCCGGGTGGATGCTCGCCGGTTCGCCGCCCGCCCGCCACACCGCCTAAGGCGTCTCGCAAGGACGGCTTCCATGTGCTGCGGCACACGTACGCGTCGGTCATCCTCGAAGCGGGTGAGTCCGTCGTCACCCTGGCCCGTTGGCTCGGCCACTCCAGCCCGACCATCACCCTGGACTACTACGCCCACTTCATGCCAGAGGCCGGCGGCAAGGGACGAGGGGCCATCGACGCTTTGCTCGGCCAGACTGCCGCCGTCGCCACGGCCGGGTAGAGGGCCATCCTCCACAACCCACGAAACGGATGGGCACAGTACCTCGCTGTGCCCATCCGTTTCGGTGTTTCAGCCCGGAAGGCCACTACCTTCCGTGACCGTCGCCGCTTCTGGGCGCTGTCACAGCCGCTAGGCGTTCGCACGCCGGCGCTCACCATCGCAGGAGACCGGCCCGAACGCAGCGCGGCTCATTCTCCCCAGATTCTCCCCAGCGGCCTCAGGCGCGTCAGTCGTACCTGCGACCGGTGCTGCACGAGCTCAGGACAGCGCCCCTCCAGGGTGATTACTCAGAGCCAGTCCCGCCGCTTGAAGACGATGTACAAACTGGTGCAAACAATCCCCATTAGGGCGATAGCGAAGGGGTATCCGAGCACCCAGTGCAACTCCGGCATGTGCGTGAAGTTCATCCCGTAGATCGTCCCGACCAGCGTCGGAGCAAACAAAATGGCCGCCCAAGAAGAGATCTTCTTGAAGTTGTCTACCGGGCGGCTCTGACCTGCGGTGATGCTGCTGAATCGGTCTCCGACCTGGGCTGATCCGTCTTTCTGGATCTTTCCGACTCCTGCCGGGCTACGCAGCCGATTCTCCCCACGCGCTCCCCAGCGCCGCCCGCACTCCCCAGATTCTCCCCAGAGGGCCTCCCCGCCACTGATCGATGGGGCATGGCGAGAAGGGTCCTTCGGCTTCCGTCAACGGTCACGGAGAGTGCCTCCGCGTGTGGTCCGTTGAGCGGAAGACGTCATCGGTGTCGACGAACGGGATGCCCAGCAGCGTGTATGCGGCGTCCTGGACGCTGATCAGTGGCCGCGTGGGCGATGCCGGCGGAGAAGCGTCGGCTTCCCTGGCGGCTGGTCCTCTCCTTCACGAGCGTGTGCCAGCACGGGCGAGGTTCGGCGCTCGGAGTCCAGCGCGGTGAGCAGGCCATGGGCGCCTGCCGGGGAGAGCGCATCGATGAGGTCCATCACGAAGCGCTCAACGTGCGACACACCGTCGCCAGGTACTTGAACACATCGGCCATGCAGGCCGAAATTGCTCTCTTTTCAAGTGTTTCGGGGTGAACGGACCCTGGTGGGAAGGGATGCGCACGGACGGTGCTGAGGGGGAGCCGCGATGTCCGGACCGCTCTATGTTCCCGTTCTGCCGACACGGCCGCACGCGGCCGGGGCGTGCCGGCGATTGTGGCCGGACGTCCGTGCCGCGATCAGGCCGCTGTGGAACCTGCCACCATTGCCCGGAGTGGCCCCGGAGACGCTGACCACGCTGGTCGGCAAGTACGTCGATCCGGTGAGTGCGGTGAGCCGTCACGGCGGATGGATCGACGCTCCCTTCGGTGAGGATGCGCAGACCGCTGCCCTTGCCGAAGTGTTATCCGTCTACTGCGAGTTCGGGCGAATGCGACCGGTCACCGGACCGGAGCGGACCGAGGCGCAGCAGACGGCGGCTGTGGAGACGGCCCGGCGCTGTCTGCGCGGAATGGGGGTTCGAGTACGGGTCACGGGCGAGTGGGACGGCCAACTTGGGGAGGACGTCCGGGGCCTGCTGGCCCGAAGTGGTCCGGAGGTGCCCGTGGATCTGCTGCTCGACATGGGCGCGGTCCTCGATGGCCTGCCCGACGCAGGCAAGGAGGCGCTGCGCGCCCTCGACGCGCTGATGCCCTTGGCGGTCTGGCGGAGCGCCGCGCTGCTTGGAGGGGGCTTTCCCCGGGTCACCGCCGACATGCTGGAGGAGGGATCGTGTGAGCAGTCGCGGGCGGAGTGGCGCATGTGGCACGAGGTGCGCGCGACGAGCAGGGCCTATGCTCCGCTGCTCTGTTACGGCGACTACGGGGTGCAGCCCTCGAGTGCCCTGGCGCAGGCCCCGGCACCCGGGAGGAAGGGTGGGCCGCCCTGGGGTGTGCTCCGCTACACCACCGATAGCTCGTACCTGCTGTTCAAGGCGTTGACCCGGGGATCCGACCGGATCGCAGTCAACCGTAGCGCGGCTCGCCGAATCATCGAACTGCCTGAGTTCCGGGGAGCGGGAGCGGGACAGGGCGAGGAATGGTTGAGTGATTGCGCGCACGGTCCGCTCTCGTCCAGCGAGGGTGTGGGCGGGCCTACGGAGTGGCTGCGGGCGGGAAATCTCCAGCACATGACGTACGTCGTGCGGAGCCTGCACGGCGGCTGAACGGGTCGCCGGGCCTGGCCATCCGGTTCCGGCCGTCGTGTCCGGCTCTCAGCCGAACAGCGGTGCCAGTGCGGTCTCGCCTGCCACGATCCGCCAGGCAGGCACTCGCAGCGTCCGCCTCATAGGGCAGGGCTTGGCCCCGTGGCCTCCGGAGTGCAGTCCGGTGAGCAGATCGCCTTGGGCGTGGGTCAGCCGAAGGTGCCGTGCGGGGTCGTGACCGCGGCGCGGGCTGGGGTCGATCAGCACTGCGGTGTTCTCGCCGGCGTCGGTGAACAGCAGGTCGACCGGGTGGCCGCCCACCACCACGGCCCGCTCCAGATCGGTGATGCCCTGGTCGGCCAGGTACCGCGGCGAGCGGTCGACGAGGTCCTTGCGGGCCTCGGTCATCGGGCCCGGCATGCCGGCCTCGGCTGTCGTGTCATCGGCGCCAGCTGCCAGCGGCGCCGAGTGCGCGGCGAGGAGGGCCGGAAGACCGCTCTGGTCCTGCCAGAAGGCACGGCCGCCCACCGTAATCAGCTGCGACTTGGCCCGGGTCACCGCTACGTTCCACAGGTTGACTTGACTCGCGACCCAGTGCGTCTTCCGGGGTGGTGTGTTGTGCGCTGCTACCGGGCTGAGCACCATTACGTCGCGGGATGCGGGCATCGGCCACGAACAGCGTGTCGCCGGTGACCCGGATCCGTGTCGAGCCCTGTGAGCTGACGTACATGCAGGCCAGACAGGTGCCGATGGCCAGAGCGATGAGCGCGACTACGGGGCCGTAGGGAAAGAGGACGAGGGCGAGGGAGATGCCGAAGAGGGCGGCGATGACCCACCAGGTCTTCGGGACGGTCAGACGTTCGTCGTAGATGATCCGGCTGGTGGAGGTCACGGGCGTTCACCTTGTCGTATACGGCAGATGCCGTGGGGCTGTTCACAGGGGCAGGAAGGTGCCGGCGCGAGGGTGGTGGGTCAGGGTCGCGCCGGTGTCGATCTCGTGGAACCAGGCGTGCAGGCGCAACGACCGGTCGGCCAGCCGGGGCACGATGCACGGATAGGCGCTGAGCGCGTCGACCTGTGCCAGGACGTGCCGGTGCCCGGCGGCGGTGAGGTTTCCGGTCAGCGGGGTCGCGTCGTCGTCGGGCCCGGTGATGCCGGCCGTCGTCAGGGTGCCGTGCATCTCCGCCGAGACGAGTTCGCAGTGCGAGTGGCCGCAGACGATGATGTCCGAGACCTCAAGTTCGTTGACCGCGTACTCGATCGTTCTGGCTTCGCCGGTCGGTGTCTGCGCGTCGTAGGGCGGTATCACCCCTCCGTATGTGCGCAGTTCGAAGATGTCTCCGGGCTGGGCGGCGGTGAGGAGCGCGGGCACGACGCGGGCGTCCGAGCAGGCGATGAACATCGCCCGTGGGCGGTGGTAGCGGGCGAGGCCGCCCAGGTGCAGGGTGTGGGCCGCCGCGCGGGCGCGGAAGACCCGGGCCTGGTCGATCAGGTACTGCATGGTGTGGCCTCCCCGCGCACGTCAGTCGGCCAGCTTGTCGTCGATGAGCGCCTTGAACGCCTTGTAGGAGTTGGGGTTGGTGATCCGCTCTCCGTCGAAGAAGAAGGTGGGGGTGCCCTGGACGCCCAGGCCGAGGCCGTCGCGCTGGTCGGCCTGGATGCGTGCGGCCACCTTCGGATCGCGAAGGTCGGCGTCGAACCGGGCCATGTCCAGGCCGAGTTCCTTTGCGAAGCCGCGGAAGACGGACTCCTTCGACTCCTGGGCTTCGCCCCACTCCTTCTGGGTGGTGAAGAGCTTGTTGTACATCTCCTCGAACTTGCCCTGACGGGCGGCGGCTTCGGCGGTACGGGCGGCGAGTTCGCCGTTGCGGTGGCCGGGCATGGGGAAGTAGCGGGCGACGAAGGTGACCCGGTCGCCGTACTCCTCACGCAACTGTTCCACCACCGGGTAGTACGCCCCACAGCCCTCGCATTCGAAGTCGAGGAACTCGACGATGGTGAGCTCGTTCTTCTTGGGCTCGCTCAGGCGGTGGCTGGACTCGCGCACAGGCAGCGCTTCGGCCGCCGGCATCACATCCAGGCCACTACTGCGCCGATCTTCGGGGGAGAACAGCAGGTAGGACCCGAAGGCGGCGGCGAATCCGGCTACGAGTACGGCGGCGGCGATCAGTTGCTTCTTCAGCTTGCTCATGATTCCTCGGGGGTGCGGGAGTGGGCGGGGCGCCGGTCACGGGCGTGGAGGCCGGCGAGGTGGGCGTTGTAGGCGGCGAGCGGGTCGTTGTGGTCGCCGCGGTCGATCTGCCGGTCGATCCGGCGGGCTTCGCGCTGGTCGGAGCGGACCCACTGGATGGCCAGGATGAGTGTGGTGATCAGGACGGGGATGTCGCCGGTGGCCCAGGCGATCGCGCCGGCGTCGTACTGGTCGTCCATCGCCCGCTCGACCCACGGCCGGTCCAGCAGCGACCACCAGCCCTCGCCGATCAGCGCGGTGGAGCTCATCAGCGAGATGCTGAACCAGGAGTGGAACGGCATCGTCAGGATCAGCGTGAACAGCCGGCCCAGGTGCGGAGGGCGGCGTGGGCCCGGGTCGATGCCGATGATCACCCAGAAGAACAGCAGGCCGACGGCGAGGAAGTGCACCAGCATGAACATGTGACCGAGATGGCTGCGCATCAGCGTCTCGAACAGCGAGGTGTAGTAGACGACGAACGCGCTGCCGATGAACAGCACGCTCGCCACCACCGGGTGGGAGATGACCTTGACGTAGCGGCTGTGCAGCAGCTTCATCAGCCACTCGCGCGGCCCGTCCGGCTCGCCTTTCGGGGCGGTGGGCAGGGTGCGCAGGGCGAGGGTGGCGGGGGCGCCGAGGACCAGCAGGATCGGCACCGTCATCGCGAGGATCATGTGCTGGCCCATGTGCACGCTGAACAGCACCTTGCCGTACGCGTTGAGCCCGCTCATGGTGGCCAGCACGGTCACTGCCAGGCCCGCGAGCCAGGAAATCGTCCGCCCGACCGGCCACTTGTCGCCCCGTGCGCGCAGCTTCCGTACGCCTGCCAGGTACAGCAGCGCCGCGGCGGCCGTACCGAACGCGAACAGTGGGTCGAAGTGCCATTGCGTGAACAGCGGCGTCCACGGGAAGTCGCCGAGCGGTGGCGGCATGGCGAAGCCGAGGAGTTCCTCGGTGGGGGAGAGTTCGGCGTCTCCGGAGCCGGGTGCTGGGGTGCGGGCGAGTCCGACGGCCAGGCCCATCGCGGCGGACATGAGCAGGAGTTCACCGGCCGCAAGCCGCACGAACGTGCGCCGCCTGCCGTCGTTGAGGGCGGGCAGGGTGCGCCGCCGGTGCCACCAGCCGATGCCACCGAGCACTGCTAGCGCCAGCGTCTTGGCGAGCACCATCTGCCCGTACCGGCTGGTGAACACCTCGCCCACGGACGGGAACCGGACCGCTGCGTTGACGATCCCACTGGCCGCGACCGCGATCAACGCCCAGCCGGCGAGCGGGCTGAAACGCCGGACCGCTGTCGCCGCATCCGACTCGCGGCGCACGGCGACCACGAGAACGAAGACAAGCCCGCCAACCCACACCGCCACACCCACCAGGTGCAGGGCGAGGCTGGTGACCGCCGCGTCGTGGTTGCCCGCCGCCGAGGAGTGCCCGCTGAACGCCGGCGGCAGCATCCCCATGAGCGCGACCAGCAAGGCCAGGCGCGCCCACCACGCCGTGCCGATCCCCACACACAGGGTCGCGACAACTCCCGCGGCTGCCGCCATCAGGGCGTACGAGCGACCCTGGACATCGGTGGTGACGAAGTCGGCCACCACGGCGGCGGACGCCACCTCGCCGACCGGCTGGGCGAACAGGTCCGACAACGTCAGGACGAGGGTCGCCACTGACGCGGCGGCCCACCCCCCGGCCCCGACCGCGGCCCAGGTGAGATAGCGCAGCTGCGTCGGACCGAGCTTCCTGCCGCCCGGCAGCAGCACGGCAACGAGCAGCAGCGCGCCGACGGTGGCCACGGCGGACGCGTTCACGACCGTACGGGCCACCGGTAGGCCCCAGGCAGTGAGCGCCCCGGCATCCTCGATGCCGGGGACCTGGACCGCCGCGCCGCCACCGGCCCACACGGCGACCGCCGTCACCGCGACCGCGACGCCGAGCGAGGCGGCCAGGACGAGGGGCAGCCGCGGAAGTCGACGGGGTTTGACGGTGGCTTCAGCCGCCATGACCGGCTCGCCTCCGCCGCATCACGTACGCGCCCACGGCCGCCAGGGTCAGGACCAGCGCGCCGCCACCCACGAGGGCGGAGGTGTTCGTGCCGGATGGCTCCTCGGCGGCTGCATCCGCCTTGGCCGCACGGGCGGCGGGCGATGGCGGTGCGTCGGCAGACTGTTCCGCTCGCGGCGACGGGCTCGGGCTGCCGGCCGCCTTGACGGTGAACGTGTACGAACCGGAGACCGGGTGGCCATCGGCGGAGACCACCCGGTAGCCCACGGTGTAACGACCGGCCGGTGAGCCGGTTTCGAGCGGCAGGGTGACGGTTTTGCCGTCAACCTGAGGGTCGCCCGCAGCGGCCGACTTCCCGTCCGGGCCGGTGACAGCGACCTTGGCGTATTTCTGGGTCATCGAATCGCTGAAGGTCAGCGTGGCGTTCGGAGGCAGCCCGGCGAGCGTCGCTCGGGCGCCAGGACTGCTGGTGTCGAGGTCGGTGTGGGCCGCGGCCTGCGGAGCGGATACGGCCAGGACCGCCAGAGCGGTGGCGGGTACGGCGATGCCGCGTGCCGCCAGGCGGGCGGCAAGCCGAGGAAAGACGTTCAAGATGCGGGACTCTCTGTGTCCCCCGGCGAGGTGCTGCGCCGGGACGGGAAGGGACCGGCCCGCGCGACGGTCACCTCTGTGCCCGCCCCGTCAGGGCAGGCAGAGACCGCCGATCAGCGTCGGCCGGAGAAGGGCAACAGGGTTCTGCCCGGCCCGCGGGGGCGCCCTGCCCTCGTTCAGCCGAACCAGGAGCGCCGACATCAGCGGCGCGGTGTTCTGGGGGAATGTGGTCCGCGGGCCGTTGCCGTCACGGCTGCTCAGCAGCGGCCAGAGGAACAGCAACAGACGTTGTACGACGGTCAGCAGCGTCCTGCTCTGCCACAGCAGCCGCTCGGAGATGCCCAGCAGACGCGCGGCGAGCAGCAGCATGATGAGGTGACCGGCCAGCACCACCCCGGGCGACGGATCGGCGACCGTGCCATGCTCCACCAGCAGGGACAAGCCGCCGACGGAACCGCCCTGTTCCGTCACCGCCGCGCATGCGCCCGACAGGGAGTAGGCCGCGTGGTAGGCGAACTGCGCGGCCGTGAGCACGGCCAGCACTTGGGCGTCCGTCAGCCGCCGCCGCGTCAGTAGCACCGCGCCTGGGCCGGCCACCGCGGCCATCCCGGCCACGATGATCCACCGGGGCGCGTGGCACTGCGCCAGCACGTGTCCGGCCAGCGGCAGCAGCACACACAGCACTGCCAGCACACCCGCCCTGAGCCCTTGCAGCACGCCGGACGCCGGTGAGGCGGGTCCTCGCGGGCGGTGCGGTCGCATCAGGTGCGGGCCTTCGTGAGCCCCGTCCGGGATCGGACGGAAGAGCGGACATCGGACTGCGGGGCTGGACTCCCCGTACGCCTTGGCAGCGTACCGACCTCCCCGCACCTCGGTTCACAACAGGGTGACACCCGCGACCGGACCGCTCGACACATTCCCGCCAGTCAGACAGTTTCCGCAGGTCAGAGGCAACTTATCGCTCATGGTAACGGTCACCGATGCAGCCTTTGGTGATGGGCGTGGGTGTGCGCTTCACTTCGGGCAAGGCATCCGTCTCAGGGGGAAGGCATACGAATGAGTGATCACGATCACGAGCACAGCCCGGGACACCAGCACGGGGAGGGCGGGCACGCTGGGCATTCCCACGGGGTCTCGGCGGACAGCGACCGCCGCTGGCTGGCCATCGCCCTCGCACTGATCACCGACAGCAGATAATCCATGGTTTCCTGAATCCACGACTGCGTGTACTGTCGGGGACATGCTGAGCATCGCCTCCGACATCGACGCCCTGGCCCGCTTCGGCCGTGCGCTCGCCGACCCGATCCGGTGCCAAATCCTGCTCGCTCTCCGGGAAGCCCCCGCCCACCCGGCCGACCTGGCCGACAAGCTGGAGATCTCCCGCACCCGGCTGTCGAACCACCTCGCCTGCCTGCGCGACTGCGGCATCGTCGTCGCCGTCCCCGAAGGCCGGCGCATGCGCTACGAGTTGGCCGACGCCCGACTCGGCCGCGCCCTGGACGACCTGCGCGGCGCGGTCCTCGCAGTTGAGGCCGACCGCACCTGCGTGGATGCCGAAGAGAAGGGCTGCTGCTGATGACGTCCGTCTCGCTCGGCCCCACCCCGGACCGCCGCACCCAACTGGCCCGGCGCATACGCCTGCTGGTTGCCGCCACCATCACCTACAACGTCATCGAAGCGATCGTCGCCATCACCGCCGGCACCATCGCCTCCTCCACCGCCCTGATCGGCTTCGGCCTGGACTCGGTCATCGAGGTCTCCTCCGCGGCAGCCGTGGCCTGGCAGTTCTCCGCCACCGACCACGCCGTCCGCGAAGCCCGCGAGAAGACCGCCCTGCGCATCATCGCGGTGTCCTTCTTCGCCCTCGCCGCCTACGTCACCGTCGACTCCGTCCGTGCTCTCGCCGGCACCGGCGAAGCCCAGCACTCCACACCGGGCATCGTCCTGGCCGTGCTCTCCCTCGCAGTCATGCCGTTCCTGTCCGCCGCCCAGCGCCGCGCCGGCCGAGAACTCGGCTCCGCATCCGCAGTGGCCGACTCCAAGCAGACTCTCCTGTGCACCTACCTGTCGGCCGTCGTCCTCGTCGGCCTGCTCGCCAACTCCCTGTTCGGCTGGAGCTGGGCGGACCCGATCGCCGCACTGGTCATCGCCGCCGTCGCGGTCAAGGAGGGCCGCGAGGCTTGGCGCGGCGACAGTTGCTGTGCCGTCCCCATCGGTGGGATCACCGAAGCGGAAGCGGAAGGCCAGAGCGACAGCTGCGGCTGCGCTCCGGGCTGCGCCTGCTGCACGCCCGGCGAGGAGAAGGTGGCGGACGCCCGATGACCGGCTGGGCCTGGACGGCGTTCAGTGAGGGTCCGTTCGCGCGAGTCCGCAACCCGATCTTCACGGCCATGGCCGTCACTGGGCTCGGCATCACTCTCATGGTGCCGAACGTCCTTGCCGTCGCTGCTCTCGCCGCCTTGATCATCGCCGTCGAGCTGCAGGTACGGGTAGTCGAGGAGCCGTACCTCAGGGCCGTACACGGTGCGGCCTACACCGCCTACGCGGCTACCGCAGGCCGTTTCGTGCCGGGCATCGGACGAGGGCGCACAAGCAGCGAGGCCGCCGGTCTCTAGCGACAGCGCGATCTTGCGCCGGGTAAGACGCTGCGGTGCCTACGGTCGTCGTGCGCTCGCAACCAGCGCCCTCGGCCGATGCGACTGGCGGCTCGTCGAAAGGCTGCTGGATTGCACTGTTCAGTGATCGGCCCCCTCAACTGGTCCTGCTGTCCAGGTGATGCGTGGCGGCACGACGCGTGCGCACAGCGGTCCACCGCGGGCGTCGGTCAGGCCGAGGCGGCCGACCAGGAGGCCGGTGCGTGCGGAGGCTTCGAGGATCTCGTCGGGTACGGCGTCGAGCATCAGCTTGGCGCGGCGGAACATCGTGAATGCGCCGGAGTCGTCGATGGTGCCCCAGGAGAGGTAGATGAACCTCGCTCCCGGACGTCCCTGTACATGTGGGCCCTTCACGTCGGTTCCGTTGGGTGTGGCTGCTGTGGTGCACTCCAGGGTCCAGGTCGCGGAGGCGGCATCGCCGGGCTGTGGGTCGAGGAGTTCAGTGGGTCGGTCTCGGCGTTGTACCGCGACGTGGATGTTGCGGTACACGGGAACAGCGTCGCCGCTGAATGCTTCGGGCGGGCAGGTGAGGCCGGGCAGGTCGACGGCGTCGATGCGGATGCGCATGCCCCTCGTCATTCACGCCCCTGTTTGTGCTCGTGTGTCTCGGTCTCCTGCCGCTCGTGCCCGCCACGGCCGTGGTCCACGTCGACCAGCGCTCCTGTGCCGGCCCCACCACCTTGTCCTCCTGCCGGCAGATCCGGTTCACCCGTGCTGAGTTCAGGTTCTCCGCGTGCAGGTCGGGACCAGACGACCATTCAGGTCTTGCCGTACTCGTCGTGGCGGCGCAGCCAGTGGGTCTCCTCGCCCTCCTCGTGGCGGCCGAGCGGCGCCCGGTCGAGGAGTCCGTAGTAGGCCATGGCGGGTTCGAGGCCGCGCGCGGTAGTGGCGTACGTCCGGTAGACGGTGCCGTCCGAGAGCGCGTAGGCGCTCAGCCCCGGCCCCTCGGTGACGTAGCTGCGCACGTCCGTGCCGGACAGCCCGGCCATCTGAGTCACGATCGGCGGGATGTCGCCCTCCAGGAACGGCCGCAGCTCCTCCTCGGTGTACTGGAAGCCGAGGTCGCGGTGGAAGTCGCTGCCATCCGCGGAGACCCAGTCGAAGTTCCAGCCCATCCGGTCCCGGTACGTGAGGAGCTTGTCGATCGGTGCTCGCGAGGAGCAGATCAGCGTCACGCCGCGGGCCTTGAGATGGACCACGTTGGGAGAGAGGGTGTCCGCGATCGAGGAGCAGACCGGGCATCCTGCCTCGTAGGGCGGGCCGAACATGAAGTGGTAGACGAGCAGCTGCGGTCGCCCGTCGAAGAGGTCCGCGAGCGACTTGGCCCCGTCCTCGGTCTCGAAGCGGTAGTCCTTCTCTACCGGCACCCAGGGAAGCGCCCGCCGCTTCCGCGCGAGCTCGTCGCTGCGTCGGGTGAGTGCCTTCTCCTCCGCGAGCAGCTCTTGGCGGGCTGTCTCGAATTCCTCCTGTGTGCCGACCTCGTGCTCGGGCATTGCCTCTCCCTCCTGTGCGGGAGCAGACCGCCGGAACGCGTGTGGCCGCCTGCAGCGGCTGCCGGTAGTGGCTGCACCGGCGTACCCGACCGTCCTCATATCCACCGTACGCGTGCGGCGGCGGGCCTTCGACCCCACCTGACGGCCCTCGCCTTTGCCACCCATGGCATCAGGATGAGGCTCTCGCCGAGGGGCCTGGCGCGGTCACGTTGCCGGGCCTTCGTGCTGGTGCTGCCGGTGCAGGGGCCGAGTCATCGGCACAACCGTCGGCACTGCGTGACGGGCCTCGTCGCAGCCGCCATGGGCGGCGAGACGGCCCGGACACCGGATGAGGTGGAAACCTCGGGTGCCTGTAATGCGGTCGGTGATGCTGAGGGTGGTTTGGCCCTGCGCTGACCATCCACTGGTGAGGAAGCACGTTGGGTGGAGGCTCCGAGCGCTCTGCTGTCACCGATGTGCTGGTTGCCTGTGGCGAAACGGAGACTTCGTGCCAACTGGTCACGATCAGAAGTGAGTTGGTGTTCGTTGCAGGGCGGGTGAGGACGCGGTCGCTCACCCGCCCGGGTGTCGCGTGGGGCGTCGGGTCAGCTCGGCTGCCGCGTGGCGTGGTAGTGCTCGGCGAGCCGGGCCAGGGCGACGGCGCCGAGCAGGAGCCCGAAGTCGCGCAGGGCGATGTCGTAGTGGCCGGGGATGGTCAGCGGGTTGACGATGATGCCCGCGAACCAGCCGGCGACCAGCCAGCCCCCGAAGCGCGGGGCCACGGCGACGGTGATGCCGGCGACGATCTCGATGACGCCGACGGCGTACATGGCGGCCTGGGCGCTACCCGGAACCAGGTCGTTGATCCACGGGGCAAGGTAGGTCGGCCAGTCCACGAGCAGGTTGGCGAACTTGTCCAGGCCGAACAGGATCGGGGCCACGGTGAAGCCCGTCCGCAGGATCCAGTACGCCTGGTAACCGGGGTCGGCTGCCAGGCTGCGCCGGGATGTGGCCGACGCGGCGCCGGTGGACAGCATGGCACCCTCCTCTTCTATAGACAGCATTCGCTATCAATAGAAGTCGGTCCTGCCTCTTTAAATCCATGCCCTTATTGAAATCTTGACGGAATGCGAATGGATGCCTATCGGTTTCCGTCGGAGTCGGTGCTGGACTGCGCCGGGGGAAACGCTGGCGAGGACCGACTTCTCACCTTAACTTGATCTTTAACGTCCGGCGTCGAATGGTCCGTCGAACTTGATCACTCGGTTCGGTAACTGCCGTACACGAATGCGGCCTTCGGCTGAATATGTGCTCCGACCAAGGAACACACACATTCAGCACGAAGGCCGTGAAGATGAGTCTGCTGCATCACGACGTCCGGCGAGAGCCGTTGGCGCAACTGTCATGCTTCCGGGGCGAGTTCTATGCCTGTCTGACCGCTCGTTCGGACGCGTTGTTCGAGCTGGCTGATGCTGTTCTGTGCGGCGACGGGCCGGTGAGGTCGCTGGCCGAGCTGTCGCTGGTGGGTGAACACCGCCGCGGCCATGGAGGGCTCTACGCGGCGGTGGCTCGTGGACGCATCGATGCCGGCCGGCTGCGGCGGGCACTGGCCGAAGTACCACTGCCGCGGGCTGGCGACGGCCGGCTGGTCCT
>NZ_JBHVGZ010000076.1:0-20653 GCF_042800355.1 Streptomyces sp. NPDC057623
TGTGGGTGCCCGTCTTCTCTGTGTGAACAGAACGGGGCCCCCCCCCCCCCTTCCCCCCCCCCCCGGTGGGGAGCCCCAAGGAGGGGGGGGGGGGGGGGGGGGGGTCTTTCCCCCCCCCCCCGCCCGGTTCAGGGACGGTCCCTGGTCAGAGGACCCCCTGGGTCAGCACTCGTACGCGTAGTACGGGACGTCGCCCGGCTCCAGACCGATCCTCGCGGTCGCGCCCGGACCGATCTGGATACACGGCGGGTCGAAGCCGTCGACCTCGACGGTGGCGAAGATCGTGTATCCGCACTCGTTCCAGATGTCCGCGTACCCGTAGCCGTTGCCGACGACGTGGGCGCAGCCCGGCTCCCTCGCCTGTGCGGCGTCGGCGCCGGCGGCGGAGGCGGTCCCCGCCGCGGTTCCCGCGGTGATCAGTATGGCTGCGGCGGCCGCGGCGAGTACGGACCGAAGACGAGTCATCAGATGTCCTTTCCCCCAGGTCGCGGCGGTCGGCCGGATCCGCCGCCGCACACCCATGGACGCTATGAGTAGTCGCCTGATTACGGAACGCGTCCGGTGTTCTGTTCACACAGTTGGCTGGCGTGCGCGCGACAAAACGCGCGCGCGAGGCATGCGCCGCTGCCGGCGGGCGCCGCTATCGCCCCGCCGCCAGCGCGTTCGCCACCCCGGCCTCCCTCGGCCCCAGGAACCGCGGGTCCGGTTCGAAGACGGCGTCCAGGGCCGCCTTGCCGGCCGCGAAGATCTCCCGCGTACCGCCGTAGTACCAGGTGGCGTCGTGCTTGGCGTCGACCCCGACGCCGTACGACGTCACCCCCGCCTCCTGGCACAGCGCGACCGCCCGCCGGATGTGGAAGCCCTGGCTGATCAGGACCGCCTCGTCGACGCCGAAGATCTTCTTGGCACGGACGCAGGAGTCCCAGGTGTCGAAGCCGGCGTAGTCGCTGACGATGCGGGAGCCGGGCACACCGTGCCGGGTCAGATACGTGCGCATCGCGTCGGGCTCGTCGTAGTCCTCGCGGCTGTTGTCGCCGGTGACGAGGACGACCTTGATCCGGCCCGCGCGGTACAGCTCGGCCGCCGCGTCGAGCCGGTGGGCGAGGTACGGGGACGGCTCGCCGGCCCACAGCCCGGCACCGAAGACCACGGCGACATCGGTGCGCGGCACGTCCGCCGTGGTCCGCAGCCGATCGTCGGTCACGAGGTGCATCCAGGTGGCCGGAAGCAGCCCCAGCACGCACCCGAACATCACGGCCCGCACCAGCAGCCGCTGCCCCCGGCGGGTGCGCGGCAGACGTGGTCGGCGCGGTTTCGGTCGGCGCATCGGATGGTCCCTCCCCGGTCGGCACACGGCCTGTACTCGACAGTCAGGGACGTCCCCTCGCCCTCCCCGGTTCACCGTACGCGGCGTGACCAGGTTCACTTCCCGCGCGAAAGGACAGGTCACGCCACCTCACACCGCCCGGGTACCGCATCGTGAACCCGGTGTAAGAACCCGTCATTCCTGCGAAACGGGAAGGCAACGTCCCGCCGCCACCATCGGTTCATGACGGCGTCGAACCCTCTTCACGACGAGTCCACGACCGCCCACCTCGACAGTACGGCGCACCTCATGAACCGGATCAGCAGCCAGCTCGCCAGCCAGCTCAGCCTCGTCGCGCTCGATGGCAGGCGGCGCCCCGAGGCGCCCGCGCTCGTCGTCGTGGCCCACGGCAGCCGCGACCCGCGCGCCCTGAGCACCGTACGCGCGCTCCTGGACAAGGTCCGTGCCCTGCGCCCCGGCCTGCCGGTCCACCTCGGCCACATCGAGCTGAACGAGCCCCTGCTCCCGGACACCCTCGCCGCCCTCGACGGCGACCAGGCGATCCTCGTCCCTCTTCTCCTCAGCCGCGGCTACCACATCAAGCGGGACATCCCCGACATGGCCGCCGAGTCGCGGGTACGCGCCCGCGTGGCCGGCGCCCTCGGCCCGCACCCCCTGCTGGTGGAGGCCCTGTACTCCCGCCTGGTGGAGGCCGGCTGGCGCACCCGCATGGACGAGCCGACGCGCCGCGAGAGCGCCGTGGTCCTCGCCGCGGCGGGCTCCCGCGACCCCGAGTCGAAACTCGACACCGCCCACACGGCCCACCTCCTGGCCAACCGCCTGGGCGTCCCAGTCATCCCGGCTTACGCGACTACGGCGGCCCCCACGGTCGAGGACGCCCTGAAGTCCTTGTCGGCCCGAGGTCGCACGCGGGTCGCCGTCGCCTCCTACTTCACGGCACCCGGCCGCTTCGCAACGGAGTGCGCGGAAGCGGCCCCGTGGATAGCCTCGGCCCCCCTGGGCACCCACCCCGCCATGGCCCGCCTCCTCCTCCACCGCTACGACCAGATGCTGGCAACGCCGGTCACGACAGCACCGGAGCTGGCCTCGGCTTAAAACGCCGGGGGAGGCACGCCCCTCAGGGGCGCGGGGCTGTGTCGATATGCGGCGCCGCCGCGTTGGCGCGACAAGCCACACACCCCTCCGTTTGTCAGTGTCTGCCCGTACTGTCGGTGCATGTACTACGACGAGTCGGCAGTCGAACGCTGGGCCCCCGAACCCGACAAACGCCCAGGCCGCACGGCCTTCCAACGCGACCGCGCCCGCGTACTGCACAGCGCAGCCCTCCGCCGCCTCGCAGGCAAAACCCAGGTCGTCACCCCCGGAACCCACAGCCACGCCTGGGACCCCAGCCCCCGCACCCGCCTCACCCACTCCCTGGAGTGCGCCCAGGTGGGCCGCGAACTCGGCGAAGCCCTCGGCTGCGACCCCGACCTCGTGGAAGCCGCCTGTCTCTCCCACGACCTCGGCCACCCTCCCTTCGGCCACAACGGCGAAGTCGCCCTGAACGAATTCGCCGAGGACTGCGGCGGTTTCGAGGGCAACGCCCAGTCCCTGCGCCTCCTCACCCGCATCGAACCCAAGCGGTTCACCCCGGAGGGCTCCGTCGGTCTCAACCTCACCCGTGCCACCCTCGACGCCGCCACCAAGTACCCCTGGCCCCGCGGCGCCCATCCCACCGACCCGAACTCCCCGAAGTTCGGCGTCTACGAGGACGACCGCCCCGTCTTCGACTGGGTCCGCAAGGACGCCCCCGGCGCCCGCACCACCTTCGAGGCCCAGGTCATGGACTGGTCCGACGACGTGGCGTACTCCGTGCACGACGTCGAGGACGGCCTGCACGCCGGCCACATCGACCCCAACTGCCTGCACTCCGAGCCCGAGCGGCAGGGCGTCTTCGAGGTCGCCGTCGGACGGTACGTCCCCGAGGACACCGACCCGGCGGAACTGTCCGCCGCCCTCGACCGGCTCCAGGAGGAACCCTGGTGGCCGCATGGCTACGACGGTTCGGCCGTCGCCCAGGCCCGCCTCAAGGACGCCACCAGCCAGCTCATCGGCCGTTTCTGTCTGGCCGCCGAGAGCGCCACGCGCGCCGCGCACGGCGACGGGCGGCTCTCCCGCTACGACGCCGAACTCGTCGTACCGCACGAGACCCGCCTGGAGTGCGCTGTCCTCAAGGCCGTCGCCGACCGGTACGTCATGCAGCGCGCCGAGCAGGAGCGGCTCCGCGCCGACCAGCGGATCGTGGTCGCCGAACTGGCCGAGGCGCTCACCGCCCGCGCGCCCGAGGGGCTGGACCCGCAGTTCCGGGCCCTGTTCGACACGGCCGCCGACGACCGCGCCCGCAAGCGCGTGATCGTCGACCAGATCGCCTCCCTGACGGACGCGTCGGCGCGTTCGCTGCACGCGCGGCTCACGCGCAGGGCGTAGAGCGCGGTGCGCAGTGCTCACCCGTGCGCGACGGGTGAGGCCCAAGAGGCGAACGGGCACTCGAAAGTGACCCTGCGTGGCCTGATCGGGTCACCCCCTCTTCCCGCATCACGCTGCGTGCGGGACGCTCGCATGTGGCGGCACCCGCTGTGTTTTCTGGGGCGACACCCCCCAGACCCCCGGTAGGAGGCATCAAGTGGTCGACGCGGATCAGACATTCGTCATCGTCGGAGGAGGACTCGCCGGCGCGAAGGCGGCCGAGACCCTTCGCGCGGAGGGCTTCACCGGGCGGGTGATACTGATCTGCGACGAGCGCGACCACCCGTACGAACGACCGCCCCTGTCCAAGGGCTACCTCCTCGGCAAGGAGGAGCGCGACAGCGTCTTCGTGCACGAGCCCGCCTGGTACGCGCGCAACGACATCGAACTGCACCTCGGCCAGACCGTCGACGCGATCGACCGGACGGCGAAGACGGTACGGTTCGGCGAGGACGGCACCGTCGTCCACTACGACAAGCTCCTGCTGGCCACCGGCGCCGAGCCGCGCCGCCTGGACATCCCGGGCACGGACCTGGCCGGCGTCCACCATCTGCGCCGTCTCGCGCACGCCGAGCGCCTCAAGGGCGTCCTCGCCTCCCTCGGCCGGGACAACGGTCACCTCGTGATCGCCGGCGCCGGCTGGATCGGCCTGGAGATCGCGGCGGCGGCCCGGGAGTACGGCGCCGAGGTCACCGTCGTCGAGCACGGGCGGACCCCGCTGCACGGCGTACTGGGCCCGGAGCTCGGCGGGGTCTTCGCCGAGCTGCACCGCGAGCACGGGGTGCGCTTCCACTTCGGCAGGCAGCTGACGGAGATCGTCGGCCAGGACGGCATGGTGCTGGCCGCCCGCACCGACGACGGCGAGGAGCACCCCGCGCACGCCGTACTGGCGGCGATCGGCGCCGCTCCCCGCAGGGGGTTGGCGGAAGCGGCGGGACTGGAGATCGCCGACCGTGCGCACGGCGGCGGCGTGGTCACGGACGAACAGCTGCGCACCTCGGACCCCGACATCTACGCGGCTGGCGACGTGGCCTCCTTCCCGCACACCCTGTTCGACACCCGGCTGCGCGTGGAGCACTGGGCCAACGCGCTGAACGGGGGACCGGCGGCGGCGCGGGCGATGCTCGGGCAGGACATCACCTACGACCGCGTCCCCTACTTCTTCTCCGACCAGTACGACCTGGGGATGGAGTACTCCGGCTGGGCGCCCGCGGGGTCGTACGACGAGGTGGTGATCCGGGGCGACGCGGGCAAGAGGGAGTTCATCGCGTTCTGGGTGAAGGACGGGCGGGTGCTGGCGGGGATGAACGTGAACGTGTGGGACGTCACAGAGCCGATCCAGCGGCTGATCCGCTCGAAGACCCAGGTGAACACCCAGAGCCTGGCGGACCCGCACGTTCCGCTCGAAAACCTCGTCCCGTAGCTGTCAGAGCACCACCGTGCTGCATTTCCCGGGGGCAACCCCCGGACCCCCGGCCGAAAGGCATCTCGCCCCAGGAGTGTCAGATCTGCCCCGTAGAATCACCTCGTGGCAGGACGGATCAACGACGAGGACGTGAAGGCGGTACGGGACGCGGTCCCGATCGACGCCGTGGTGTCCGAGTACCTCCAGCTGCGCAACGCGGGCGGCGGAAACCTCAAGGGGCTGTGCCCCTTCCACGACGAGAAGTCGCCGTCCTTCCAGGTCAGCCCGAGCAAGGGACTCTTCCACTGCTTCGGCTGCCAGGAGGGCGGCGACACCATCACGTTCGTGATGAAGGTCGACCACCTCACCTTCTCGGAGTCGGTCGAGCGCCTCGCCGCCCAGGCCGGCATCACGCTGCGCTACGAGGAGGGTGGGTACAACCCGTCCCACCAGCGCGGCGAGCGCATCCGCCTGGTCGAGGCCCACAAGATCGCCGCCGAGTGGTACGCCGAGCAGCTGGCGACCGGCTCCGAGGCGGACACCGGGCGGATCTTCCTCGCCGAGCGCGGCTTCGACCAGGCCGCCGCCGTGCACTTCGGCGTCGGCTACAGCCCGCAGGGCTGGGACCACCTCACCCGCTACCTCCGCGGCAAGGGCTTCACCGACAAGGAGCTCCTCCTCTCCGGGCTGTCGCAGGAGGGCCGCCGCGGCCCGATCGACCGCTTCCGGGGCCGGCTGATGTGGCCGATCCGCGACATCGGCGGCGACGTGGTCGGCTTCGGCGCGCGCAAGCTGTACGAGGCCGACAACGGCCCGAAGTACCTCAACACCCCCGACACGGCGATCTACCGGAAGTCCCAGGTCCTCTACGGCATCGACCTCGCCAAGAAGGACATCGCCAAGGCCAGCCGCGCGGTCGTCGTCGAGGGCTACACCGACGTCATGGCCTGCCACCTCGCCGGGGTCACCACCGCCATCGCGACCTGCGGTACGGCCTTCGGCGGCGACCACATCAAGATCCTCCGCCGGCTGCTGATGGACAACGGCTCGGCCCGCGTCATCTTCACCTTCGACGGCGACGCGGCGGGCCAGAAGGCGGCCCTGCGCGCCTTCGAGGACGACCAGAAGTTCGCGGCGGAGACGTACATCGCCATCGCGCCGGACGGCATGGACCCCTGCGAACTGCGCCTGGCGAAGGGTGACGACGCGGTCGCCGACCTGGCCGAACCGCGCACTCCGCTCTTCGAGTTCGCACTCCGCCAGATCGTCGTCCGCTACGACCTCGACACCCCGGCGGGCCGCGCGTCCGCGCTGGACGAGGCGGCCCCGATCGTCGCCCGCATCAAGAACAGCGGCGCCCAGCACGAGGTGGCCGTCCAGCTCGCGGGCATGCTCGGCATCCTGGACACCCAGTTCGTGGTCAAGCGGGTGGCACAGCTGGCGCGTTGGGCGCGCGACCGGGGCGGCAGGGGCCCGGCACCGACGTCCCGCGACACACAGCAGCCCTACGAAGCCGCCCCCGCGCCCCGCACCTCAGGCCCGGCCCTGACCCTGCGCAACCCGGTGTACGCCACCGAACGCGAGCTCCTCAAACTCGCCCTCCAGCGCCCCGAGTTGGTCTCCCCGGCCTTCGACGCGTACGGCGCCGACGAGTTCACCGCCGCGCCCTACGCCGCCGTACGCCAGGCGATCATGGACGCCGGCGGTGCGGAGTACGGCATCCAGGACTCGCCGGAGTACCTGGCCCGCGTCCGGGAGGCGGCCCCGGACGACCAGGTCCGCGCGATGGTCACGGAGCTGGCGGTCGAGGCGATCATGCGCAGGACCGTCGACGAGAACTACGCCGGCGAACAACTCGTCACCGTCCGCCGTCGCGCCGTGGAGCGCCGCGTCCGCGACGTCCAGAGCCAGCTGACCCGCCTGGGCGCGGGCGGCGACCCCTCCCAACTGGCCGCCGTGCAGAACGAGCTGTGGGTGTTGCAGCAGTACGACCAGGCATTGCGGGGACAGGGCGCGGCCGCCCTCTGAGCAGGGGGTCACGGACCGGACGCAAAAAGTCACCGCACGCCCCTCGTGGCAGCGATGTGTCGTACTCCACACTGGGTTCCGGTGCCTGAGTCCTCGGAGCGCGGCCGATCCGTTCCCCACGGGTCCCACACCCCCGCGGTTCCGCTCATCGCGTACGGGACGGACAGCGGCGAGGCCGCCACTCCGCTCTCGAAGCAGCGCTGTCGTACGCCTCGGCAGCGATCATCCTGGAGGTCGCCCCCGTGCAGACCCAGACCCTCAGCCAGACCGACGCAAGTACGGACGGCACGGAGCCGGACGCGGAGGCCGACGTTCTCGTCGCGGTGCCGCCGCAGAGCCGTGTCGCGCACCACCCCGAGGCGGAGCCGGAGGCCACGCCCGAGCCGGCGGAACCGCCCGCCGGCGCCCTGGACGCCGCCGACACCACCGAGCCGGTCGAAGCACCGGTGCCGGCCCGGGCCCGCGCAGCCGACACCAGCGGCCCCTCCTCCGACCTGTTCCGCCAGTACCTGCGGGAGATCGGCCGCATCCCCCTCCTCACGGCGGCCGAGGAGGTCGAACTCGCCCGCCGCGTCGAGGCCGGCCTGTTCGCCGAGGAGAAGCTGAGCAGCACCCCCGACCTGGAGAGCCGGCTCGCCCTCGACCTGGACCGCCTGGTCGTGATGGGCCGCATGGCCAAGCGGCGCCTGATCGAGGCGAACCTGCGCCTGGTGGTCTCGGTCGCCAAGCGGTACGTCGGCCGCGGCCTGACCATGCTCGACCTCGTCCAGGAGGGGAACCTCGGTCTGATCCGGGCCGTCGAGAAGTTCGACTACGCCCGCGGCTACAAGTTCTCGACGTACGCCACCTGGTGGATCCGCCAGGCCATGTCCCGCGCCCTCGCCGACCAGGCCCGCACCATCCGGGTGCCGGTCCACGTCGTCGAGTTGATCAACCGGGTCGTCCGCGTCCAGCGCCGCATGCTCCAGGAACGCGGCTACGAACCGACGCCGGAGGAGGTGGCCGCCCACCTCGACCTGCTGCCCGAGCGGGTCAGCGAGGTCCTGCGCCTGGCCCAGGAGCCGGTGTCGCTGCACGCGCCCGTGGGCGAGGAGGACGACGTGGCCCTCGGCGACCTCATCGAGGACGGCGACGCGACGTCACCCGTGGAGTCGGCGGCGTTTCTGCTGCTCAGGGAGCACCTGGAGGCGGTGCTGTCGACGCTGGGGGAGCGTGAGCGGAAGGTCGTCCAACTCCGTTACGGGCTGGCGGACGGCCGCCCGCGCACGCTGGAGGAGATCGGCCGCATCTTCGGCGTGACGCGGGAACGGATCAGGCAGATCGAGTCGAAGACCCTCAACAAGCTGCGGGACCATGCGTTCGCGGACCAGCTGAGGGGTTATCTGGACTGACGCCGTCTGCGGGCCGGTGGGCGCGACCAGCCACAACGGACCCGCAGAGTCAGTCCACCTCCGCCACCGCCTGCGCGAACTGCGCCTTGTACAGCCGCGCATACGCCCCGTCCGCCGCCAACAGCTCCCCGTGCGCGCCCTGTTCCACGATCGAACCGTTCTCCATGACGAGGATCGTGTCCGCGTCCCGGATGGTCGACAACCGGTGCGCGATGACGAACGACGTGCGCCCGTGTGCCAGCTTCGCCATGGCCTTCTGGATCAGCACCTCGGTCCGCGTGTCCACGGAACTCGTCGCCTCGTCCAGCACCAGGATCACCGGATCGGACAGGAACGCCCGCGCGATGGTGATCAGCTGCTTCTCACCCGCGCTGACCCCCGACCCCTCGTCGTCGATCACCGTGTCGTACCCGTCGGGCAGCGTACGGATGAACCGGTCGGCGTGGGCGGCCCGCGCCGCCTCCTCGATCTCGCCCCGGTTGACGTCCCTGGACGCCCCGTACGCGATGTTCTCCGCGATCGTGCCGCCGAACAGCCATGTGTCCTGGAGCACCATCCCGATCCCGGCCCGCAGCTCGTCCCGGGACATCCGGGCGATGTCGACCCCGTCGAGGGTGATGCGCCCGGCCGAGACGTCGTAGAACCGCATCAGCAGGTTGACCAGCGTCGTCTTGCCGGCGCCCGTCGGGCCGACGATCGCGACCGTGTGCCCGGGATCCACCGTCAGCGACAGGTCCTCGATCAGCGGCTTCTCGGGGTCGTACCGGAAGGACACCCCCTCCAGCGCCACCCGCCCGCGCAGCTCCTCCGGCCGCACGCCCGGCACGGGATCCGCCTCCTGCTCCTCCGCGTCCAGGAGTTCGAAGACCCGCTCCGCCGAAGCGACACCGGACTGCACGAGGTTCGCCATCGACGCGACCTGCGTCAGCGGCATCGAGAACTGCCGCGAGTACTGGATGAAGGCCTGCACGTCACCGATGGACAGCGAGCCCGACGCGACCCGCAGCCCGCCGACCACCGCCACCAGCACGTAGTTGATGTTCGACACGAACAGCATCAGCGGCTGCATCACACCGCTGTTGAACTGCGCCCTGAACCCGGCCTCGTACAGCGCGTCGTTCTGCTCGGCGAACTGCCTGGCCGACTCCTCCTGGCGTCCGAACACCTTCACCAGCGTGTGCCCGGTGTACATCTCCTCGACGTGTGCGTTGAGCTTGCCGGTCGTGCGCCACTGCTGCACGAAGTGCGGCTGCGACCGCTTGCCGACCCGGGTGGCGACGAAGAACGACAGCGGCACGGTCACCAGCGCGACCAGCGCCAGCAGCCACGACACCCAGAACATCATCGCCAGCACACCGATGATGGTCAGCACCGAGTTGATGAGCTGCCCCATCGACTGCTGAAGCGTCTGCCCGATGTTGTCGATGTCGTTCGTGGCGCGGGAGAGCACCTCACCGCGCTGACGCTTGTCGAAGTACGACAGCGGCAGCCGCGACAGCTTCGTCTGGACGTCCTCGCGCATCCGGAACATGGTCCGGTTCACGGACCGGTTCACCAGCCGCGTCGCCACCGCCATCAGCAGACCGGCGACGAGGAACACGACCAGCGCGAAGAGGAGTACGTTCCCGACCGCGCCGAAGTCGATGCCCTCGCCCGGCGTGAAGTCGGTGCTGCGCAGCATGTCGGCGATCTGGCCGTCGCCGCGCTCCCGCATCGCCGCGAGGACCTGCTCCTTGGTCATCCCGGAGTCGAACTGCCGCCCGACGATGCCCGAGAAGACCAGGTCGGTCGCCTCACCGAGGATCTTCGGCCCGGCGACCGACAGGCCCACGCTCACGACCACGCAGAGCAGCAGCGCGTAGAGGGTGAGCCGTTCGGGCTTGAACTGGGCGACGAGCCGCCTGCCCGACCCCTTGAAGTCCAGCGAGTGCTGGTCGGGGCCGCCCCCGGCCATCATCCGTCCCATGGGCCCGGCCATCAGGCGGCCTCCGCTTCCGTCAGCTGGGAGAGCACGATCTCCCGGTACGTCTCGTTGTCCGCCATCAGCTCGTGGTGCCGGCCCGTGCCGACGACCCGCCCCTCGTCGAGGACGACGATCCGGTCCGCGTCCCGGATGGTCGCCACCCGCTGGGCGACGATCACGACGGTCGCCTCGGCGGTCTCCCGCGCGAGCGCCGCCCGCAGCGCGGCGTCGGTGGCGTAGTCCAGGGCGGAGAAGGAGTCGTCGAAGAGGTAGATCTCCGGGCGCTGCACGAGGGTCCGGGCGATCGCCAGCCGCTGCCGCTGACCGCCGGACACGTTCGTGCCGCCCTGCGCGATGGGGGAGTCGAGCCCGTTCTCCAGCCGTTCCACGAACTCCTTGGCCTGCGCCACCTCCAGCGCGTGCCACAGCTCCTCGTCCGTCGCGTCCGGGTTGCCGTAGCGAAGGTTGGTCGCGACCGTCCCGGCGAACAGGTACGGCTTCTGCGGTACGAGACTCACGGTCTTCGCCAGCAGCTGGGGTTCGATGCCCGCCACGTCCTCCCCGTCCACGAGCACCCGCCCGTCGGTCGCGTCGAACAGCCGGGGGACGAGCCCCAGCAGCGTGGACTTCCCGCTGCCCGTCGAGCCGATCACGGCCGTCGTCTCACCCGGCAGCGCTACCAGGTCGATCGCCTTGAGCACCGGCTCCTCGGCACCCGGGTAGCGGAACCCGGCGCCCCGGATCTCCAGATGACCGTGCCGGCGCAGCTCCCGCACGGGCGCGGTCGGCGGAACGACGCTGGACGAGGTGCCCAGCACCTCCTGGACGCGCTCGGCGCACACCTCCGCGCGCGGCACCATCATGAACATGAAGGTGGCCATCATCACGGACATCACGATCTGCATGAGATAGGCGAGGAACGCGGTCAGGTCACCGATCTGCATCCCACCGCTGTCGATGCGATGGGCCCCGAACCAGACCACCGCGATCGACGACAGGTTCACCACCGTCATGACGATCGGGAACATCAGCGCGAGCAGGTTGCCGGTGCCCAGCGCCATGTCGGTGAGCTCGACGTTGGACTTCCTGAAGCGCTGCTGCTCGTACTCGTCACGCACGAAGGCGCGGATGACGCGGTTGCCGGTGATCTGCTCGCGCAGCACCCGGTTCACCGTGTCGAGCCGCTCCTGCATGGTCCGGAACAGTGGTCGCAGCCGCCGCACGATCAAGGTCACGCTGATGCCGAGGACGGGCACCACGGCGACCAGCACCGAGGACAGCGGCACGTCCAGCCCGAGGGCCAGCACGATGCCGCCGACGCACATGATCGGCGCCGACACCATCAGCGTGAACGTCATCAGCGCCAGCATCTGCACCTGCTGGACGTCGTTGGTGGTCCGGGTGATCAGCGAGGGCGCGCCGAAGTGGCCGACCTCCCGCGCCGAGAACGACTGCACCCGGTCGAAGACGGCGGCCCGCACGTCCCGCCCGAGCGCCGACGCGGTCCGGGCACCGTAGTACACGGCACCGATGTTGCACACGACCTGCGCCAGCGAGATGCCGACCATCAGGGCGCCGTAGGACAGGATGTAGCCGGTGTCGCCGTTGACGACGCCCTGGTCGATGATGTCCGCGTTCAGCGTGGGCAGGTAGAGCGTGGCGCAGGTCTGCAGGAACTGGAGCAGCACCAGCCAGGCGAGGGGTTTTCGGTAGGGCCTGAGGTAGGTCCGCAGAAGTCGTATGAGCACGCTGCTTCTCTCGGAGTGGGCGGATCGACGATGGGGGCGATTGGTTGCCCCTGGCCCCTATCGTCGAACACTCCACCCGCGTTACCTCAACCGATTAAGCCGTCGGCGCGACTCCGTACGGCCTTACGGGTACGACTCCTACCGGTCTCTTACGTTCCGCCACGTCCTCCCTACGACCGGAACGCCCCGGGATGCGTCTGGTCCCGCACCGACACGAACTGCTGCCGCACGGCCTGTCCCACCGCCAGTTCCTCGCCGGGCTCCAGGATCTGCGCGGCCGCGCCCTGCCAGACGGGCGGGGTGCGCGGGTCGAGCGTGCCCTGCGACACGCCCAGCGCCCAGGCGGCCTGCCGGGCGGCGCCGATCGCGGCGTAGTCCGCCGGCTGCGGTACGACGACCTGCGTCCCGAACAGCGCGGGCGCCGCCGCCTGCACCGCGGGCAGCTCGGCCGCCGCGCCCAGCAGGAAGACCCGCCGCACCTCGACGCCCCGGCCGCGCAGCACGTCCAGGGCGTCCGCGAGCCCGCACAGCATGCCCTCGAACGCGGCCCGCGCCAGATGCTCCGGCTTCATCGACTCCCGCCGCAGCCCCGCCAGCGTGCCCGCGGTGTGCGGCAGGCTCGGCGTCCGCTCGCCTTCCAGATACGGCAGCAGCACGAGCCCGTGCGCCCCCGGCGTCGACTTCATCGCCAGGTCGGACAGACCCTCCAGATCGGGCACGCCGAGAAGTTCGGCGGCACCGCGCAGGGTGCGTACGGCGTTGAGGGTGGTGACCACCGGGAGGTGCATGCCGGTCGCGTCGGCCAGGGAGGTGATCATCCCGGAGCTGTCGACGAGCGCCTCTGGGTGGACGGCCATCACGGACCCGGAGGCGCCGAGGGAGACGACCGCGTCGCCCAGCCCGATACCCAGCCCGAACGCGGCGGCCATGGTCTCGCCCGTCCCCGCCGAGATGAGGAGCCCTTCGGGGGTCGTGCCCGCCGCCTCGGCCGGCCCGATCACCTCGGGCAGCATGGCCTGATGGCCGAGCGCCAGCTCGACGAGATCACCGCGGTACGTGCCGGTGGCCGCGGACCAGTACCCCGTCCCGGAGGCCCCGCCCCGATCTGTGGTCCTTCTCACGGGCCGCCCGAGCAGCTGCCACACCAGCCAGTCGTGCGCCTGCATGAGGACGGCGGCGCGTACGGCGTTCTCGGGCTCGGTCTTGGCGAGCCAGCGCAACTTGGTCACCGGCTGCGCGGCCTGCGGCACACACCCCACGGCCTGCGCCCACGCCTCCCGGCCGCCCAGCGCGTCGACCAGATCGGCCGCCGCGACCTGCGCCCGCTTGTCGCCGCTGACCATCGCCGGGCGCACGGTGTTGCCCTGCGCGTCGAGCGGGACCACCGCGTTCTGCTGCGCCGACACGCCGATGGCCTGCACGCCCTCGAGAAGCCCGCCACCGGCCGCCTCCCCGAGGGACAGCAGCCAGGCCTGCGGATCGACGTCGGAGGGGCGTGAGCCGCCGCCGTCCGGCGAGTCCACCGGATGCGGGGCGTACCCCTGCCTGAGCACGGCCCCTGAGTCCGTGTCGCATACGACGATGCGCGTGAAATCGGGCGAACTGTCCAGCCCGGCGACTATCCCCATGGCCCAAATTGTGCCGTAGCGCTGCGCCGGCTTGGGCCGTGGGCGGCGTGGGGGTTCGGGGCGGCTTTCGGGTGCGGGTGCGTTGTGGCTGGTCGCGCCCACGCGGCGGAGCCGCACATCGATACAGCCCCGCGCCCCCGGATTGGCTGCGTCACCCGCGTCGAACGTGAGGCACTGGCAAGCGCTGCTAGGTGTTGCTGGTGCCCCAGTCGTCTTCTGCGCCTCCGTTGTGGGCGCTGCGTTCCCGTAGGGAGCGGACTCGGTCGGCCACTGAGGTGGGGACTCGGTCGCCCACCTTCTCGCTGACCGTGTGGTACGCCACGCCCGCGAAGTGGCGGCCCTGCTGGGCGGCCGACTCGGCGGTGTTGCGGACCGCGGGGTTCCGGGAGATGTCCCGTGCGGTCTTCTTCAGCTGCTCGTAACGCTCGCGTCCGGCGCGTGTGCCGAGGACGTAGCCGACGGCGAGTCCGATGACGAACGTGAGCCGGTAGCGCATGGCGGCCACCCTTCCTTGCGTAGGTCCCTGGTGCGGCGTCGGTGCCGGGGGGAACCGATTGGCGGAGCACCCCCCTGCTTGCGCTAATGTATGTGTCGCAGCGAGCGCACGCCCCCTGGCGAATACCCAGGTAGGTGCGTTCGATGCAACGAGGCATTCCTCCGTAGCTCAATTGGCAGAGCAGCCGGCTGTTAACCGGCAGGTTACTGGTTCGAGTCCAGTCGGGGGAGCTCGGTCCTCCGTAGCTCAATTGGCAGAGCAGCCGGCTGTTAACCGGCAGGTTACTGGTTCGAGTCCAGTCGGGGGAGCATGCTGAACGAGGGCCCCCGTAGGGGTCCTTTTTCATGTCTGATCACCTGTCGTGGAACCGTGCAGGTCGTGGCGGAGTCCTTCAGGGCATGCGAAGTCGACCATGCGAAGCAGGAGATCGTATGAGCGGCTATGCTGCGGCAGACGGCGCGCACACATGTACGCGACACGCCGCTATGGGGCGGTAGCTCAGCCGGTTAGAGCAGCGGACTCATAATCCGTCGGCCGTGGGTTCGAGTCCCACCCGCCCCACCACTCGCTACGCGTGCAGAACCGTTTCTACCTGCGAAAACGTCAGGACGGGGGGCGCCACTCCAAGGTGGTGCCCCCCGTTCAGCTATTCAGACCAAGATCCAGGGGACAGACAGGGGACGCGCGGAAGGATCAGGGAACGCAGGGGCAGTCAGGCCGCCCTTCGACGCCTGTCACTAGACCGGCGGGAGCGGTTCTTCTTCGTCGATGGCAGGCCGGTCGGCAGCGACCAACCGTCAGGACCTGGCTCTTCTGCTCGGCTGACAGTGAACCGTGTGAGCGAGAAGTCTGACCGCTGATCCTCCGGATAGAGGTGGTTGAAGTTCTCGACGCGGACCAGCTCCAGGTCGTTCGCGGCGCAGTGATCGCGTATCCACCTGACGGCTGCGTTGGCGGCGTAGTCCTGGCCCTGGCCAGCCAGCGTGACCATGCCGAGGAGGTCGGAGTCCGGCCGGGTCTGCGCTCCGACGGCCCAGACCTCGCTGGACTGCCGTGTGCCGTGTGCGAAGAGGACAGCAAGGCCGTCCCGCCAGATCGTGTCGGGGAGCTCCAGCGGGGTGCGTATGTCGAAAGGAGTGTCGCGGGGGACGACGGTCATGACCGACTCGGCCTCGGCCCGCATCATCTCGGGCAGCACGCTGGTGTAGGTGTCGGAGGTGATCTGGCGTGAGGAGTGACCGAGCTTCTCCTGGACCACCTTGATGTCGTTTCCGGCGAGCAGGGACAGAGTGGCGGCGAGGTGACGTAGATCGTGGAGGCGGACCGGTGGCAGACCGGACAGCTCCACGAGGCGTGTGAAGCGTCGCGAGATCCAGTCGGGATGCAGCGTCTCGCCGTTTTCGTGCGTCCATACGCGTCCCGACTCGATGTAGGCGACCCCCCATTCCTGGCGCTTCTGCTCCTGCTTGGTCCGGAAGCTGACCAGGCTGTTGCCGGACTCCAGACTCAGGGACAGGGTGCGCACACTCTCGGCCTTCGGCCTCTCCCCGTATTGCTCGTAGGCGACTTCGACGATCTGCTGGGAGATCCGCAGCCAGAGCGCGTCGGTACTGACTTCGGTCCAGGGCAGCGCGGCCATCTCGCCGCGGCGGGGGCCGAGGAAGATGAACGAATGCCACAGCTCGTAGAGCCAGTCGTCGTTGACGAAGTCGAGGAACTGGCCTGTCAGTTCCGGAGTCCAGACCATGACAGGGCCGGGCTTGTTCCCGGTGCGCTTCCAGTGCTCGACCCTCTCGGGCGTCCACACGAGCGGCTTCGGCCGGGTGACCGGCGGCAGCTCGACGAGCTGTGCCCAGTTCCTGGCGAAGGCCTGCTCGCGTTTGATCCCCCAGGACAGCGCCGAGCTGAGGGTGTCGTTGATGCGGTGCATGGTGGCCGCGGAGGTGACCTTCCGCAGGCCCTTCTTGCCCTCGCGTAGTGCTGCGTTCGCGTCGAGGAAGGCTTTGCGGGTGGTCCGGCGCTCCTCCCTCTTGGCGTAGCCGGCCGTTCTTGCCCAGGCCTGGTGTGCGTCGTCGCGGTCCTTTTGGAGTTGATCGACGCGAAGGCGGTGAAGGACCCTCTCGGCGTTCTCCTTCTCGATGGCGTCGTACATGAGGTCGAGGTGGCGGACCTTGAGCTCGCGTCGCTTGGTGTGCCCGAGGTGGGGGAGGAGGTAGTTGTTGATGTGTTCTTCGTAGCCGTGTCTGGTGGTGCGGGCGAGGGACTTCTTCGCCTTGATCCAACGGAGGAAGAAGGTCCTGCACGTTTCGTCGGACAGTACGTCGGTGCCGGCGTTGAGTGCGTCGTAGAGTTCCTTCGCCTTCGTCTTGGCCTGGTCTCGGGTGGTGAAGCCGCCGCGGCGTACCTTCCCATTCTTGGCGCCCGCGCAGGGTTCGATCTTGAAGTAGAAGTACCAGGTGCCGTGGCCCTTGCCGAGCCTCGGACACGTCAGCCCGATGTCTCCGATCTTTGGCGAGCCGTCGGCGTTGAGGACTGCGTTGCTCTGCTTGTCTGTGAGTGGCCCCTTGCACTGGCATCGCCGGTAGTAGCTCGGCTCGAACATCCAACCCCCTGTGCTGGTGGTGCATGTGCATCAGTACGTGTGTTGCGTGATCTCTCTCGATCTTGATCGCGGTGTCGGACACTGGGGTAAAGTCGCCTGCAAGTTGGCGCGGGGGAGATTGCGACCAACGTGATGGCTGTTCAGGACGTGCAGGAGCAGGCTTCATCGGGGGCCATGGGGCACGCGGAGCTGATAGCTCTTCCGGCCACGGTCAATGTGACAACGGCGGCGCGGGCTCTGGGGATCAGCCGGGATAAGGCGTATGCCTTGATCCGCAGCGACTCCTTCCCGGTGCGGACGTTGCCGTTGGGCAGCACGGTCCGTGTGCCGACGGCGGAGTTGTGGAAGCTCCTTGGTGTTGAGGGTGCTTAGGTGTGGCCGCTATTTGCAGATCTGGGGCATATGTCAGCTCACTGACATATGCCCACTGCTTGCAACAGTGTGACCTATCTTCGCTAGCATGAGAGGTGTATCGGGGTCGGAGAAGGCTGGGGAGATTCTGTGCCAAGGTTGTACGGGTTCGCGGATAACGCGTACCGAAGGCCGAAGGATGCCGAGGTGCCGCCTCTTCAGGAGGCCGCCAACCGACGGGAAGTCGGCCAGCCCTACGAGGAAATCATCATCTGGTTGAACGAGGCTGGGTACCGCACGACCCAGGGCAATGAGTGGCGGCCTGCTGGTCTGGCCACGGTGCTGGATCACCCAGCCATCGCCGGACTCTACGAGGATGACAAGGGCGACCTGTTGCCCTCCGGAGGGCCGGAGTTGATCCCGCCCGAGCAGTTCCGGAAGATCCGGGCGATGCGGCGCAAGCACCAGCCGGAAGCAGAGCGGGCACCTCAGCAGGAGTACCTGCTGAGCGGCGAGCACCTGGTGTGCGGTCTGTGCGCCCATCCTCTTGGCACTGCTCCTTCCAACGCAGGCAGCCGCGGCCACCGCTGCAAGCCGAGCAGCGGGCAACACCCCGGCGGCTGTGGGCGCGTACGGATCAACGCCGACCTCCTGGAGAAGTACGTCGGTGAGCACGTGCTGGCCGAGCTGGCCAAGCCCGAGGTCAGTGCGCTGATCGAGCAGGCCCGCGACCAGTTCCTGGCGGAGGCGGCGAAGCTGCACGAGCAGGCCGACGACGCCAATCGTCGCCAGAAGCAGCTGGGCGAGGACTACGCGCGCCCCTCGGGTATGTCGCTTCAGGCATTCAAGACCGCTGACAAGGATTTGTCGGCGCAGGCCAACACGGCCAGGGCCCGAGCGCGGCTTCTTGAGCGGGTTAAGCACGTCCCTGTGGGGACCGTGCCGGATCTGGTGCGGTGGTGGAAACACGCGTCGATGGCGGCGAAGCAGGGTGTCATCGTGCTGATGCTGGAGCAGATCGCGGTGTACCCGGCCGCGTCCAGGGGCTCGCGCACCGTGGACGCAGACCGGGTCGCACTGCGCTGGCGTCAGTGGGATACGTCAGCTGTCCCCGCGGATCAGCGACCCGTGTGAACTGCTGTTGTCCCGTGGCCAGCTGCCGGCTGGCAGGATGATCCGGCGGCGGATGGTGGGCAGGGTCAGGCCGAGAGTGATGAAGAGTGTCGCCAGACCTCCTGTTGCGGGCACGACGTACGAGTCCATCAGCTGCTGAGGCTGCCCCATGAGGTGGGAGATGATGGCTGCCGCCCTGCCGACGGCGTATCCAAGACCCACGATGGTCCCCATCGCGGTAACGGCGAGGCCGAGGGCTGCGGCGCGTCGGTGCGGCCAGACCGCGGCGGCCATCCGGCCGTAGCGGACGCTGAGCGCCGAGACGACTACTGTCAGCACGCACACATGGGTCAGCATGTAAGCAGCGGCTGCGCTGTCGTTGGGTGATGCGGAGGCGAGCTGGACAGAGGGAACATCGGTGAGGTGGAACTCCCATACCAGCACCGCCGCCACGGCGCCCAGGAGGAAGATCCAGCCGACGACAGCCTTGGGGAAATCGTCCTCGGGGCGAGTCCAGACCACGCTCATGATCTGCAGGCTGAAGACGGCCGCCTGAGCCGTGAGGTTGGAGCAGAGAGTTCCGGCGCCGTCTCGCCCGGTGAACCCATCGACAGCTGTGGCGACGGAGGGAACCGCCGTGAGCGAGCAGATGAAGCAGGCCGTGAACGCCACAACCCGAGCCCGGCGCGCTACAGCGAATACCTTGAGGCGGAAAGTCCGCTGGCTCCACACCAGATAGAGGTATAGAGCCGAGCTGACTGCAATGAGCCCGGCACATATGCCGAATACGACCTCGGCCATGATCAACGTCCTTCCAGGTCGTCTGCCGCCCTCTCTGCGGCTTCGTTCAGGCTCAGACGGCGACGCGGCCGGCCTTCACGGGGTTGGTCGACACCAGGGGGAGGTGGGGGGATCGCCGGGACGTCCTCAGGCAGTCCCTTGTCCCGGCGTATCGTCCTGAGTATCGAGATGGTTTCAGCAAGGTCTTCGGCATCGAGGTCTTGCATTAATCGCAGCGCCTCACGTGCCTCGGGACGTTCCCGGTAGACCGTGAGCGCGGCGAGGTCGTCCCATTCCCGCCCTGGCAGCAGGAACGCGGCTGGGGCGTTGAGTGCCTGGGCGAGCGCCGTAACGGTGGAGGACCTGGGGTTGCAACTGGTGCCGTTCAGCAGGCTGTTGACCTGTCCGTGAGACACAGATGGCTTGCGCTGACAGGGGTTTGACGTTGCCTCTGCAATGTCGCGGGCGCTGAGGGTGAAGCCCTCCGGGGTGCGGCGCAGGCGCAGCAGGACCATCAACTTCCTGCTGAGGCTCATGAGTTCAGTCAATCCTGCGATGTCTGACATGACCCCCGCCATCCCTGTTTGGCATATGCCCAACGCATAGTAACCGCTTGTGGTTTACGCTACCTCGCAGGTAGACCGGGTTATAAGGTTTGCTGGACAGTTTCCGTGAAGGAGCCGGTCGGGCAGTGTGGGCATGACCAGGCCCACACGCCCACAGCCAGTGGGCACGCGCGGAGAGTCCGGCACGCGGGGTCGCAGTGGCGCGCTCGCCGTTTACGGGAGGAATCGATGTCCGATCTGGACGAGCGTCGGATCGCCGAGTTGGCGAAGAGGCCCCCACGGGTGACCCGGGGCGGGGCGAGTGCGCAGGCGCTGAAGGAGGCGCGCAGAGTGCTGGAAGCCCAGGCGTTGATCGACAGTCAACCGCTGGAGGACGGGGCGGGAGAGGATTGACACCCTCGAACTCGCCACAGCACATCCAGCCGGCATAGATAGGTGACACGGTTGGAACAGTCATGTATGTTCAGGCCTGCCGGACGGGTGCAGTAGCCGCAGGAACTCGACACCGGCAGCGTCGCGCGAGCGGCGTCCTTCCCTGCTCCTCGCGGGTGGCCGACCCCCCGCGCCCCACCCGCGAGGAGCGGCCGCGTAGGCGCGGCCCTGGGGCGAGTGGATGGGAACAGGGCCCGGGGGAGTGGGGGAACTGCGGGGGGGGCTCCCCTTTTCCCCGAAGGGGGGGAAGGGGTTCCAGGGGTCGGGATTGGAGTCCCGAAAGGAAAAAGAAATCCCCCTCTCCATAGTAATGTG
>NZ_JBHVGZ010000076.1:20663-22523 GCF_042800355.1 Streptomyces sp. NPDC057623
CGTCCTTGGGGCGAGTGAATGGGAATAGGGCCGACCAGGTTCGAACGGCTGCGGCGGGCCCTCCCTTTTCCCAAGAAGGGGAGAACTGGCTTCAGGAGTTCGGAATTGAATTCCTGAAATTAAAAAGAATTCCCACTTGCATTAGACGTGTACGCGATTAAGATATAAGTGTAAGGAAAAAGGGAAAGCCAAAAGGGAATCCCCTAGGAATTCGAAAGGCGCGGGAAAATGTTCGCTAACCTCAAGGTCTCCGAGATCGCCCCCAACCCCGACCAGCCCCGCAAGTTCTTCGACGAGGCGCAGCAGGAGGAGCTGACGGGCAGCATCAAGGAGAACGGCCTCCTCCAGCCGGTCGTCGTCCGTACGGTCGAGGGGGCCGAAGTCCCCCACATGCTGATCGCGGGCGAGCGCCGATGGAGGTCCTGCCAGGCGGCCGGCCTGGAGGTCATCCCCGCCATGATCATCGAGGACGCCAGCGAAGAGAAGGCATACGTCCTCAGCATCGCCGAGAACGTCAACCGCTCCGACATGACGATCATGGAGGAGGCCGGTGCATACGCCGACCTCAAGGCAGCCGGCTGGACCCCGGCCAAGATCGCCAAGCAGTTCGGCAAGACCGAGACCCACATCACCTGGCGCCTCGGCCTGCTCACCCTGCGGCCCGAGGTCGCCGAAATGGTCGACAAGGGAGACATCAAGAACAACCTGGCCTGGCACATCGCCCAGCTCAGCCCGGCCAACCAGATGGTCGCCGCCATGCGGTACGCGCGCGGCGATTTCGACAGCGAGGCCGAGGCCCAGCACTTCGCCAACGGCCTGAAGATGATGGAGAACCAGACCTCCCTCACGGGCGAGAAGGCACCGGATGCCGAGGTGCAGGAGGAGCGGAAGAAGGCCAAGGACAAGGCCAAGGACAGCCTCAGCAAAGCGGAAGAAATCCTCATCCCCCTGTTCGAGGAGCTCGGCGCGAAGAGGCCCGAGGACCTGGCCGTCATCCTCGACGACGACCTCGCCCGCTACGTGCGCGTCGTCGGCAAGATCTACAGCCAGGTACAGCTGGTGCGGAACCTGCTCAGCAAGGCCAAGGGCATCCAGCGCGCCATGGAGGACCAGTTCAACAAGGCGGCCATCGAGGCCCAGCAGGAGGCAGCGGCCACGCAGAAGACCAATGCGGCGGGCAAGCCCGCAGCGGGCGAGAAGCCTGCTGCGAACACGACAACCAAGCCGACGGTGAAGAAGGCGGCGGTGGCCAAGCCCGCCTCGAAGCCCGCGGCGCGGACTGCTACGGGCGCCAAGGCCCCGGTGCGGCGGGCATCCGCCAAGAAGGTCGAAGAGGCGGCGAAGTAGGGGAGGTGGGGGGCGGGCCCGGCCGTGCCCCCCCCCCCCCCCCCGACACAAAAGGGCGGGCGCGGACGGCATTCCGGAAGCGCCCGCTTTACTTTTGAATTCTTTCTCGAATTCCATTCCAATAGAGTCTTAAATGTCATAGAATACAAGCAAGGAAAAAGCGGAAAGGAATTGCAGTGGAGATTGAATTTCAGGGAAAAACTTGGACCCTCACCGCGGCTGACGAATACGCCAGCCCCCGAGGGCCGGTCGCCCAGCTCACGCTGGAAGCAGTCAGGGAAGCCGAAAAGGCCCACGAGGAACGGCGACACCTGGACTGCGTGAACTGGACGCACACCGCCAACTGGCTCTTGCGCGACTACTGGGACACAGGGTCCGAGGAGGAGCCCGCGGCAGCGCGCGGCGCGTGAGGGCCGGGCCGGGGTTTTCGGAGGGTCCCCGCCAACCCCGCGCCCACCGGGCCGCGCGGGTCCAGCGCAGACCTCACCACACACAAACCCACAACACACGCAG
>NZ_JBHVGZ010000076.1:22533-46603 GCF_042800355.1 Streptomyces sp. NPDC057623
GGGGGGGGGGGAAGGGGGGGGGGGGGGGGAGCCGGGGGGAGGGGGGGGGGGGGGGGGGGGGGGGGGGGGGGAAGGGAGCTCCCCCGAAAACCCCGGCGCCGCTCGGGCCGCGTGGTCCGAGCGCAGGCTCCGCAACGCCAAAGCCAGCACCACGCGCCGACGGCGGGCCGTCGGCGCAGCGCGAAAGGAAAGGCCGCTTGCTGACTCTCTTCACCAACCGCTACCAGGAGTTCAAGCCGCCACAGGGAGTGCCGGTACGCATCACCCTGGGCGCTCCCCGCTTCAAGCTCCCCTACTCCCTCACCCACTCGGTGCGGGAGCTCGCGCCACGTCGCGACTACCTCTCCGAGCCCGAGCCCGCATTCACCACGGCGTACCGTGCTGACCTCGACCAGCTCGGACCCGAGCGCATAGCGGCGCGGCTGCGGCAGATCACGGAGGCCGAGCGCGACCACCGCCTGGTGCTGCTCTGCTTCGAGGACCTCGCCAAGCCGGGCCTGTGGTGCCACCGGCGCATGTTCGCCGCCTGGTGGAAGGAAGTCACGGGCGACGAGGTGAGGGAACTGTCTCCCATGGACCAGCAGGGCACCTTGATGTAAGTGTCGAAACCATGCCCGAAAGATAGGTGACATGATTCCAAGGAGCTGCATGCTCCTTGTGTAAGGTTCCAGCGCAGCGCCCGGCCCGGCATCCCGCCGAAGCCGGGCGCTGTCGTTCGTCAGGAGGCGAAGATGTTCCAGGGCACCATCCCGGCCCCCATGCGCTCGATCGTGCGCGAGACCGCCGGCCACTGGCCGCGCGGCCCGGTGTACGTCCCGTGCTGCGGGAACTTCACCATCGAACGGTCCCTGGCCGGCATGGGCTTCGCCCTGTACTCCTCCGACGTGTCCATCTACACCAGCGCCGTCGGCCGGTGGCTCACCAGACAGCCGGTCGGCATCCAGATCCGTGACGAAAGCCAAGACGAACTCAACTGGCTCACGGACTCCTTGGACGACGGTGTCGGCACCGTCGCAACGCTGATGCTCGGCACGCGGTTTCTCGCGAGCGTCGGCCGCGAAGGGCTCTGGCACGAGCGAGTGGTGCGCTCCTACCGGGAACAGTGGAAGGCCAAGCACGCCGAGACCGTCGAGCGGCTGTCAGGCTCCGGGGTCGAACTCGCCTCGTATGAAGTGGAGGACGTGCGCTCCTGGCTGAAGAAGGTCCCACGCGACGCCCCGGTCTGCTCCTTCCCTCCCTTCTACTGCCTGGCCCCCCACGAGCGGATCCTGACCTCCGATCTGCGCTGGGTGCAGTCGGGAGAACTGGCCGTTGGGGACGAGATCCTCGCTTTCGACGAACACCCGGCAGAAGGGGCCCGGTGCCGCCGCTGGCGATTCGCCACGATCACCCGGTCCGAACCGGGAGTGAAGGAGTGCGTCAGAGTCCACCTTGAGAATGGCGACTCTGTGGTGTGTACGGCCGACCACCCCTGGCTGGCCGATAAGTACCGTCATGCGGGTGGGGGCCGTCGCGCCTGGGTACGGGCGGACCGGCTCATGCACGAGGCGCCCTATGTGCTGCGTTTGCTGAACACCTGGGAACCGGAACGGACTTACGACGCCGGTTGGATGGCAGGCATGTTCGACGGTGAGGGCTCGATCACTCTGGGCAGCGCACCGAAGCTCACGATTGCCCAGAAGGCAGGGTCGATTACCGACCGTGTACTTGACCAACTGGGTGCACGCGGGTTCGCCACCTCCGTCAGCCGACGCCCGAACGGAGTGCTGGGCATCCAGGTTGCCGGTGGCTTCGGTGAAGCGTTGAGGGCGCTGGGAACCTTCCGGACAGACAGACTGACTGCCAACTTGCGGGGCCTGGATATCACTCGCCTGTCAGTACGAGTCAACTCAGGACCGAGCCGGGTACGTGTCGTGGCGGTGGAGCCGATCGGGAAGCAGGAGATCCAATCGATATCCACGTCGTCCCGGACGTACATTGGCGAGGGCTACGCCATGCATAACACAGGCGGCTACGAGAAGTTGTACGAGCCGCTGGAAGCCCATTTCACCTGGGACGCGCCTGCGTACAAGCTGCTGTCGGACGCGGACGTGGTGGATGTGCTTGGCGCGATCACGGACCGGCCGCACTGGTTGACGGCCTCGAACCAGGACGTGCCTGAGCTGCACGAGTACCTGCGCGGCGTGATCAAGGCGACGCCGCGCGCCGCTCCCTTCTACGTGTACGCCAGCCAGGCACGGACCCGGATCGTCGCCCCGCGCCAGCCGATCGAGCCGGTGCACGCTCCTCGTCTGCGTGAGGGCGAGGAACTGGTGGGCCCGCTCACGCTGTCGCTGCTGAAGCCGGGCCAGTTCAATGCCCTGCGCTCCCGGTACCTCAATCCGAGGATCGCGCCGGGTGCGGCGAACCTGGCGGTCGCGGTCCGGGACGGCGGTGGGCGGCTGCTCGGTGTGTTCGCTATGGCGCCCAGCACGTACACGCCGGACGAGGCGTATGTGCTCTCGGACTTCGCTGTCGCCCCGACCGACTATCCGCGGTTGTCGAAGCTGATCGTGCTGGCGGCAACGAGCGCGGAGGCGCAGTTGCTGTGTCAGCGGGCGTTCTCGCGGCGGATCCGGCGTGTGGCGACGACGGCGTTTAGCAACAACCCGGTGTCGATGAAGTACCGCGGGCTGCTGCGGTTGAACAAGCGCAGCCTGTCGAATGAGGACGGCTGGAAGTTTCAGCTCCAGTACCAGGGGGCCATGGGCCAGCACACGCTGGCCGAAGCCCTGGACATGTGGGTGAAGCGGTGGGGCGCCCCGACGACGAAGACGGGAGTCTGACCGTGGAGGACACCAACCTCCTCACCCCGCCGCAGATGGTGCAGGGTGATCCGCGCACGCTGACGCTGCTGGATGTGAACGCGCGGTTCCTGCCGCACGAGCAGTTCCGGCAGCTCGTGGCGAACATAGAGCGCGACGGCTGCCTAACGTCGACGCCGTTGGTGTGGAACGATACCGAGACGGGGCAGCTGGTGGTGCTGTCGGGCAATCACCGTACGCTCGCGGCGATCGAGGCCGGCCTGTCACAGATCTGGTGGATGCAGATCGATGAGCCGCTTCCCCGCCAGCGGCAGATCGCGCTTCAGCTCTCCCACAATGCGATCGCGGGCCAGGACGATCCGGCAATCCTCAAGGAGCTGTACGACGAACTGGAGAACGTGGAGTGGCGCCAGTACACCGGCCTCGACGACAAGACGCTGGACCTGCTGGAGAAGGTGGATGTCGCCTCGCTGGGTGAGGCGAATCTCGACTTCGCCAGCGTGCAGTTCATGTTCCTGCCCGACGAGCTGGAGCGGGCAGAGGCCGCCTTCGACGCGGCCCGGGCGACCGCGACGGCCGATCAGCGGTGGGTGGCCGGGCTGGAGCAGTACGAGCCGGTGCTCGATGCGCTGGAGACATCCCGGGCCGCGTACAAGATCGGCAACAGTGCAACGGCGCTCGGGGTGATCCTCGCCGTGTTCGAGCGGCACGTAGGTGAGCTGGCCGACGGCTGGTTCGACGCGGCCTCCGGGGAGGCCACCCGATCGGGGACAGCGCCCCTGGAGACGGTGTTCGGGGCGCGGGGCGTGCCGGTGGAGACGGCGGCCGTGATTCGGGCAGTGATCGATCGGATGGTGCAGGACGGCACCGTGCCGGCGGACGAGCCGTGGCGGGCGCTGGAAGTCCTGGCCAAGAGCTCGTAACACGATCATGGGCGGGCCTTCTTGAGGCGAGGGCATCGTGCAGGTCGAGGCGTCTTTCCCATCGGACGGCCAGGCGCTTGAAGTGGTGCAGGAGCAAGAATGTCTGCTCGGCGACGTAGCGGAGCAGACGCCAGGCTGTTTGCGCGCCAGGTCCTCCACCACCGGTTCCCTCCGCTCTCGAGGAGAGGGCTCGCGGTACGGTGAGGGACCATCCCCGCGGGTGGGGGAGCAGTCGACCGCGGCGACGAACGCGGCCACCGTCGCGGAACCATCCCCACGGATGCGGGGGGCGTGCTTGATCATGGCCTTCAGCGGGCGATCGACGGACCGTCCCCGCGGTGCGGGGAGCAGTCGCCGCTGGATCTGGGGTTCATCGACGAGGTGGGACCATCCCCGCGGGCGCGGGGAGCAGTTCATCGGCATCAGCGACCGGCTGTCGGACTGGGGACCATCCCCGCGGGTGCGGGGAGCAGCCGGAAGCGCAGATGCAGATGATTGCCGCCACGGGACCATCCCCGCGGGTGCGGGGAGCAGGCCATGCTTTTGGCGGCTGGCGCGATGCGCCTGGGACCATCCCCGCGGGTGCGGGGAGCAGGGCAGCGGTGCGCGTTGAACCGGATCCGCGGCGGGACCATCCCCGCGGGTGCGGGGAGCAGTTCCTCACGCCGGCGTTCCAGATCCCGTCGATGGGACCATCCCCGCGGGTGCGGGGAGCAGACCCGCACGGGACGCAAGAAGGAGACGCCGCCGGGACCATCCCCGCGGGTGCGGGGAGCAGCCGCCCCGGTCGCTTCGGGGCGGCCCGCTGTCGGGACCATCCCCGCGAGTGCGGGGAGCAGCCGTCGGCGTACGCCTTGACGTGGTCGACGACGGGACCATCCCCGCGGGTGCGGGGAGCAGGACGTCGACGGACCCACGCACCCGAAGCGCGAGGGACCATCCCCGCGGGTGCGGGGAGCAGCATTGCCGGGAACCAGACCGTGCGCGCCGGCGGGGACCATCCCCGCGGGTGCGGGGAGCAGGTCGACATCACCTACAACGCGACAGACCACAAGGGACCATCCCCGCGGGTGCGGGGAGCAGGCCAGGACCTTCTCCTCCGACGTCAGCTCCTTGGGACCATCCCCGCGGGTGCGGGGAGCAGACGCTGTCCGTGTAGGAGTACGGCTGGAAGTCGGGACCATCCCCGCGGGTGCGGGGAGCAGAGTAACCGGCGGGAAGCGATGAAACGAGCATCGGGACCATCCCCGCGGGTGCGGGGAGCAGGGTCCTCCGGTGGCCGGGACGACGACGTACGTGGGACCATCCCCGCGGGTGCGGGGAGCAGGATGTAGGAGTTCCGGGGCGCCCCGCTTTTTTGGGACCATCCCCGCGGGTGCGGGGAGCAGCGGACGTCGACACCGTGTCCGCGCCCGGCTCGGGGACCATCCCCGCGGGTGCGGGGAGCAGGCGAGGTCCTCGGCGACGCGCATGGTGGTGGCGGACCATCCCCGCGGGTGCGGGGAGCAGTCTGGATGACCTGCGGGTCTATCGCTGCGGAGACGTGCTTTCGTAGACTTTCGAAGTTATTGACAAATAAGACACAAAGCGCTATCTGGTCTCATGGGTGCTTCCTGGCTACGCGGCCTAGGCAGTGAGCTGATCAGCTTAGGCCCTTAGGTGTGCTGTTCTCTCGCGGATCCTGCTGTTCACGGATTTGGGTGTGCGGTGCCGTGGTCTCCCTGTATCAATCCTTCATGAGCAGTGGGGGAAGTGCCTGTTCCGGCATGTTGCGTCGGCTTGGGGAAGCGGCGCGGTCGGTGTGGGCCAAGCATGATCGTGACACCGAGGGCTGGATGCCGTTGTGGCGGCACATAGAGGACAGCGCCGCGGTGGCCGGCCTGTTGTGGGACCAGTGGCTGCCCATAGGGGTGCGGAGGCTGGTAGCCGAGGCGTTGCCGCAGGGGGAGTCGGACGCACGGGCCCTCGTCGTATGGCTCGCCGGCGTGCATGACATCGGCAAAGCTACTCCCGCGTTCGCGTGCCAGGTCGATCAGCTTGCCGACAGGATGCGCGACCAGGGTTTGGAGATGCGCTCGGCCAGGGCGATGGGGCCGGATCGTCGGATCGCGCCGCATGGTCTGGCCGGGCAGGTACTGCTCGGGGAGTGGCTGCAGGAGCGGCACGGGTGGGCGCCTGCTCGGACCGGGCAGTTCACGGTTGCTGTGGGCGGACATCATGGCGTGCCGCCCCAGCACGGGCAGATCAAGGCCCTCTACGAGCACGAGGAGTTGCTACGCACATCCGGCCCGAGCGGTCGTGTCTGGCGGGAGGTGCAGGCCGAGTTGCTCGACGCCTGTGCCGATCATTTCGGTGTGGAGGAACGACTCGGGCAGTGGCGGACGGTGAGGCTGCCACAGCCGGTGCAAGTACTGCTCACCGCGCTGGTCATTGTTTCTGACTGGGTCGCCAGCAATCCGGACCTCTTCCCGTATCTTCCCGACGGGGCATCCCGCAGCGATGAGGAACGACTTGCCGCAGCCTGGCGGGGACTGGATTTGCCGGATCCCTGGCGGGCCGAAGAGCCTGCCGGAAGCGCGCAGGAGTTGTTTGTGTCCCGGTTCGGGCTCCCCGTGGGGGCCAAAGTGCGCCCTGTCCAGGAAGCGGCCGTGGAACTTGCCCGGGAGATGGAGACGCCCGGTCTGATGATCGTTGAGGCGCCGATGGGTGAGGGCAAGACGGAGGCGGCGCTCGCCGTGGCTGAGATCTTCGCCGCGCGCTCGGGAGCGGGCGGGGTGTTCTTCGCCCTGCCCACCATGGCCACCGGCAACGCCATGTTCCCCCGCCTGCTCGGCTGGCTGGACCGGCTGCCCGGTGTGGCGGGTTCACGCCGTTCGGTGCATCTGGCCCACTCCAAGGCAGCCCTCAATGGGGATTTCGCTGGCTTGATGTCGCGCGCAGGGCGGGTCGCCGCCGTTGATGTGGATGAAGCGGTGACCTCGTCCCGACAGCAGCCGGACGAACGTCGTCGTGCGAATGCCGAACTCGTGGCGCATGCCTGGCTACGTGGCCGTAAGAAGGCCATGCTGGCCTCGTTCGTGGCAGGCACCATCGATCAGTTGCTGTTCATGGGGCTGAAGAGCAGGCACCTGGCGCTTCGTCACCTTGCCGTCGTCGGCAAGGTGGTCGTCATTGACGAGGCGCACGCCTACGACACCTACATGAGTGTGTATCTCGACCGGGTGCTGTCGTGGCTGGGGGCCTACCGGGTTCCGGTGGTCGTGTTGTCGGCGACGCTGCCGGCCGCGCGCCGGCGCGAACTCCTTCAGGCGTATGCGGGGGGTGGCCATGCCGAGCCCGCCGTCGAGGAGGGCGCGGACGCGAGCGTATATCCGCTGCTTACCGCTGTGACTCCGGGCGGTGCTCCGGTGGTGCGCTGTCCACCGGCGTCGGGCCGGGCCACGGACGTCGAGGTCGAGCAGGTCGCCGACGATCTCGACGTCCTTGCCGACCGGCTGGAGAGCGAGCTCGTGGGTGGCGGATGCGTTCTGGTGGTGCGCAACACGGTCAGGAGGGTGCTGGAGACCGCCCGTGTGCTGCGGGGCAGGTTCGGGGACGACGTTGTCACGGTCGCGCACTCGTGTTTCGTTGACATCGACCGGGCGGCGAAGGACCGTGATCTGCTCCGGCGCTTCGGGCCGCCGGGGGAGGCGACTGTGCGGCCCGAAGGGCGGCACATCGTGGTGGCCAGCCAGGTGGTGGAGCAGTCCCTGGACGTGGACTTCGACCTGCTGGTGAGCGATCTGTGTCCGGTGGACCTGCTCCTGCAGCGCATGGGCCGGCTGCACCGCCACCGGCGCGGGGAGGGCCAGAGCGAGCGGCCCGAGCGGCTGCGAACAGCCCGCTGCCTGCTCACCGGAGCCGATTGGGGCGCCCGGGCGGCAGATGTGCCCGAACCGGTGCGAGGCTCGGTGGCCGTGTATGGGCGGTACTCGCTGCTGCGGTCGGCCGCGGTGCTGCTGTCCCACCTGGAGGGCGGGCCGGAGTGCCCGGTGCGGCTGCCCTCGGACATCAGCGTGCTCGTGCAGGAAGCCTACGGGCAGGGGACGGTTGGGCCGGAGCACTGGGCAGGTGCGCTGGCTGAGGCCCGTGTGCAGTTCGACGAACACCGGGCGGATCAGGCCGAGCGTGCAGCCGTGTTCCGCCTCGGTGATGTCGGCCGGCCAGGAAGGCCGCTGTTCGGCTGGGTGGCGGCAGGCGTGGGAGACGCCGACGACAGCCGGACGGGGCGCGCGCAGGTCAGGGACAGCCGCGAAAGCCTTGAGGTCGTTGTCGTACAGAGGCGCGACGACGGGAGTCTCGGCACCCTGCCGTGGCTGGAAGCGGACCGGAACGGCAGGCGGCGCGGGGGCCTGGAGTTGCCGCAGGAGCAGACGCCGACACCGTTCGCGGCCCGTGCGGCGGCGAGTTGCGGGCTGCGGCTGCCCCTGCAGTTCTCCTACGCCCAGACCATGGACCAGGCCATCGAGGAACTGGAGCAGCTGTACCTGCCCGCCTGGCAGGGCAAGGACAGCCCATGGCTCTCCGACCAGCTGATTCTCACGCTCGATGAGGACTGTCAGACCCATCTGGCAGGCTTTTCACTCCACTACAGCCGCCTCGACGGTCTGGAGGTGACCCGTAACCGTGATTGAACTGCCCGAGACGGGCAAGAGCCCGCTCCCGTCGTTCGACCTGACCGAAAGGCCGTGGATCGGAGTGCTCAGGTGCGACGGCTCGCAGGACGAGTTATCGCTGCGGCAGGTGTTCGCCCAGGCGGACAGCGTGCGCCGCATCGTAGGGGACCTGGCCACCCAGGAATTCGCCCTGTTACGCCTCCTGCTGGCCGTCACGCACGACGCCCTCGATGGCCCTGGTGACATCGAGGACTGGGCAGACCTGTGGAGCGATCCCGAATGCCTCGCGCCCGTACAGGAATACCTGGACGCCCACCGCGGACGCTTCGATCTCCTCCATCCCGAGGTGCCGTTCTTCCAGAGCGCCGGGCTACGCACGGCCAAGGACGAGGTCTTTCCCCTCAACCGGATCGTGGCCGACGTGCCCAATGGGGAGCCTTTCTTCACCACCCGGATGCCCGTTGTGGAGCGGCTGACCCTTGCCGAGGCCGCTCGCTGGGTGGTCCACGCGCACGCCTACGACACCTCCGGTATCAAGTCCGGCGCGGTCGGCGATGACCGGGTCAAGGGCGGCAAGGTCTATCCACTCGGTACCGGTTGGGCCGGCGGACTGGGCGGCGTGTTCGCCGAAGGCGACACACTGCGCGAGACCCTGCTGCTCAACCTGGTGGCGGCCGACACCGAGGAGTTGGAGATCGCTGCGGACGACCGGCCGGCCTGGCGGCGCGAGCCGTCTGGTCCGGGCGGCTCAGGGCGCTCGGCGACCGGTCCGCGCGACCTCTACACCTGGCAGTCGCGCCGACTGCGTCTGCACCATGACGCAGACGGTATCCACGGTGTCGTCCTCGGCTACGGGGACCCGCTCGTGTCCCGGAACATGCACCGCCGCGAGCCGATGACGGCGTGGCGGCGCAGCACGGCCCAGGAGAAGAAACTGCGGCAGGCACCGGTGTACCTGCCCCGTGAGCATGACCCGGCCCGCTCGGCCTGGCGCGGCATCGCCTCCCTCGTCGCCGACCGGCCGGAGGCCTCGCAGGGAACGGACGCGGCCAGGTACCTGCGTCCGGGAGTCCTCGAATGGATCGCCCGGCTGGTCACCGAGGGCCAGCTGCCGCGCAATTCCCTTGTCCGGGCCCGTGTGATCGGTGCCGCGTACGGGACGCAGCAGTCCGTGGTCGACGACATCGTTGACGATCACCTGGCGATGCCCGTGGTGCTGCTCCATCGACAAGACCGCACATACGCCCGCCAAGCCATCGGCGCCGCCGAGGAAGCCGACCTGGCGGTGCAAGCCGTCGGAGACCTTGCCGCGGACCTGGCCCACGCGGCTGGAAGGGATCAGGAGGGGCCCCGCGCAACGGCTCGGCAAATCGGGTTCGACATGCTGGAAGAGCCGTACCGGGGCTGGCTGTCCGCTCTGGCCGAGGCCGATGACCCGTTCGAGCAGCGGAGCGTCTGGAAGCACGATGTGCGCCGACTGGTCGGCCGGCTCGGAGGCCGTCTCGTTGACGCTGCGGGCGATGCAGCCTGGCAAGGCAGGACCATCACTGGCAGGAAGGGCACCTGGGTGCTGGACGCGGGCCTAGCTGACCGCTGGTTCCGTGCCCGCTTGGCCAGGGTGCTGGGAGATCCCGACGATTGCGATGCCAACGGCGAAGATGCCAACGGCCAACGCACTGACGGAGATCCGCGCTCACGATGGTCGTCCGGTCGGCCGGAACCCGGCCACACCGAGGCCGTCACGCTTGATCCAGCCGTCGTGTCCGACACGGAGGTGCACGTATGACTACTGTCTCGGCCCTGCCCACAGCCCGCTCGCGGGTCGCCGAACTCGCGGCCGCACGGATCATGCCGTGGCAGGAGGGTTACCTCGGCGACAGCTCCAAGGCTGTCGCCGCGCTGGCCCGCCTGCGCCGGGGCGCGGGCCGGGACGCTGCCGAGATGCCCGACCTGTGGAATCTGGTCGACACCGGCCACCTCCACATTGGCGCCGACGGCCTCCGGCCACTGAGTGAGCAGGAGCTGAGCCGGGCCGAGGATGCCCTGTACACGGCCCTCACTCTCTGGGCACTCCATCAGCAGTCCCGCGGTGCGCGGATGCACCGCTCGCATACGCGTAAGCGGCCGATGGGTCTGGGCGCGGCCGTGCGGCGTCTGATGCCGCCGAGCGGGATCGACGAGCCCATCCGTAAGCGCCTGGTGCGCGTCGGCACCGCGCCGGACCTGGCCACCCTGGCGCAGAGACTGCGCGACATTGTCGTCCTGCTGCGCAGCGCGGACATCCCCCTCGATTACGGCCTGCTCGCCGGACAGCTCTACGCCTGGCAGTGGCCTGACGGCTCCGGCGCCGTCCGCCGGGAATGGGGCCGCTCCTTCCACAGCTGGCAGCAGCCCGGACCCACCGGCGAGAGCACCATGACCCCTCCCGCCACTACGAACGCTGACGAGAACGACAAGGACGACAAGGACGCCTCGTGAACCGAATTTTCCTGGATGTGCACGCCTTGCAGACTGTTCCGCCCAGCAACCTCAACCGGGACGACACCGGTGCACCGAAGACTGCCGTCTATGGCGGAGTGCCGCGCGCCCGCGTCTCCAGCCAGGCGTGGAAGCGGGCCATCCGTACCTACTTCCGTGACGAGAACCTGCTGGATCCCAGCGAACTTGGCGTGCGTACCAAGAAGGTTGTCGAGCTGCTCGCCGAGCGGATCACGGGACTCGACCCGTCTCTCACGGCTGAGGACGCGCTGCGGCTCGCCGATGAGACGGTCAAAGCCACCGGTCTGAAGACCGAGGTTCCCAAGAGGAAGTCCGACCAGGCCAAGGACGGCGCGCCTTCGCCCGCCCCCGAGACCAAGTACCTGGTCTTCCTCAGCGCCCGCCAGCTCGACGGTCTGGCTCGCCTCGCCCTCGACGGAGCCGACGACATCACAGCTTTCCTGAAAGACAAGAAGAACAAGGAGCGCGCCCGCGAGATTGCGGATACCCGCCATTCCGTGGACATCGCCCTTTTCGGCCGCATGGTCGCCGACGCCGCCGACATCAACGTCGACGCAGCGGTGCAGGTCGCCCACGCCATCAGCGTTCACCGCGTGGAGAACGAGTCCGACTACTACACCGCCGTCGATGACGAGAACACCGAGGAGGAGACCGGTGCCGGCATGATCGGTACCGTCGACTTCAATTCCGCCACCCTGTACCGCTACGCGGCGCTCGGCGTGCATCAGCTCGCCGCCAATCTCGGTGAGGGACTGCGCGAGGACGAACCGCGTGCCGAGCCCGTACGCCGTGCCGTCGAGGCGTTCGTGTACGGCTTCGTCGCCTCGCTGCCCACCGGGAAGATCAACACGTTTGGCCACCACACCCACCCGGATGCCGTCGTGGTCAAGCTCCGTACCACCCGGCCGGTCAGCTTGGTCGCAGCCTTCGAAGACCCGGTCCGCAGCGACAGGGGCGGCCATCTGCGAGAGGCGTCCGACCGGCTCGCCGCATACGTGCCGGACATCGAACGCGCCTACGGCGACAAGGAGACCACCCTCACCTGGGTGCTGCGCGTCGGCCCGAGCACGCAGAAGCTCGCCGGCCTCGGCGCCGAGTCCGACACCCTGCATGACCTCGTCACCGCTATCGGCCAGGCCGTGGGGGAACGTCTGGACAAGCCCGCATGAGCAGCCGCACCAGCAGCCCTACGAGCGTGCTCGCCCTCCGCCTGGCAGGCCCTCTGCAGTCCTGGGGAGCCTCCTCCCGTTTCACTCGCCGTACCACCGAGTCCGCCCCCACCAAGAGCGGTGTCATCGGCCTGCTCGCCGCCGCGGCCGGTATCGAGCGCGGCGAGGACGCACGCCTCGCTGCCTTGGCCACATTGCGGTTCGGCGTCCGCATCGACCAACCAGGCACCCGCATTCGCGATTTCCATACCGCCCACCACGGCATCACCGGCAAGTCCATGCCGCTGTCGGAGCGGTTCTACCTCGCAGACGCCGTCTTCGTCGCCGCCGTCGAGGGCGACCGCACCCTGCTCGCCGAGCTGTACGCCGCTCTGCAGGCCCCGGTATATCCGCCGTTCCTCGGCCGCCGCTCCTGCCCGCCCGCCGAGCGCGTCGAACTCGGCCTGCACGAGAGCACCTGCCTGGAAGACGTACTGGAGAACCTTCCCTGGCAGGCATCCGGCTGGTACCGCAGACGCCACCGTGGCCAGGCCCCGGACAGACTGACCGTCCTCCGGGAGAAGGCGGCCGACGAGACGGGAGCCACGGACGTCCTGCGTGACCAGCCGCTCAGCTTCTCTGCCGCCCACCGCCGCCATGCCCTGCGCACCGTAGTCACCGCCCACGTGCCCTTGCCGCCCAACCCAAAGATCGGGGCCCTCCAGCACGATCCGTTCGAGGCCGTGCCCGAAGTCCCGGAGGATGAGAGCGCCTGATGTTCCTCTCCCGCTTCCGCGTCAACACAGCGCGGCCCGGCGCCCGGCGCCTCCTCTCCTCGCCGCAGGCCATGCACGCGGCCGTGATGTCCTCGTTCCCGCACCTGCTGCCCTCTGACGCCACAGCCTCCGACGCGCCGCGGGTACTGTGGCGCCTGGACCAGCAGGCCCGGGCCGAGGTGTTGCTCTACGTCGTCAGCCCCGACCGGCCCGACCTCACCCACCTGGTCGAACAAGCTGGATGGCCCGCCGCAGCGACCGCCGATCCGCAGAAACCTGGCTGGCAGACCAGGCCCTACGCACCATTCCTCGACCACCTGGCCATTGGCGACCGCTGGTCCTTCAGGCTGACCGCGAACCCCGTGCACACCATCCGCCGCAAGGACGGCGAGCCCCGCAAGATCACCGCCCACCTCACGCCGATCCACCAAATGGGCTGGCTGCTTGATGAGGAACGCCAGAAGCGCGGCGGCTTCCGCGTCCTCGAAAAGCCCGACGACCGACGGCTTCTACCCCACGGCACCACCCACCAGGGCCGACCTCACCCCGGGGATCGGTACGAGCTGTCCGTCGGCGACATGCGCTCCCTCTCCTTCGACAAAAACCGCGGCCCGGATGGCAGCCGCCGAGGTAAGCAGGTCACTCTCGTCACCGTCACCTTCGACGGACGCCTGGAGGTCACCGATCCGGCAGCCCTGCGCCGCACCCTCACCCAGGGCATCGGCCGGGCCAGGGCGTACGGCTGCGGCCTCCTCACCCTGGCACCCATTGCCCAGCTCACCCAGCACACGCAATGAGCACGGTCTCCCGGCGCTCGGCGCTCACCCCGAGACAACTCACCCGCACCGGCGAGCGCCTCTCCTTCATCTACCTGGAACGCTGCACGGTGCACCGCGACGCCAACGCCATCACGGCCCAGGACGCGGAAGGCACCACCCACATCCCGTCGGCGACCATCGGGACCCTCCTCCTTGGCCCCGGAACACGCGTCACCCACCAGGCCATGAGCGTGCTGGGAGAGACAGGCGCGGCCGTCTGCTGGGTCGGCGAACACGGCGTGCGCTACTACGCGTCCGGCCGCGCCCTCAGCCGTTCCTCCGCCCTCATGGAGGCCCAGGCCCGGCAATGGGCCAACCCACGCAGCCGCCTTGCCGTAGCACGGGAGATGTACCGGCTGCGCTTCCCGGACGAGGACCCTGCCGGCCTCACCCGGCACGAACTCCTCGGCCGCGAGGGAAGACGCGTCAAGGACTGCTACCGCGCCGAGGCCGCCCGCACGGGCGTCCCTTGGCGAGGCCGTCGCTACGTTCCCGGCGACTTCACCAGCGGTGACGCCGTCAACCAGGCCATCACCGCCGCCGCCCAGTGCATGTACGGCATCGCCCATGCCGTCGTCGCCTCACTGGGATGCAGCCCGGCCCTCGGCTTCGTCCACTCCGGTCACGAACTGTCCTTCGTCCTGGACGTCGCCGACCTCTACAAGACGGAGATCGGCATCCCGCTCGCCTTTGACGTGGCCGCGCAGGACGGGGAAGACGTCGGCTCCCGCACACGTCGAGCACTACGGGACCGCATCAATGAAAGGTCCTTGCTGAACCGCTGCGTCGACGACATCAAACGCCTGGTTCTGTCGGAAGCAACCGATTCCATCGACCGGGACGTGATGACGCTCCAGAGCGATGGCGGCCACCAGGTCGCTTCCGGCGTCAACTACGACGGGCCCGACGACTACGAGGACACGCTCTGGTGACCGTCATCGTCCTCACCAACTGCCCTGCTGGACTACGCGGCTTCCTCACACGCTGGCTGCTGGAGATCGCCGCAGGCGTGTTCGTGGGCAACCCCTCAGCCCGGATCCGCGACGTGCTCTGGGAAGAAGTCCAGCAGTACGCAGGCCAGGGCCGCGCATTGCTGGCTCACACCACGAACAACGAACAGGGCTTCACTTTCCGCACGTACGACCACGCCTGGCGCCCGACCGACCACGAGGGCATCACCTTGATCCACCGTCCCACCCCGAACGCACCTACTCCCGGCACAACTTCGCCCAACGCACCGCCGTCCGGCTGGAGCAGGGCTTCCAAGCGTCGACGCTTCGGGAGAGGCTGATGTGCAATAAGTTCTATATATGCGATTTGCCAGAATTCGAGAAAGTCCTCTGGAACCGACTCCAGCGGCAGTAAAGCTGCAGGTCATCCAGTCTGCTCCCCGCGCCCGCGGGGATGGTCCCACCGCGTCGACCTGGTCGGCCACGGAGTTGATCTGCTCCCCGCGCCCGCGGGGATGGTCCCGGCACCGGCTCGACGAGGCTGCGGTCGACGTGCTGCTCCCCGCGCCCGCGGGGATGGTCCCGACAAAGGTCGCGCGTGCCCCCGATCGGCCGACTGCTCCCCGCGCCCGCGGGGATGGTCCCCGAATCGGGTACTGCACCGTCGATTGCGGCCTCTGCTCCCCGCGCCCGCGGGGATGGTCCCTACGAGGAGGAGCGCCAGGGCGCGATCGTCGGCTGCTCCCCGCGCCCGCGGGGATGGTCCCCTGACCTCGATCGACTCGCGGATGCGGCGTTGCTGCTCCCCGCGCCCGCGGGGATGGTCCCGACCAGCGCGGCATCGCCGCCGCCAAGCAGATCTGCTCCCCGCGCCCGCGGGGATGGTCCCCAGGACCCCGCGCTGGAACTCTCGTACCCGGACTGCTCCCCGCGCCCGCGGGGATGGTCCCGAAGTCGATGAGAAGGTCCAGGTGGTCGAGCACTGCTCCCCGCGCCCGCGGGGATGGTCCCACCTGATGCGATCGTGCTGAACTTGGATCTACTGCTCCCCGCGCCCGCGGGGATGGTCCCCTCGGCGACTCACGGGCGGCCAACAGCGCGCTCTGCTCCCCGCGCCCGCGGGGATGGTCCCGCCTGGCCGCGTTGGGGGCTCACTGTCGTCTCCTGCTCCCCGCGCCCGCGGGGATGGTCCCAGACCTGGACGCCGTCCCCCTGACCCCCCTCTCTGCTCCCCGCGCCCGCGGGGATGGTCCCCGTGTTCCGAACCCTCCGGAACCCCGAAAGATCTGCTCCCCGCGCCCGCGGGGATGGTCCCTCGCGGCCGTCGCCGGTGACGATGCCCTCGACCTGCTCCCCGCGCCCGCGGGGATGGTCCCGTCCTGGTCTTGGAGGCCCCGGTCCTGGTCGCCGAGGGCGCTGGTGCTCGGGATCCTCGGGATCATCACTGCTCCCCGCGCCCGCGGGGATGGTCCCAGCGCGCTTCCCGCTCCGACTTGCCATGACAGCTGCTCCCCGCGCCCGCGGGGATGGTCCCGATGCGCTGGTGCGTTTCACCCGCACTCTCAACTGCTCCCCGCGCCCGCGGGGATGGTCCCACTTCCCTCATTCTTGCTTGCTGCGCAGCAATCTGCTCCCCGCGCCCGCGGGGATGGTCCTGACGCCTCCGTTCAAGATCAGAATCAGAAGGGCTGCTCCCCGCGCCCGCGGGGATGGTCCCCTCGCCGACGCCGTCGGCCAGGTCGTCGACCACTGCTCCCCGCGCCCGCGGGGATGGTCCCTACTTCGCCGGCAGGCAGGTCGGCTTCTGGGTCTGCTCCCCGCGCCCGCGGGGATGGTCCCGATTTGCTGCCGCTCGGTGACCGCGTAGGGAACTGCTCCCCGCGCCCGCGGGGATGGTCCCCGTGGGTCCCGCCCTGATCAATCCCTTGCCAACTGCTCCCCGCGCCCGCGGGGATGGTCCCGATCCCGCACGAGCCGAACAGATCGAGCGACTCTGCTCCCCGCGCCCGCGGGGATGGTCCCCCACTTCTTCCAGGCGCCTTGGAGGGTGTTGGCTGCTCCCCGCGCCCGCGGGGATGGTCCCCTTGCCGGGGAACGGGGCCTGGCAGATGACGCCTGCTCCCCGCGCCCGCGGGGATGGTCCCGACGACCAGTCCCGCCCATCCGGCGCCAGCCACTGCTCCCCGCGCCCGCGGGGATGGTCCCGGCGATCGCCGTCGACATCGACACCGCGCCGCCTGCTCCCCGCGCCCGCGGGGATGGTCCCTTCGACCGCGACGTCGAGGGCGCGATGGACTGCTGCTCCCCGCGCCCGCGGGGATGGTCCCCAGGGGCTTCTTCCCTAACTCGCCGCTCCCTCTGCTCCCCGCGCCCGCGGGGATGGTCCCGCGCTCGAAGGTCTCGACTCCATCGCCCGGATCTGCTCCCCGCGCCCGCGGGGATGGTCCCAGGGCGCGGAGCCGGGCAAGGACGTTCACGCTCTGCTCCCCGCGCCCGCGGGGATGGTCCCGGCCGGCCTGACGGACGAGGATCCGATCGCGCCTGCTCCCCGCGCCCGCGGGGATGGTCCCCCGAACACCCGGCAGACAGCCGGGTCCACTCCCTGCTCCCCGCGCCCGCGGGGATGGTCCCCGCACCGCGCTCGCCGTCGCCCTGCTCGGCTCCTGCTCCCCGCGCCCGCGGGGATGGTCCCGTTCCGGGCCGGGCCCCGAAATACTGCTCCGACACCGTGCAGACCCGAGCCCTGCACGCCTACCTGCGCTCGCGCAACGCCAACGCCCGCCACCGCGACGTCCTAGCCGCCGAACGCAAAGAACGCGCCCGCGCCCGAAGTGAAAAAGGCATCCGCTGGGGCGGACGCCCCCTCGCCACCGCGGCCTGATGCGCCGCATGCCGCCCTCACCCGCTGGCTATCAGCCTGACAAGGGCAGCGTGCCCGCAGTGAGGAAGAACGTGACGGCGTAGGTAAAGCGGCCTGCGCGCACGGCATCGTCGAACTGGGCCACGAATCGGTCCGCGTCCACGGGGTCGAGGTAACCGCGGGCTGCGGCTGTGTGCGCCCAGGTGCGCAGGCCCATGACGTTGTCGGCCGCTGACGGGTCGCGCGCGACCAGAGTCCGGGCTTCTACCGTGATGTCGTGGATGCCGCGGGCTGCGAGCAATCCGGCGTGCCGGTGGGCCAGTGAGCCGTTACGCAGGCCCGCGTCGGCCCTGAAGCGCAGTACCCGTCGGGCGAGCTCCTGGTCGTCAATGTCGAGTACCTGGGTGTCGTAGTCCGGGTCTGCCAAAGCGATCAGGCCGCCGGGGCGGACCACCCGCAGCAACTCGTCCAGCACCCGGGTCGGTTCGACGATGTGCTGCAGGACTCGGTCAGCCCAGGCGCCGTCGAACTGACCCGCTGCGAACGGCAGCCGGTGCCCGTCCGCGACAGCGGCGCGTGGAAGTCCTCGGTCCCGTGCCTGCGCGATCATCGTTAAGGAGCTGTCGACCGCGACGACCTCGGCCCCACTGCGCGAGTGCAGGGCCACGGCGGCGTCCCCGGTACCCGCTCCGACCTCAAGGAGCAGCCCGCCGGGTTCCGCACGCAGGAACTCTTGCAACCGCTGTTTGTAAGCGGCGTAGAACGGCTCCGCACTCAGCCGGTCCAGGACCTGAACCCACTCAGCGGGCCGGGGCTGCGTGTCCACCGACGTGAAACCGTGAGCAACACCGTGATCGTTCATGGGAGCACGCTAGACGTGCCAACCAAGCCGGTGAACCTTTCCAGACAGAGCACTACTAACTTGAATGAGTGATGTCGGGCTGGCGAGGTCTGCTGCTGATCCGCCAAGATCTGCGCGTGACGGAGCACAAAGAAACGGTGGCCTTGTTGCGCGAGCTCGATGATCCCAAGTGGCTGGAGCGGCCCCGGGACTACGACCGTGGTGAGATCGGCGCGCTGTTCAACGTCCTCGTGGCGCGACTTGAGGACGACTTCGCCGCGCCATGCGTCAGCGAACGGGACACGCAGGACTCCAGTGAGTACGGGCGGATCACCGTGCCAGCTGATGCGACTGTGTGCGGAATCCGGATCGTTGTCTGTGTGAGCAAGTTTGGCTCCCTGGCGCTGGTCTGCGCCGACAACCCCGGCGCCTTCCTGGGCACCGGGGAAGCACAAGCCGAGGGCGAGTTGGACGCTGGGGATCTGGACAAGGTCGAGGGGACGTTGGCTAACCTCGGGTACGCGATCGTTCCCGAGGAGCTACTGGAGTGCGACTACGCCGGGCCGAGCCAGCTGCCCTGGCATGTTCAGCGCCCCACCTGGTGGCACCGCTTCTTCGGCAGCTTCTGACGATTGCGCGGTCAGGGACAGGCCGGTGCCCACGAGGCAGCCGTCGATCGTCTCCGTCCGGTACTGGAGTTGCTTGAGTCGGCGCTTGAGGGCGCGAGTCACCTCGCCGAGGTCAGCTGCGGCGAGGTTGCCGATGTCACGCTTGACCAGCGACCAGATGCCCTCCTGCGGGTTGAGGTCCGGTGCATAGGTAGGCAGCTGGAACAGGGTGAGCCACGAGGCGTTCGCGTCGATGAACGACCGCAAGGACTTGGTCAGGTGGAGGCGGACGTTGTCCCAGACCAGGACGATCGGGCCGCCGAGCTGGATGCGGGCGCGGATCAGCAGGTCGCGGAAGTCGCGTCAGCCGTTGCGTCCGGTGTACTCGCGGACGGAGTAGAAGAGCCGGGACCGCTCGCCAGGTTTGTAACAGGTCATGCCCGCCATCGATACCCGGCCCGAGCCCCGACCTCGCACGCGGACTACCGGGGTGCAGCCCCTGCGGCCCCAGGACCTGGCACGCGGCGGCGTCAGCGACTGACCGGCCTCGTCCTCGAAGACGATCCATCTGTCGCAGGCTCTTCTGCGTTCACAGGAGGTCGGTGGCGTGCGGATGTCGCGACCGGTCTTCGTGCGGGGGGACTGGTTGGAGTCGGAGTACCACCGCGATCACCTTCCTTTGGAAGGCGTCCCGGCTGCCGATGCATCGCCCTGACCTTCGTAGGAGCGCGTGTCGAGCCGCAGCCGGACGGGCGAGGGAGCCACCTCGTCTGCGGCGACCGCTATGACGTTCACAACCACCCCACCGTTTCGGGGCGCGGCGATTCGTTTCTCTTGTATGACCTTTCCACTCACATGGGGGGCGCCTGGACGTAACCGCTGAACACGCCTCTTCCGTACGGCTATCAACGGCACATGGTCAACGCTGTCCAGCGCGGCCTCGCTGCCGCCGCCCTCTGCGTCCTGCCCGCCATCGTCCCCGCACCGGCCCACGCCGCGGAGACCCTGCCCCTGACCGAAGCTGTCGCCGTCCTGCCCGTGGCCACCGAGTCCCGCGACGGCTACGACCGGAACAAGTTCCGCCACTGGAACGGCGGCGACGATCCAGCCGACGGCTGCAACACCCGGGCCGAGGTCCTCATCCACGAGGCGGTCGACCCGCCCACCATCGGGCCCGGCTGCCGCCTTACCGGTGGGAGCTGGTGGTCGTACTACGACGCTACCGTCGTGACGTCGGCGTCCGGCCTCGACATCGACCACATGGTGCCCCTCGCCGAAGCCTGGGACAGCGGCGCGTCATCCTGGACCCCGCAGCGCCGGGAGCGGTATGCCAACGACCAGGGTGCCGAGCAGTCGCTCGTCGCCGTGACCGCACGCTCTAACCGGAGCAAGTCCGACCAGGACCCAGCCGACTGGCTGCCGCCCTCCGTCGACGGGCACTGCCGGTACCTCGCCGAGTGGGTCGGCACCAAGCTTCGGTGGGCGCTGGCCGTCGATGAGGGAGAACGGGCCGCCTTGAAGGGTGCGGCTTCGGGCTGCCCGCACGAGACCGTGACCTACGAACCCGCCCCCTGATCCTGTCCCGGCCCGCCGCCCCACACGGGCGGCGGGCAGTCAAGGCTGTGTATTGCTGTAAACGGATCGCCGGAGCGTGCTCGCCGGCAGGCCTCGCACGTCCACGGCGAGGTGGCGCTTGCGCCCGGTCGCCCTTTTCCTCGCGTTGTAGCCCGACGTCGCCTTTGGAACGGTGGCGTCGGCCTTGACTGTCTGGGAGTTCACTACCACGGTGACCGACCGCGAGTTCTTGCCCTGCCTCAGCCGCACCTGCTCGTACAGCTCGGCGCGCAGATCCTGGCGGTGACCCCAGTGGCGTGCCACTTGCGGAAGCACCGGTGCGCAGTACTCCAGGGCGGGAAGCCGCAGGGGATCGACCGCCATTGGCAGCCCGTCCGGTTGACGGACCGTACGGCGTCGACGACATCGCGCCGGTCCTAGACCTCCGGGTGCCCTTCGCTTAGCAGGGTGGCGGTCTGGCCCGTCGGGGAGTCGGTGCCGTGAGTGGGCGAATGATCAGCTCAGAAGAAGCTCAACACCGTTGCTTCACTCGGTGATCATGAGTTTTGCTGTTCAACGAACTCGAGCACATCCGGAAAATGATGTTCCGGTTCGTTCTTTGACCAGCGTGTTCTGATCCAGGCCAGGTGAGCCCGACCAGCTCGCCCTGCCGACACGCACCAGATCAGGGGGAACCATGGCACCGCATGTCATCAGCAGATCCACGCTGCGCGCCGTCTGGGCCGTATGCGCGGGCACTCTTATCGCATCCGCCGCGCTTGTCCCGCAGGCCATCGCGCCGAGCACGGCGTACGCCGCGGACGACTCGTGCATCTCGTCGGTCGGCACCTACGTGCTGAGCCCGGCGAGCACCAATCCTGCCAAGAAGCGCACCCTGTCCAAGTACATGGACTGGGGGCCGAGAGCGGGCGAGTCGAGTTTCTTCGATACGCAGTTCACCGCCCAGATACCGGGCACCAGCAAGCTGTTCACCGCGCCGAACGGCGTGATCTACGAGATCTCCAGCAGCGATCGTGACGCGCCGCTGAAGGCTTACAAGGACAGCACCGCCACAGGCGGCTCGCTGCTGACGGCGGCGAAGACGTACAAGTTCGACTGGAGCACCGCCAAGCGGGTGTGGTCGAACGGCAAGCGGATCTTCGTCGTCAACGATGACAACACGGTGCAGGTGTTCGAGCAGAGCGCCCCGGCCACCGGCGACGGCACCATCAGCCTCGTCACCACACTGCCGCGTTCCAACAGGCTGACCGGGATCCTCAACGCCGAGGACGTGTGGATGGTCGGCTCGGTCATCTACACGCTGAGCACCGACGGCACGATCGCCCACCAGACCTACCTGGAGACCGGGGGATCCCCGGGCGCCATCACGACCTCGATCGGCGCCCCCGTCACCGACAAGACCGGCTTGACCGGTGTCACGCAGGCGTGGAGCCCCGGCCCCGGCGCCATCAACACCCTCAGCCTCACCGACGACCCGGACACCACCGGCCGCATCAGCAAGTACACCACCGGCCCCTTCACCGGGATCAACGACGAGGTGAGGACCGGCGTCCTCGGCGACGTCATGGCCGACACCGCTTCCTGCCTGGCCGACCCGGACCTCGGCGTTCGGCCCTACTTCGGCGCCCCGCCGACCGACGAGGGCGATGTCCCAGTTGCGCAGGAGCCGTCTGACCCTGCCGCACCGCAGCCGTCGAACACCGTCACCGGCAAGTTCACCCTCGGCAACGGGCAGCCCGCGGTCGGTCTGCAGGTCACGGTCACCGCTGCCGACGTCGTCGCCGGCAGCGACGAAGCCGCCGGCGCGAAGGAACCCGTGGTGGGCACTGCGACCACCGCCGCCGACGGCACCTGGTCCCTGACGCTTCAGTCGACCCTGCCGACGGCTGCGCAGAAAGCCATGGACGACAACCGCGGCGCCCTCAACCTCAACGCCACCACGTCCGGTATCACCTCGTCCGGCGTTTCCGTCCTGGGTGTCGACGCCCTGGTCGCCGTACCGCCGAAGTCCGCGACCCTGCGCGCTGCGAGCAACGAGGAGACCGCCGCCCTGGCGGAGGCCGTCGATGACGGGCACAGCGTGCCGATGGTGCCGAACATGGTCGATGACGCCGCGGCGAACGATCCCACGCCGGAACAGGAGAAGCGGACCCTCGCCGCTCAGGTGGAAGCCGACCCGACGGCAACGGACGACAAGACTCCGGTGTGGCAGTCCGACCGCAGCACCCTCGCTGCCAACTACAACCCCTACCTGGCGGGCGGCAAGGACATCAGCGGGGAGAAGATCACGCCCCGTGATTCGGGGACGTGCGACACGTGGCGGTACAAGCAGTCGTCCAAGATCAAATACACGGTGGTCGGTGAAGCACACGCGCACTGGGACGCAAAGGCGTCCTTTGACTACGAAGACACGATGAACAGCAGCATCGACATCGCCGTCAACAGCAACGGGGACTGGAAGGTCGGCGGCAGCAAGCAGGTGTCGCATGAGACGGGCGTGTCGACGGGCTATACCAACAAGGGCCCGTACTACGCCCGCCAGTACAAGGTGCCGATCGAGTACAACAAGTACAAGCACACGCGTACCTGCTCCGGCACGGTCCGCGCCACTTGGTACACGATCGAAGCTGGCCGCTACAAGGTTCCCTCCGGCGGCTCGGTCGGCAAGCTCGGCAAGGACGTCGCCTCCAAGGATGGATCGCGTCACTACCACAACTCGCCCAGGAGCCACAGGGCCAAGGTGGAGCCGGGGACCTACTTCCAGCTCTCCAGGAAGAAGTCGAGCAAGTTCGGCAACGCCGTCAATTTCATGGGCGTCGCGCTCGGTGTCACCACCGGATACGACAAGAACCACAAGCAGAAGATCACGGCGGGAAACCGCAGGGACGCAAAGCATGAGATCTGGGGGAAGAATGGGCCTGTTTCCGACAAGCCGGGCGTCTTCTACTCCTTCTAAGCGACGGATCATTCTCGTTGCCGGACTCTGCGCCGTTGCCCTGGCTGGTGCCGCCTGGGCAGTCGCGGACTCGTCGGCAGGCGGGGTCCGCGAGGGCTCCGCGCTCGACGGCGGTATGCAGTCGGCTGGGGACGTCGGGTACGAGCATGCCCAGATCGGCGAGGAGTACTGGGCAGGCCTTCCGCTCACCTGGAATACGACCGCTGAGGACGTGGAGATCACCAAGGCGGAGTTCTCCGAGGTTCCCAAGGGGCTGAAGGTCATCGAGTACCGGGCCCTCAACGGCAATCAGACGGACGGGAACATCCTGTTCGCCCGCACCGACGGCAAAGGCGGCATGCCCGACCTGTTCAAGGCCAGGAACTACGCTGGCCACCCGGTCAAGGTGAAGGCGAAGTCCGGCAGCGACATCTATTACGTCGCCCGGGTCAAGGTCACCGGTCCGCCCCAGGGTGCGCTGAAAGGCTGCCGTTTCTGGTATCGGCAGGGCTCACAGCAGTATCAGCAGCAGCTGGACTGCTCGACCATCGTTCGCCTCGGGCCGCCCATCAAGTACGAGAACTAAGGGCTGTCCCGTAAACGATCTTTGGCGCAGCCTGGGCGCGGGTGGTCGGCGTGCGCGCTGTTCGGCTACCTGACGAGGGTGAGGTTGTGCAG